>JANRKA010000181.1:0-10940 GCA_033875325.1 Elusimicrobiota bacterium | reverse complement strand
CCGCCCCCCGCCCCAAGAAGGACCGCGACGTCCTCGACGAGCTCGGCGACCTCATCGCCGAGCGCGTCAAGAAGGGTCGCGCCAAGCTCGAGGAGCTCATCGACGAGGCCAAGAAGAACAAGTCGGAGGACGACGACCGCGGCGACTTCATGGGCTACTTCCGCGTCTTCCTCGACGACCCGGCGGTGGCCGCCGTCACCCCCTCCAGCAAGTACATCGTCGAGAAGGTCGTGAAGGCCATGAACCTCGCCGAGGCCAAGGTCGTCGTCGAATACGGCGCGGCGCAGGGCGTCATCACGCGCCGCATCCTCGAGAAGATGCGCCCCGACGCCAAACTCGTCGCCGTCGAGTTCAACCAGAAGCTCTACGAGGAGCTCGTCTCGACGGTCAAGGACCCCCGCCTGCTAGCGGTGCACGGCGACGTGCGCGAGATCGACAAGATACTGGCGAAGCTCGGCGTGGAGGGTCCCGTGGACGCCGTCACCTCCGGCGTGCCGTTCTCCTACTTCTCCAACCGCGGCCGCCACGAGCTGCTGCTCAAGACCTCGGAGATCCTGCGCCCGGGCGGGCGCTTCGTCCCCTACCAGGTGACGACGCACCTCATCCCGCTGCTCAAGGACTACTTCTCCGACGTGGACACGCAGTTCGAGGTGCGCAACATACCGCCGCATTTCGTCTTCACCGCCGTGAAGTAGCCGGAGGCCGCCTGCGCATCGCCGAAGTCGCCGTCCCCGTCCCCCTCGCCAAGGGCTTCCACTACCGCGTCCCGGAAGGGATGGCCGTGGAGGCGGGCGCGCGCGTGCGCGTGCCCTTCGGCCCGCGCCGCCAGGTCGGGGTCGTGCTGCGGGTCTTCGACGGCGAGCCCGAGCGCCCGCTCAAGCCCATCGAGTCGGCGCTCGATGCCGGCCCCGCGCTCACGGCGGAGATGCTCGACTGCGCGCGCTTCATGGCGCGGCGCTTCGGCGCGCCCATCGGGGAATGCGTCAAGGCCATGGTCCCGGCGGCGCTCAAGTCGCTGGAGGAGCCCGCGGCCTTCGCGGCCCGCCCGCCGAAGCCCGCCGAGGCGTCCTTCGAGCTCACGCCCGGCCAGGCGGGCGCGGTCTCCCGCTTGACCTCCCTGCTCGACGCGAGGAAGGCGGCCACCGTCCTGCTCTTCGGCGTGCCGGCCTCGGGCAAGACCGAGGTGTACCTGCGGCTCATCCGCCGCGCCGTCGCCGAGGGCGGCCAGGCGCTTTTCCTCCTGCCCGAGATCTCCCTGACCCGCCCCTTCTTCGACGAGTTCGCGGCCTCGCTCGGCGTGCCCGTGTGCCTGTGGCACAGCCTGCAGACCCCGCGCGAGAAGCGCCTGGCCTGGCTGGGCGTGAGGCGAGGCGATGTGAAGGTGGTCGTGGGGGCGCGTTCGGCGTGCCTGCTGCCGTTCAAGGACATGCGCCTGGTCGTGCTCGACGAGGAGCAGGACGAATCGTTCAAGCAGGACGGGCAATCGCCCTGTTACCACGCCCGCGAGGTCGCGCTCGCCCGCGCGCGCGCCTTCGGCGCGCTGGCGGTGCTGGGCTCCGCCACCCCGTCCATCGAGGCCTGGGACGCGGTGCGCCGCGGCGAGGCCGAGCTGGTGGCCATGCCGGACCGGGTCTCGTCCGTGCCGCGCGCGCCCGTGCGGCTGACCGCGCCCGCGCGCTTCGGCGAGGTCCTCTCCGACGAGCTCGTCGAGATGATGAAGGAGCGCCTCGCCCGCAAAGAGCAGGTCATCCTGATGGTCAACCGCCGCGGCTTCGCCACGCTCACCATGTGCGGCAAGTGCCGCTGGGTGGACCGCTGCGCGGACTGCGGCGTGGCCAAGATCCAGCACGACGCGGCCGAGCTCGAGCAGCCGGAACTGGGGCAGTCGCGCTGGGTGCTGGTGTGCCATCACTGCGGCAAGACCTGGCCCCCGCCCGAGAAGTGCGGCGCCTGCGGCGACCCCTCGGTGCGCGCCTCCGGCGTGGGGACCCAACGCGTCGCCGCCGAGGTCAAGCGCCGCCTGCCGGGGGCCAAGGTCCTGCGCATGGACCGCGACACGGTATCGAAGGAGCGCAGGCTCGAGGAACGCGTCTACGACCAGTTCCGCGCCCGCAAAGCCGACGTCCTCGTGGGCACCAAACTCGTCGCCAAGAGCTTCCACTTCCCCGAGGTGACCTTGGTCGGCGTCGTGGACGCCGACACCATGCTGCACATGCCCGACTTCCGCTCCTCGGAGCGCACCATGCAGCTGCTCGCCCAGGTGGCCGGCCGCGCCGGCCGCGCCGACAAGCCCGGCGAGGTCGTGCTCCAGACCCTCTCCCCCGACCATCCGGCCATCGTCGGCGCCGCGGCCGGCGACTACGCGGCCTGGGCCGACGCCGAGCTCGAGGCGCGCCGCGAGCTGAGCTACCCGCCGGCCTCGGCTCTCGTGCGCGCGGTGGTCTCGGCCCCGGATGACGCCAAGGCCGCGGAGGCCGCCGAGGGGCTGGCCGCGGCGCTGAGGCTCGTCGCGGGCTGCGAGGTCATCGGCCCGGCGCCGGCCCTGCTCAAGGAGGTGCGCAAGCGTTTCCGACACCAGGTGCTGGTCAAGCTCGCGCCCGGGCGCGTCGAGGACTGTCTGGCCGCCGCGCGCGCGCACAAGCTGCCCTCCGTCGCCCGCCTCTCGCTGGACTCCGACCCCTACGATTTCCTCTGAGGAAATTGGTATATTCCTCAATAGCATGGACCTCAAGGCTCAGCTGGCTTTGCTGCGTCGCGGCACGGTCTCCCTCGTTTCCGAGGACGAGCTCGCCAAGAAGCTAAACTCCGGGCGGGTCCTGCGCGTCAAGTTGGGCGTGGACCCGACCTCGGCGGACCTCCATCTGGGGCACTCGGTGGTCTTGAACAAGCTGCGCCAGTTCCAGGACCTGGGGCACACCGCCGTGCTCATCATCGGCGACTTCACCGCCATGGTCGGCGACCCCTCCGGGCGCGACTCCACGCGCCCGACGCTCACCGCCGAGGAGGTCGCGGCCAACGCCCAGACCTACCAGGACCAGGCCTTCAAGATACTCGACCGCGCCAAGACCGAGGTCGTGCGCAACTCGACCTGGCTGACGCCCTTCATGCGCGAGAGCCTGCTCGACACGCTCAAGCGGCACACGGTGCAGCAGATCACCGCGCGCGAGGACTTCAAGAAGCGCCTGGCCGACGGCTCCCCCATCACCTTGCTCGAGGTGATGTACCCGCTGCTGCAGGGCTACGATTCCGTGGCGGTCAAGGCCGACGTCGAGCTCGGCGGCAACGACCAGCTCACCAACCTGCTCATGGGCCGCAGGATGCAGCAGGACGCCGGGCAGGAGGCGCAGGTGGCGCTCACCGTCCCCCTCCTCGTGGGACTCGACGGCGAGAAGAAGATGTCGAAGTCCTACAAGAACCACATCGCGCTCAACGACGAGCCCAACGAGGTCTTCGGCAAGACCATGCGCGTCTCCGACGAGCTGATGCTCCAGTACTACGAGCTGCTGACCAGCGAGGACCTCGCCGCGGTCAAGGCCAAACACCCCATGGCGGCCAAGAAGGAGCTGGCCCGGCTGCTGACGGCGCGTTTCCACGGCGAGGCCGCGGGCGACGCCGCCCTCAAGTACTTCAACGAGACCTTCTCGGAGAAGAAGGCCGTGGTCATCGCCGACGCCGACGCGGTGCGCCAGCCCAGCGGCACGCCGCTGGCCAAGATCATCGTCGGCGTCGGCGGCTGCAAGTCGCTGGGCGAGGCGCGCCGGCTCATGCAGCAGGGCGGCGTGTCCGTGGACGACAAGAAGGTGACCGCCGACACCGCCGAGCTGCCCAAGGACTTCACCCTCAAAGTCGGGAAACATCAGTTCTTCAAAGTCATACTGACCTAGGAGACCCATCATGCGACACCTCATGGCCGCCGCCGTCACGCTCGCGCTCGCCGCCGCTCCCGCGCTCGCGCAGGAGTCCGCGGACTGGGACGCCCGCCTCGGGGCGGTCAAAGGCGAGGTGACCGTCTACGCCGCCGGCGGGGACGAGGACGGCGCCGCGGCCGAGGAAGGCATGCCCCTGGAGGCCGGCGACCGCGTGGTCACCGCCGAAGGCGCTTCCGCCGAGGTCGTCCTCGACGGCGGCAGCCTCGTGACGCTGCGCGAGGGCACCGACTTCAAGGTCGAGAGCGCCGCCAAGGGCGACTCCGTGTTCTCGCTCGCGTTCGGCTCGCTGCTGGCCAAGATCCAGAAGCTGGGCGAGCAGCGCCTGCGCGTGCGCACCGCCACCGCGGTGGCCGCCGTGCGCGGCACCGAGTTCGGCGTCGAGGTCGAGGGCGACGAGACCCACGTCGGCGTCTTCGACGAGGGCAAGGTCGAGGTCGCGGCCGCCGACGGCGGCCCGGCCGAGCTGCTCATCGCCAACCAGGAGACGCGCGTGGCCAAGGGCGCCAAGCCGCTCCACGCCTACCAGCTGCAGCGCCTCATGCGCCACCGGGCGCTCATGCGCGGCCACGGCCGCCGCCTGGCCGCCATCCGCAAGAACTGGAAGGCCCTGCCGCCCGCCCAGCGCCTGGAACTGCGCAAGAAGGCCCTGGAGCGCCTGCGCGAGCGCCGCCGCGCCATCCTCGAGAAGCGCAAGCAGGGCATGGAGCGGCGCCAGGAGCGGCGCTCCGGCATGACCGAGAACGTGCGCAAGGAGCGCGACCGCCGCGAGCGCGCCCGCGAGCGGGCGCGCCAGCGGCGCGGCAACTGATGAAGAGCCCGTCCGCCCCCGCCCGCCCGGCCGCGCCCGCCGAGGACCCGCTCACGCTGTCGGGCATCCCCGTCGAGCGCGAATACGGACCCGCGCGCCTGGCCGGCAAGGACCTCGACGCGGCCGTCGGCCGCCCCGGCGCCTACCCGTTCACGCGCGGCCTGAAGTCCTCGGGCTACCGCATGAACCCGTGGACGATGCGCATGTTCGCCGGTCACAAGACGCCCAAGGAGACCAACGAGCGCTTCAAGTACCTGCTCGCGCACGGGCAGACGGGCCTGTCCACCGCCTTCGACCTGCCGACCTTGATGGGCCTGGACTCCGACGACCCCCGCTCCTTGGGCGAGGTCGGCCGCGAAGGCGTGGCCGTGGACAGCCTCGCCGACATGGAGATCCTCTTCGACGGCATCGACCTGGGCAAGGTGTCCACCTCGATGACCATCAACCTCCCGGCGCCCGTCATCCTGGCGATGTACCTGGCGCTGGCCAAGAAGCAGGGCGTGCCCTTCAAACGCGTGCGCGGCACCTGCCAGACCGACATCTTGAAAGAGTACATCGCCCAGAACGAGTACCTCTACCCGCCCGAGCCCTCGATGCGCCTGGTGCTCGACTTGATCGAGTTCTGCGTCAAGGAGACGCCGCGCTTCTACCCCATCTCCATCTCCGGCTACCACATCCGCGAGGCGGGCGCCGACGCCGTGCAGGAGCTGGCCTTCACCCTGGGCGACGGGCGCGACTACGTCGAGCGCCTGGTCAAGCGCGGCCTGGCCGTGGACGACTTCGCCTCCCAGCTCTCGTTCTTCTTCGACGTGCACAACGACTTCTTCGAGGAGATCGCGAAACTCCGCGCCGCCCGCCGCATCTGGGCGAAGATGATGAAGGAAGAGTTCGGCGCCAAACGCGAAATCTCCTGGATGCTGCCGATGCACTGCCAGACGGCGGGCGTGAGCCTGACCGCGCAGCAGCCCTTGAACAACCTCGCGCGCGTGGCCTTCCAGAGCATGGCCGCCGCCCTGGGCGGGACCCAGAGCCTGCACACCAACTCCTTCGACGAGGCGCTGGCGCTGCCCACCGACGAGGCCGTCAAACTCGCGCTGCGCACGCAGCAGATCCTGGCGCTGGAGACCGGCGTCACGGACACGCCCGACCCCTTCGGCGGCTCCTATTTCCTCGAGACGCTCACCGACCAGGTCGAGGAGCGCGCCCAGGCCATCCTCAAGCGCATCCGCGAGCTGGGCGGCGTGGTGCCCGCGCTGGAGAAGGGCTACTTCCACCGCGAGATCGCCGAGACCTCCTACCGTTTCGAGACCGACCTCAACGCCGGCCGCCGCAAGATCGTGGGCGTCAACGTCCACGGCTCCGACCACGCCGCGCCCCCCATCCTCAAGATCGACCACGCCGTCGAGAAGCGGCAGGTCGCCTCGCTCAAGAAGCTCAAGCGCGAGCGCGACGGCGCCAAGGTCGAGGCCGCGCTCGCGCGCCTGCGCGCCGAGGCCAAGGGCGAGGCCAACCTCATGCCCGCCATCCTCGAGGCCGTCGAGGCCTACGCCACCGTCGGCGAGGTCACCAACGCGCTGAAGGACGTCTTCGGCGAATACCCCGTCTTCGGAGGCTGACCGGGACGATGCTCATCGCCGTCGCGGCCGCCGACGCCAAGTTCCGCGGGCAGCTCGTCGAGCTGCTCTCCGGGCAAGGCCACCGCGCGCTGACGGCCGCGTCGCCCGCCGAGGCGTTGGAGCTGGCGCGCACCGCCCGGCCGCAGCTGCTCGTCGTGGCCTGCGGCGACGCCCGCCACGCGGCCGACTTCCTCAAGTCCATCCGGGCGGAGCCGGCGCTGCGCGCTCTGCTCGTGTTGTGCGTGGACCCGAAGTCGGGGTCGAGCGAGGCGGTGACCTTGCTCGACGCCGGCGCCGACGACGCCATCACCCGCCCCTTCCAGGCCCCCGTCTTCCTCGCGCGCGTGCGCACCTTGCTGCGGCGCGCGGTGTGGGCCGGCCAGGCGCCGGAGGAGAGCGTCACCGTCCTCAACGGCGGGCCCGTGGAGCTCAAGCTGGTCTCGCGCCAGGCCCTCGTCGCCAACCGGCCCATCGAGCTGACGCGCCTGGAGTTCGAGCTGTTGGCCCAGCTCCTGCGCAACCCCGACCGAGCCTTCAAGCGCGAGGAGCTCCTGTCGGCCGTGTGGAACTACCCCGGCAACGTGGAGACGCGCACGCTCGACAAACACGTGGAGTCCCTGCGCCGCAAGCTCGGCTCCGCCGGCAGCCTCGTCCAGACCGTGCACGGCGTCGGTTATCGCTTCGCCCCCCCCTCCTCGCCGGCGCGCTGATCTGCGAATTGTCCGCGAATTCCTCTTCACGGGGGCCTCGCCGGCGCCCCCGGCCGGGCGAGACTCTATCTGGTAACATTACGCGAGACTAGCATTAGCACAGGAGCCTCCATGAGACGCCTCTTGACGCCTTTCTTGCTGTCGCTGGCCGTCGGCGCGCCGGCGGCCAACCTCCCGCTCAAGCTGAACTTCCAAGGCCGGCTCATCGACCCGGCGACGAGCGTGCCCAAGGACGGGGTCTTCTCGATGACCTTCCGCGTCTACGACGCCGCGTCCGGAGGCTCGGCGCTCTACACCGAGACGCAGTCGGCGGTCCCGGTCTCCAACGGCGTCTTCTCGGTTCAGCTCGGCTCGGCCGCGGCGCTGTCTCCCGACTTGTTCGCGGGCGCCTCGGCCTATCTCAGCGTGCAGGTCTCCCCGGACGCGGAGATGAGCCCGCGCCAGCAGCTCGTGATGTCGCCCTACGCCATGACCGCGGCCCAACTCGTCGGAGACGCCGCGGTGCGCGTGCGCGTGGGAGCCGTGTCCTACTCGACCTTCACCTCCGGAGGCAACCTGCTGCTGATGTCGGGCGTGAGCGCGAGCACGGGCGTCTTCAGCGCGACCGGCAACGCCGTCTACAGCGTGAGCGCCTCCTCGGGCATCCTGTCCTCGGCGGGGACCGTGCGCGTCTTGGGGGCCGGCGGCGTCCACGCCGACTACGGCGTGCGGGCCGGCTCGGTCACGGCGGTCAGCTTCTTCCAAAGCGGCACCCCCGCGGCGACGCCCGCCGTCTCCCCGTCGGGGAGCCTGCGGGCCTACTACGACGCGACGGAGGACGACTGGCGGGTGTCGGTCAACGGGCGGGCCTATTCGCCGTTGGCCACGATGAGCCTCACCCTCTGGAACACGAACGCGACCGCGGTGGTCGGCAACCAGGGGCAGAACCTGCCCACCGCTCTCACCGAGTTCGACCGCACGGTGCAAGGCACGCGCATGCAGATCGACTGCGACGACCTCCCGGCCCGGCTCGCGCTGCGCTACAACTTCCGCAGCTCGGCCGCCACCAGCCTCACCATCGGCATCTCGGTGCGCGACGTCACCAACACGAGCAACATACTCGTGTCGGCGAGCCAGTCGGTCAACGCGACGCAGACCTGGCTCGGCCAGGGCTCCTTCGCCACCAAGCCGGGCTGGTGCACGGGCACGCAGACCGTGGCCGTCTACACGGACGGCGGCAACGGCACTTGGGACGCCATCTTCAAGCACATCGTCCTGGTGGGCAAACCCTAGGAACGCATAGGCCCAGGTGAGGAGCTCGCCCGTGCGCCGCGCCGCCGCGCTCGCCGCCCTCTTGGCGGCGGGGACGGCCGCGCCCGCGGCCGCGGGCGAGCGCCTGGAGAGCGCGAGTTACTCCGCGCCGCGAAGCGCCGCGGCGGCGGGCGGCCAGGCTCTCGGGGTGTCGGCCAACTACGCCGTCTTGCCCGTCATCGGCGAGGAGGTGTCCTCCTCCACCGCCGCCGCGTCGGCGACCTTCCGCCTCGGCGCCGGCTACGCCCAGGTCGCGCACTTCCCGGGCCCCGTCACCGACCTGGCGGCGCGGGCGGACGCCTCCGTCTCGAGCGTCACTCTCACCTGGAGCGCGCCGGGCTACGACGGGTCGCTCGGCGCGCTGCGCCCGGGCACGACCTACTTCATCCGGGTCGCGAGCTTCACCGCCCCCGACACCTTCTCCGACCACCGCCTGGCCAACGTCACGCTCTCCACCTCGGGCACGGGGCCGGGCGAGTCCGTCGCCGCGGGCGCGACGGGGCTCCTGCCCAACACCACCTATTGGGCGCGGCTGTGGACCGTGGACGCGGCCGGCAACCTCTCCTACGCCTCGAACGTCTCCACCTTCGTCACCTTGGCCCTGCCCGTCGCGCTCCAGCCCGAGTCCTTCGTCGCGGTGCACTTCACCTCCATCACGGCCCACTGGGTCGCGCGTCCCGCCTCCCCGCCCGACGCCGCGTCCATGACGGCGTCGGGCTACGTCCTCGAGGCGTCGAGCACGGACTTCGGCGGGGCGGTCCCCGGCGGCGTGACCACCTCGTCGGCCACGAGCGCGGTCTCGTTGTCGACCTTGACCGTCTACGATCCCGGCCTCATCGTGGACAAGATCTACTCCTTGCGCGTGGCCGCGCTCAACTGGGCCGGGGTCCCCAACTGGACGGCGTTGGGCAGCACCGACACCAAGTTCCAGGTCAACGAGCCGCTGCCCGCCGTCCCCGCCTTCCCCTCGGTGTCGAGCTTCTCGCTCACGGCGGCCTGGGACCGCAACGGCAACCCCTCGGACTCCGAGTACCACGCCGAGGTCTCGACCGCGTCCGACTTCTCGGGCGTGGTCACGGCCACCGACACCTACAACCTTTTCTACTCCACCGGAGGTCTCCTGGCCAACACCAGCTACTACTTCCGCGTCTTCGCCTCCACTCGCTCCAACAACAGCGGCTGGCTCGTGTTCCCCGCCACGGCCACTCTCGCGCCGCCGCCCGAGCCGGCTTCCGGCGCCCCCTTCGTCTCCGTGTTCGAGAGCTCGTTGACCGTGCGTTGGCTCCCCGGCGACAACCCGCTCGCGGCCTCCAGCTACACCGTCGTCTTGACCACCGGCGGCTCCTACCCCAACGACTTCACGGGCAACGCCGTGCTCGCGAGCACGGCGCCGTCGGGCTCGGACCCCATGGCGTCGCTGCAGGGGTTGACGCCCAACTCCATCTACACCGCCTTCGTGGCGGCGCTCAACTGGTCCGGCCAGCCGAGCGACTTCGTCGTGGTGGGCGCCACGGCGACCTTCCCCGCGACGCCGGCGACGCCCGGCTTCGAGGAGGTGTCCTTCACCTCCGCCGCGGTCTCCTGGTCCACCAACGGCAACGCGCTCGGCCTGACGACCTTCACCGTGGTCATGAGCACGGTCGCGTCGTATCCGCCCGGGGGCGACGACGACGCGTCGGTCGCCGTCGTGCCCGGCGCGAGCCTCGCCGGGGCGACGGTGACGGGCCTTCGGCCGAACGCCACCTATCACCTCTTCGTGAGGACCGAAGGTTTCGCCCATGACTCTCCCTTCGTCCTGGGCGGCTCGACCGCGACGGCGGCCGTCGCGCCGGCTCTTCCCGACGGGACCGTCTTCGATCCGGTCTCATCGTCCGGCTTCACCCTCAACTGGTCCTCCGGGACGGCGCTCGACGGTTATGACGCGCAGGGCACGACCTACGCCGCGCAGCTCTCGCTCAACGCGTCGTTCTCGCCTGCTCCGTTCTCCTCGACGACTTTCAACCTCGCGGCCGCCTTCTCCGGCCTCTCGCCCAACACGAGTTATTACGCGCGCGTCGCGGCCTTCAGCCATCACCACGGGACCTGGACGGCCTTCAGCGACTTCGGCTCCACGGCGACCCTGGCCGCGATCCCGGCCGCGCCGTTCGTCTTCAACGCGGTCCACTTCTCCTCGATGACCATCCGCTGGGCCGCCAACGGCAACCCGCTGACGGTGACCACCTACACCGTGGCGTTGAGCACGACGAACTCCTGGCCCAACGCCGACGCCGACACGGTCGTGCTCACGACGGCGCCGGGCGGGGCCTTCCCCTCGGCGACGCCCACGGGCCTGAACTCGGGCACCACCTACTACCTCTTCGTCGCCGCGCTCAACCACCGCGGCGCCTCCACGGCCTACGCCTCCTTCGGATCCACGCGCACCAAGACCTCGCCCAAGACCTGGGTCGGCGGGGTGGACCTGTTGTGGCAGACGGCGGGCAACTGGAGCCCGGCGGGCGTGCCGCAGCAGACCGACGCGGTGACCATCGCGGCCAACGTGACGGTGACGGCCGACGCGTCGGCGCGCATCTCCTTCTCGAGCCTGACG
>JANRKA010000180.1:0-3958 GCA_033875325.1 Elusimicrobiota bacterium | reverse complement strand
TCGTGGAGCGGATGATCGTCCTCTCCGACAACAACGCCTTCACGCTCCTGTCGCGGGTGGTCGACCCCGGCGAGCTCGACCGCGTCTACGCGCTCCTCCGGGTGCAGAACCCGCGGTCGCAGGCCGACGACCAGTTCCTCTCGGTGCAGACCTACGCCTCCTTCTTCCGCATCCTCTACAACGCCTCCTACCTCACCAAGGACCAGTCGCAGAAGGCGCTGGAGTACCTCGCCGAGTCCGAGTTCGACATGGGGCTGGAGGCCGGGACGCCCAAGGAGGTGACGGTCGCCCACAAGTTCGGCGAGTCGGGCCGCGCCAACAGCGCGGAGCGCCAGCTCCACGACTGCGGCATCGTCTATCACCCGACGAAGCCCTATCTGCTGTGCGTGATGACGCGGGGCGCCGACATGAAGGCGTTGGCCGGGGCCATCGCGGAGACGAGCCGGCTGGTCTACGCGGAAGTGGACGGCTCGACGCGCTGACTCAGCTGGGCTTGCGCCCGCCCAGGACGAGCTCGATCTCGGACCAGAGGCGCTCCACCGAGATGGGCTTGGGCAGGAACTGCGAGGCGCCGGCGAGCAGGCCCTCGATGCGGTCGCGCGGGTCGGAGTACTGCGTGGACGCGGACACGAAGATGACGGGCGTGTCCTGGTGCCCGTCCAGGCGCTTGACCTTCTTGCACAGGTCGAAGCCGTGGACGTCGGGCAGCTGGACGTCCATGATGATCACCGACGGCCGCGCCATCTTCAGGGCCTTGATGGCCTCCGTGCCGTTGCGGGCGCCGGACACCTCCACGCCCTTCAGCGACATGACGTCGATGAAGGTCTCGCGGAAGTGGTCGTCGTCCTCGACGATGAACATCGGGTTCGGGCTCATGGCCAGGTCCTAAGCGGACGGCCCCCGGCCGGTCATCCGCAGCCACCAGCGGCCGAGACGGCTCGCCGCGTCGTAGGCCACGCGCGGGTTGGCGCGCGTGATCTCGCGCAGGCGGGCCTGCGCGGCGGAGAGCTTGGGCTCGATCTCGTTCTCGACGAAGGCGAGCAGGTCGTCGCCCAGGTCGCCATCCCGGTTGCGCGACTGGGAGCCGATGCGCAGGTGCGCCGCGCGGCTCTCCTCGAGCTCGGCGATCTCGCGCAGCAGGGCCTTGTATTCGGCCGTGTCCAACTCGCGGCGCATGCGGTCGGCGCGTTTGGCGTCGGCCGCGAGGATGGGGTATTCGGCAGCGAGCGCGGCCAGCGCGTCCTCGCTGCCGCGCAGGGCGGCGTCCACGGGGCGCCGCGCCGCGGCGGAGGCGCCCTCGAGGTCCAGGCCCGCCGACTGGGAGACCGCGGTCGCGCGGCCGTTCTGCAGGGCGTTCCAGCGCTCGATGACGGCGCGCGAGGGCACCAGCTTGGCGTAGGCGGCCTCGACGTTCATGAAGCCGTCGCCCTCGTTGTTGGGGCCCTGGCCGGTCTTCTCCAGCGTGGACATCACGGCGTTGACCACGGCGTCGGCCTGGGGGCCCTTGGTCGTCACCCCGAAGAGCATGAGCAGCAGGAGGATGGCGCCGTACACCGACGGCGTGGACATCGAGGTGCCGGAGATGGCCTTCAGCGGGCCCTGCGCGGGGTCGGTGCGGTCGGCGTCGCGCAGGTGCGCGGGCCAGGCCGCCTCGGTGTTGTAGCCCACGGCGGACAGGTCGGGGCGGCGGGGGTAGTCGGGCTGGTTCTTGGTCTTGTAGGAGCCGGGGCCGCGCGAGGAGAAGTAGGCCACCTTCTTGTCGCGGCCCGTGGCGGCGACCGAGATGACGCGGATGGCGCCCGTCGCCGCGTCCTTGTGGTAGACGATGGCCGGGGAGCCGATGGTGTTGGGGCGCGAGCCGGAGTTGCCGGCCGCGAAGACCATGATGTGGCCTTCCTCGGCCAGCTTGCGCACGAGCTGGGAGTCGGGGCTGTTCGGGTCGCCGTCGTTGGAGCCCCAGGAGTTGGACATGACCAGGTTGCCGTCGTTGCCGGCCATGGTCAGGGCCTTGAGGATGTCGTCGAGCGTGGCGCCGCCGTTGACGAAGGTCTTGTAGTGCGTGCTGGCCTTGGACCAGGGCGCGTAGTTGAGGCCCATGGAGTGGACCCAGGTGCCGTGGCCGATGTCGTCGACGTTCTCGCCGGAGGTCGCGTTCTTGGCCTCGCGCACGCGCTTGAGCAGGGGGTGCTGCAGGTCCACGCCGCTGTCGATGACCGCGGTCTTGGGCTGCACGGGGGACGAGCCGGTCAGGCGGCGCAGGAAGCCGCGCACGCCGCCCATGTCGGGCGCGCCCCAGAGGGCGCGGGCGACCGCGTGGACCTTGTCGGCCTTGGTGATGGCGAGGTTCTCCTCCATCGTGACGGCGCCGCGGGACGCGGGGTCCATCTTCTCGGGCTCGGGGTTCACGGGGCGGACGATCTCGCGGCGGGCGTTGGGGAACACGGAGTGGCCGCGCTCGCGCATGGCCCGCTCGAACTCGCCGGCGCGCACGGCGTCCAGGCGGACCGTCGCGGCGTTGATGCGGCGGTAGGTCGCGATGGGCGTGGCGCCCATCGTCGCCAACGCGCCCGGGCCGAGGGCGCCGGCGGACTCGATCTGGGAAGTCATGGCCTGCTGGGCCTGGGCGTAGGAGTCCACGCCGTTAGGCAAGTTGAGGTCCACCCAGGAGAGATGCTGGTCGCGCGTCACGCCCTGCACGGCGCCCGCGCCGAAGACCACGACGAGGTCCACCGCGGACGAGCCGTCGGCCGGGATGGGCGAATCGTTGGCCGCGGCCGGCTTGGCCTGGCGCAAGGTCATGCCGAGGGCGGCCGTGGAGACGGCCCACGCGCCGGCCATCTGCAGGCCGGAGAGCGTCAGCGGCACGGCCACGAGCAGGTTGGTGATGCCCAGGGCCAGGCCCACGATCATGCCGCCGCCGAACACCGCGACCAGGATGACGGGGACGAAGCCGAAGTTGCCGAGCGAGTCGTAGAAGCGGTCCAGCGGCTCGGAGACGCTGCGGGGCAGGAGGGCGCGCAGGATGTGGCTGCCGTCCAGCGGGTGCAGCGGGATGAGGTTGAACACGCCCAGCGCCACGTTGAGGAAGGTGAAGGTCACGAGCGCGCCGGCGACCGCGGCGCCCAGGCCCGCGGCGAGCGCGCCGGTGACGGCCAGGGAGCCCGCGACGGCCAGGATGAAGTTGACGGCCGGGCCCGCGAAGGCGACCTTGGCCATGTCCTTGACCGGGTCGCGGAAGTTGTAGGTGTTGACCGGCACCGGCTTGGCGCCGCCGAACATGAAGCCCGCCAGGAGGAAGGTGGCGATGGGGATGACGATGGTCATCATCGGGTCGACATGCGTGCCCCAGTGCTTCGGGTTGAGGCTGGCGCGGTTCTGCAGGGTCGCGGTGTAGTCGCCCAGCCACGCGGCGGCCTTGGCGTGGCCGATCTCGTGGAGGATGAGGGAGATGGCGACGAACGGGAAGATGATGAGGGAGCCGAAGTTGAAGCCGCCGAACAAGGCGGCCGCGCCGGCCAGGCCCACGGCCGCGAACAGCGGCGAGCCGCCGCCGCGCCCGCCGTAGTCGGGGTCGGTCGCGTCGTCCGGGCCGCCCTCGCCGCCGCGGCGGCGCTCGTTGCCCAACTCGTCGATGTCCCCGCTGCGGCCGTCGTCGGGGTTGCCCTGCTCGTCGTAGCGGTCGGGGGTGCCCTTCTCGCCCTTCTTGGAGAGGGTCGCGCCCGACACCAGGTTGGCGCGCATGGCGGACACGCCGACGCGCGGCGCGTCGGCCGCGGCGGCGCGGACGGCGGAGAGGTCGAAGGCGCGGCCGGCCTCGGACTTCGCGGCGGCTTCGCCTTTTTCCGGAGCGACGAGCGCGGCGGCTTGTTCCCCGGCGGCGGTTAACGCGGCCTGCAACGGCGCGGCCGCGGCGGGAGAGATTGGAGCGGCGGGAGCGGCTTTGATTGCGATGGCCTCA
>JANRKA010000179.1:0-27175 GCA_033875325.1 Elusimicrobiota bacterium | reverse complement strand
CGCGCCCGCCGAAGCCGAGCCCGCCTTCCTGCCCGACGACTCCGTCCGCGGCAAAACCGTCGTGATGGTCGGCACCAAGGGCTCGCGCCCCTTCATCATGGAGGAGGCCGCGCGCGTCGCCAAGGAGCTCGGCATCACCCTCGTTCTCGTGGACGACCCGGCCAACCGCGCGAACTCGGCGGCCGTCGTGCCCGACTCCCATTTCATCGCCGCGCCCATCGGCACGCGCAGCCGCGACCGGATGGACGAGATCGCGCAGGCCGTGGCGCGCCACCCCGAAGCCGTCAAGGCCGAGGCCGTCGTCGGCTTCATGAGCCTCTACGCCGCGCTCACCGGCAAGGTCACCGACAAACTCGGCGCCAAGGGCATCCCCGGCGACGCCGTGTCCGCGGCCGACGACAAACCCGAGGCGCGCCGCCGCCTCAACGCCGTCGCCGGCCAGGAAGTCCCCTTCGCCGAGCTCGAGACCGAGGCCGACGCGCGCGCCGCCTACCGCGCGGTCTCCGACAACGGCCGCTACAAGGTCGTCATCAAGACCAACCGCGGCGAGAACAGCCGGTTCCTCGCGCTGGGCCTCGACTCGGAAGAGGCCGCCGCGGCCGCCTTCCTTAAGATGGACGCCGAAGTGGAGGCCTTCACCCAGCGCCCCGAAGCCGCGCACACCACCTTCGCCACCCACCCGGGCCTGATGATGGAGCGCATGCTCGAGAAGGCGCCCGGCAGCGAGGAGACCTCGGTCGAGGCCGTGATGCAGAACGGCCGCCTCGTCTCCGCGATGGTCTCCGACACCATGGGCATCGGCGAGAACGGCCGCCTGGCCGGCGGCCTGCTCGTGTTCCCCTCCCAGCAGGGCGAGGCCGTGCAGCGGGCCCTCGTCGAGGCCACGGAGAAGGCGCTGCTCGCGATGGGCATCCGCGACGGCAACGCCCGGCTCGACCTCATGGTCACCCCCGACGGCGCGCGCGTCGTCGAGGTCAACCCGCTCATGGGCGGCGTCGCCATCTGGGCGGCGGTCAAGAGCCTCACCGGGATGAGCCTCGTCGAGCAGGGCCTGCGCGCCGTGCTCGGGCTCAAGGTGGACCCCGGCCACGCCGCCGACGGCGTCGTGCATTACCTCTTCACGGCCTCCGGGCATACCGGCACGGTCGAGCGCGTCGCCGGCATGGAGGACGCGAAGGCCGCGCCCGGCGTCGTGGTCGCGCGCTCCTTCGTCTCCGAAGGCGACACCATCGCCGAGGCCGGCGAGCAGGCGTACGAGGAGTGGGGCGAGGTCATCGGCAAGGGACGCGACTGGCGCGAGGCCATCGCCAACGCCGTCGAGGGCGCGCGTCGCATGATCCTGACCGTGCGCAAGGCCGACGGCACCGTCGTGGAGCAGCGCGGCGACCACCTGCAGCCCACCGCCGACGAGTTGGTCCGCCCCGCGAAAGCCGAGGCCCCGCCGTTGTTCTCCAAGCTCGTGCTCGGCTTCCTGTCCACCTTCCTGCTCGTGTCCACGGTCGTCGAGTCCACCTCGCTGGCCGTCTCCGCGATGACCCAGCCGCTCACCGCCGGTTTCCTCGCGCTCGCCGCGCTCACGAGCGTGAGCTACGGAGCCTACACCGTCGGGTCCTTCGTCGGCGGCAACATCATCAAGCGCTTCGGCATCCGGGCCTCCTACCGCGCCGTGCTCTTCGCGCGCACCGCGGTCTGGGCGACCATCGCCATGCTCTACGACCCGGCCACCGGCACGGTCGCCTTGGCGGCGCTCATCCCGCTGTTCAGCCTGGATTATTTCTTCCACTCCATCGGGCGCGTCGCCGAGCACAGCCTTCAGGTGGCCTGGTACAAGGACTCCGAGGCCTCCTCCAGCCGCTTCGGCTCCTTTCGCGACTTCATCGAATACGGCACCGTGTTCGTCGGCTCGGCCATGGCGCTGCTCATCGCCGCGTACGGCTTCGGCGCGGTGGTCTACCCCGCGCCCTTCGCCTTCGGCCTGGCCGCGCTCGTCGCGCTGATGCTGGCCCTGCCCAAGGCGGGCGCCGAGGCGCGCAAGCCGGCGAAGTGGAACGCGGGCCTCAAGACCGTGTTCAAGGACGCGGGCATCTACAAGCCGCTGCTCGGCTTCGCCCTGGTCAACAGCTTCCTGTACATGATGTATTACATCGTCGCCACCGCCTTCGGCGCGTACGCGACGACGAGCCCCGAAGCGGGCGCGGCGGTCGCCGGCTCCTTGACCGGGGTGTACGGCCTGGGCGCGCTGTTGGGGGCGCTCGTCATGGACCGGCTGGCCACGGGCATCTCCAAACGCGTCGCGGCCATGCCCGCGGCCGAGCAGAAGGCCGGCGAGCGCCGGCTCTACTCCCTGAGCGCGGCGCGCATCCTGCCCTGGGCCGCCGCGGCCCTGCTGGGCTCCTGGCTGCTCGTGACCAACCTCCAGATCGGCACCTTGTTGTGGCCGATGTTCCCCGTCTCCATCGCGCTGTTGGCCATCGGCTTCACCGCGCAGATGGCGTCCAACCACCTGGACACCATCATGAAGGCGAACATCCCCAAGGGCGAGAAGGACATGGTCGTCGGCGCCATCCGCGCGCTCATCTACTTCTCCCACGTCATCGGCTTCGCGATGTGGGGCGGCCTCTTCGCGCTGTTCGGCACCGGCGCTTTCGCGTTGTTCGCCGGCTTCTACACCGTCGCGGCCGCCGTCTACGTCTGGCTGGCGCGCGACCTCAAGCGCGGACTCTAGAGAGCGCCGGGCGCCACACGCCGATGCCGGTCCACAAGGGCCACGGCCGCGCTTCCACGGCCTCGGGCAGTTCGGTCAGCGTCGAGCGATAGAAGGACAGGACCTTGGCCACGTAGTCGCGCGTCTGCCGGTACAGGCGCCGTCGCGCCAGGAAACGCGGGCCCGCGTTGTAGGCCGCGAGCACTCGCTGCACCACCCACGCCGGCGCGAGGCGATAGTCCACGCCCTTGAGGTGATAACGCCTCCACGCCCGCGCGAAGAGGCGGGCCAGGTAGGCCGTGCCCGCGCGGATGTTGGCCTCCGCGCTGTACAGGCGCTCAGGCGCCACGCCCACCTCGCGCGCGGTGGCGGGCATGACCTGCATGAGCCCCCGCGCGCCCGCGCGCGAGGTGGCGCGTCGCGAGAACTCGGATTCGCCCGCGATGACGGCCTTGACCAGGCGAGCGTCCAGCCCGCAGCGGCGCGCGTAGCGGCGGATGAGCGCGTCATAACCGCTCGTGCGCGGCCCCGGACGCAGGCGCCGCACGGGCGGGGGCGGTGATTCGGGCACCCGCACGGCGAAAGGCGGCGGGTCGGGTCTCCTCTCGCGCGCGGGCCGCTCCTCAGCCTCCGGCGACGGCGCGTCCGCGGCGAGCATCACCGAGTCGGGCGCGGCCGGACCCGCTCGCGCGGCGTCGAAGACCGCGGCCGCTCCCGGGCCGGCGGCGTGCGCGGCGCCCAGGGCGGCCAACAAGGCGGGCTCCTCGGCGCGAAGGAGCGCGGGCGCGGCGCAGAACAAGGCGGCGAGCACGGCGGCAGGCATGGGCGCACGGCTCCTGACGCCCCGGGCTCGGCGTCCGGGGTGGGCGTTCCTCGGCGGACGCGGATGGTAATAAAGTCCCCCCGCCTCCTCCTAAAGGTCTTTGGGAGGAGACGGGGGGTAGGCCCATCGGTCCGGCGGGACCGTCAGTTCTTCTTGCCGTTCCCCTTCGCCTCAGGCGCGACGGGCGCCGCCGGAGCGGCGGGCGCCTCGGTCATGCCGGCCTGCTCGGGAGCGGCGCCGTGGCCGCCGACGACCGTGCCCTTCTTGGCGTCGCAGGCCTTGCGGGCGAGCGTCACCCAACCCTGGCCCTTGCAGGCGTTCTGCCCGGCGCAGCCGTGTTTGCCGTCCACGCCGCACTCGCCCTTGCCCTTGCAGGCGTTGACGCCCATGCAGGAGACCTTCTCCGCGGCGTCGGCCTTCTTGCCCTTCATCCCCTTGTCCTTCTTCTCCTTCTTGGCCTTGTGGTCCTTGTGGCCGTCCTTCTTGCCGCCTTCGTGATGGTCGGCGAAGGCGGGGGTCGACGCGGCGGCGAGCAGGCCGGCCAGCGCGGCGGACACGAACAGCGACGGCGTGATGGTCTTCATGTGGTGGATGGTCTCCTTGTCCCGTCTGGTGCGCAGTAGTGAGTGCGTCCGGCGGCCCCGGGATTACGCGTGCGGCTCCAGGTAGTCGAGGTCCTTGCCGAAGGTCTCCTTGAGGCCGCGAAGGGCCCACAACGAGAGCGCGAAGCAGCACGCGCCGACGACGGCCGCGGCCGCGAGGATGCCCAGCGACGGCTTGAGCGCGGTGAAGGCCGCCGACACCGCCACCAACGAGCCGCGCACGAAGTTCGGCACGGTCGTCGTGACCGTGGCGCGGATGTTCGTGCCGAACTGCTCCGAGGCGATGGTCACGAAGATGGCCCAATAGCCGGAGAAGAAGCCCATCACGAAGCAGGTGAGGTAGAAGGCGTTGAGCGACGCGCCGCGCAGGTTGAGGTAGACGGCGCAGCTGGCCGCGACGGCCAGGATGAAGACGAGGGCCGCCCGGCGGCGGCTGCGCAGGTACTGGGAGAGCCCCCCGCTCGCGAAGTCGCCGAGGGCGCAGCCGGCGTAGAGCCAGAGGATGGAGCGCGAGCCCGTGGGCAGCTCCGGCATGTCCAGCGCCTTGCCGAACTCGGGCGCGAAAGTGGCGAGGATGCCGATGACGAACCAGATGGGCACGCCGAGCAGGATGCAGTTGAGGTACTTGAGCACGCGCTCGCGGCCCCGGAAGAGCATGAAGAAGTCGCCGCGCTTGACCGTGGAATGCTTCACCTTGTCGAACATCCCGGACTCGTACACGGAGACGCGCAGCGCCAGCAGCGCCAGTCCCATGCCGCCCCCGATGAAGTAGGCCGCGCGCCAGCCGAACCAGTCGCCGACCAGGCCCGCGGCCACGCCGCCGACGATGCCGACGCCGGCGACCACCATGGTCCCGTAGCCGCGCGTCTCCTTGGGCATGAGCTCGCAGACGAGGGTGATGCCCGCGCCGAGCTCGCCCGCCAGGCCGATGCCGGCGATGAAGCGCAGGGCGGCGTAGGCCGGCACCGTGTCCACGAACCCGTTGAGGACGTTGGCGGCGGAGTACATCGCGATGGAGCCGAAGAGCACGGAGAGGCGGCCCTTCTTGTCGGCCAGGACGCCCCACAGCAGGCCTCCCAGCAGCATGCCGCCCATCTGCATGTTGATGAGGAAAAGGCCGGTGTCGAGCAGGCTCTCGGCGGGCACCCCGATGTCCTTGAGGCTGGGCACGCGCACGATGCTGAAGAGGATGAGGTCGTAGATGTCGACGAAGTAGCCGAGCGCGGCGAGCGTCACGGCCGCGGCGACGTTCTTGGAGGAGGACCGATGGTCCATGGGCCGTGATAATACAAATATGACGGGGCTTTGATACAATCGGCCCATGACCCTTCCCCCCTCGCTGCGCCGCCTCGGCCGCGTCTGGTTGGCCTTCGCCTTCTGCGGCCTGTTCGGCGCCCTCACGACCGCCGCGTTCACCGCCGCGGCCGCGACGCAGTCGCCCGCAGCCGCCGCCGCGCCCTCCGCCGCCGACGCCATGGAGGCCCGCCGCGCCGCCTCGCCGCCCACCTCTCCGTTGGACCGCGCCATGTCGGTCGTCGGCCTCTTCGCGCTCGTGGGCCTGTGCTGGGTCATCTCCACCGACCGCAAGAAGGTCAACTGGCGGCTCGTCGCCTGGGGCATGGCCCTGCAGTTCGCCTTCGGCGTGCTCATCCTCAAGACCGACCCGGGCCTGTGGTTCTTCCAGAAGCTCAACGCCGGCACCTTGACCTTGCTCGGCTTCACCCAGGAAGGCACCAAGTTCCTCTTCGGCTCCTTCGTCACCGGGCAGATCGAGGCCCCGATGATCAACTTCGCCTTCAACGTCCTGCCCACCATCATCTTCTTCGCCTCCCTGATGACCGTGGCCTACCACGTCGGCCTCATGCAGGTCGTGGTCAACGCCTTCGCCGTGGTCATGCACAAGACCATGAAGTGCTCCGGCGCGGAGACCCTATCCACCGCCGCCAACATCTTCGTCGGCCAGACCGAGGCCCCGCTGGTGGTCAAGCCCTACGTCGCGGACATGACCCAGTCCGAGCTCATGGCCGTCATGGTCGGCGGCTTCGCCAACACCGCGGGCGGCGTGCTCGCGGCCTACGTGGGCATGCTGCACTCGCAGTTCCCCGACATCGCCGGCCACCTCATCGCGCAGTCGGTGATGTCCGCGCCGGCCGCCTTGGTGTGCGCCAAGGTGGCGATGCCCGAGACCGGCACGCCCAAGACCCTCGGCCACGTCAAGATGACGGGCGAGAAGCTCGACGCCAACGTCATCGACGCGGCGTCGCGCGGCGCCTCCGAGGGCCTCTCCCTGGCCTTCAACGTCGGCGCGATGCTCCTGGCCTTCATCGCGCTCATCGCCATGCTCAACGCCGCGCTCAAGGCCGCGGGCGGGGCGGCGGGTTTCCCCGGCGTCAGCCTCGAGAACGCGCTGGCGGTCGCGGGCTACCCCATCGCCTTCCTGATGGGCGTGCCGCTCCAGGATTGTTGGACCGTCGGCAAGCTCATCGGCGTGAAGACCGTGCTCAACGAGTTCGTGGCCTATCTCCAGCTCGCCGAGCTGCTCAAGACCCCGGGGGCGCTCTCGCACCGCTCCGTGGTCATCGTCAGCTACGCCCTGTCGGGCTTTGCCAACTTCTCCTCCATCGCCATCCAGATCGGCGGCATCTCGGCCATCGCGCCGACGCGCCGGCACGACCTGGCCAAGCTCGGCCTCAAGGCCATGTTCGTGGGCGCCGTCGCCACCTTCATGACCGCCAACATCGCCGGCATCCTGGTCCCCTAGGTCCTGCGGGGTCGTCCTGGCCTGGGCCGACCGGCCCGCGCCGCTTCCCCGGAAGACTCCTGCGCGACGCGCGCGCGACGGTTATCCTGAGGGCATGAAACGACCCTCCTCCGCCGGCTTCACCCTCATCGAGATGATGATGGTCATCGCGATGATCGGCATCCTCGCCACCATCGCGATGCCCAAGCTCGCCTACGCGTTCCAGAAGGCCAAGGAAGGCTCCGCCAAGGGCAACCTCGGCTCCATCCGCGGCGCCATCGCGGTGTATCACGCCGACACCGACGGCGGCTTCCCCGCGGACCTGCAGACCCTGACCGTGAACGCCCGCTATCTGACGGCCATCCCGACGGTCAAGGGCGTGTCCACGCACGCCGACACCGCGGCCTCCGTCAACGCCGCGGCCCCGACCGACGCCGGAGGCTGGGTCTACAACGACCAGCAAGGCGACGCGGGTTACGGCACGGTCCACGTCAACTGCACCCACACCGACACCGCCGGCCGCACCTGGTCCGACCTCTAGTCAAGCTGGGGGACAGGCTCTGAGCTTGATTCAGCCTGTCCCCCAGCTTACTGTCGCCGCGCTTACTGGTAGATGATGACGGCCGGCTTGGGTTCCATCTCGAGGACCTCGGCGGGCTTCATCAGCGGCTTGTCGTTCTTGTAGAAGAGCTTGAAGCCGCCGAACTGCACGGGCTCGCGTTTGACGATGACGCGGTAGATCTTGCGCTTGAGCGCGGGCGAGCCGAACCCGTCCATGATGATGGACACCTGCACCCGGGGGTCCAGGCGCACGAGCTGGTAACGCATCAGCATCTCCTCCGTGAAGCGGTGCACGAGCAGGAGCTTGGGCGGGAGCTTCTTCTTCTCCACGATGTCGGCGAGCATGATGATGGCGACGTTGACGTCCTCGGCGTCGCTGGTCCCGATGCGCCGGCCCGGCACCCGGCCCCGCGGCATGTCGAATTCCGGGTCGAGCGCGAGGTGGACGTCGGGCATCTCCAGGTATTTGCGGAGGGACTCGACCTCCTGTCGCACGGTCGAGTGGCCCACCTGCACGTCGAGGATGACGGGCCAGCCGCGCGAGCGCGCCCAACCCAGCACCTTCTCGATGACGGCGTCGGGCATGCGCGTGCGGTAAAGGCCGCTCGTCCCGGGCTTGTCGGACGCCACGATGGCCACGAGCTCGAGCGCGGGCTGGGTCTTCACCGTGGGGTCGGCGCGACGCCACTCCTCGGCCTGTTCCTCCAGGCGGTCCATCATCGCCTCCGGGGCGTGCTCGCCCAGGATGCCCATGCGCTTGGAAAGCGGGTTCCCGTAATAAGTCACCCAGCGGACGCCGTCGAGCGGGCCCGGCGCGGGCGCGGGCTCCTCCGCCGCCAGGACGGGGACGGCGAGCAGGCACAGCAGGGACGCCAGTAGGCGGCTCATCGGAGGGCGGCTATTCTAGCTCGCTTTCGAGCCGGTCCGCCACGGCTTTGAGGACCTTCAGGCGCGCCCAGCGCTTGTCCTCGGCCTCGATGAGGGTCCAGGGCGCGTAGGGCGTGCTCGTCTTCTCGATCATGTCGAGCGCGCTGGCCTGATAGGCGTCCCACTTGGCCCGGTTGCGCCAGTCCTCCTCGGTGATCTTGTGCTGCTTGAAGGGCGTGGCCACGCGGTCCTTGAAGCGGCGCAGCTGCTCCTGTTGGCTGATCTGGAGCCAGAACTTGCAGACGATGACGCCGGACTCGGCCAGCTCCTCCTCGAACGCCGCGATCTCCGCGTAGGCGCGGCGCCAGTCCTCGGGCGCGCAGAACCCCTCGACGCGCTCGACGAGGACCCGGCCGTACCAGGAGCGGTCGTAGATGGTCGCGTGCCCCAGGCGCGGGATCTGCCGCCAGAAGCGCCAGAGATAAGGGTGCGCGCGCTCCTCGTCGGTGGGCGCGGCGACGGCCATGACGCGCGCGTTGCGCACGTCGATGGCGCCCAGCAGGCGCCGGATGGCGCCGCCCTTGCCCGCGGCGTCCACGCCCTCGAACACGCAGATGAGCGAGCGGCCTTCGTCGCGCAGGCGCCGCGACAGCCGCGCCACGCGCGCCTCGCGTTTGGCGAACTTCTCGGCGTAATCCTTGCCCGCCTCCTTGCTCAGGTCCATGCGCGAGAGCAGCGAGGTGCGCGGCGGCTTGGGGCGGTCGGGTCTCGGGGCCGGGCGCGGCGCCTTCGCCCGTTCCAAGGCCGCCTGAATAGCGGCGAGCACCGTCTCGCCGGCGGTCAGGTCGCGCCAACGCCGGTCCGTGGCCTCGACGACGGTCCAGGGCGCTTCCGCGGTGCTGGTCTTGGCCAGCGCGCGCTCGCAGACGTCGCGGAAGCGGTCGTATTTCTTGGAGAAGTCCCAGTCCTGGCGGGTGACGCGCCAGGAGGTCTCGGGCTCGGACTCCAGCTCGCGGAAGCGGCGGCGCTGTTCCTTCTTGGAGAGGTGCAGCCACAGCTTCACGATGACGGTCCCTTCGCGGGCGAGCATCGCCTCGAAGGCCACCGCGCGGTCCATGGCCTGGTCGAACCCGCCCGGGCCGAGCCGCTTGAACACCCGGTCCACGATGGGCCGGCTGTACCAGGTCCCGACCATCACGGCCCCGCGGCCGGACGGCGGCAGCTCGCGCCAGTAGCGCCAATACTCGGGACGCTCGTCCTGCTCGTCGGAGGGGTCGCCGAACGCCTCGACGGCCAGGCCGCGCGGGTCCATCCAGTCGAGGAAGCGGCGCGCCACCTCGGTCTTGCCGCCCCCCTCGACCCCGCCCACGAGCACGAGCAGCCGCAGGTCGGTCGCGGCCAACGCGTGCTGCGCCTTGAGCAGGGCGGTGCGCAGCCGGTCCACGCGGCGCTCGTATTCGTCCTTACCGATGGTGCGGCCCAGCTCCGCGGTCTCGAACATGGTCTCCTCTCGGCGGGCAGTATAACGCGCCCGCGCGGCCCCGTCAACGCCGCGTAAACGCTATAATCGCCCCGTGCTCGCCTATCTCCGCTTCATGTCGGGAAAGGAACGCACCGAAGCGGCCAACCGCCACCTCGGCCTGACCCTCGCGTTCGTCGCGGGCGCGGTCAACGCCGGCGGGTTCCTGGCGGTCTCCCAGTACACCTCGCACATGACGGGCGTCGTCTCCTCCTTGGCCGACAACCTGGCTTTGGGCCAGTTCGCGGCCGTCTCCGCGGGGACCGCCGCCCTGGTCTCCTTCCTCTGCGGCGCGGCGACGACGGCCTTGCTCGTCAACTGGGCCGCGCGCAAGCGCCTGCGCAGCCGCTACGCGCTGGCCCTGATGCTCGAGGCGGCCCTGCTCCTCGTCTTCGGCTTCTTCGGCGCGCGCCTCCGGAGCGTGCAGGAGTTCTCCGCGTCGGCGACGGTGCTGCTGCTGTGCTACATCATGGGCCTGCAGAACGCCATCATCACCAAGGTCTCCGACGCGGTCATCCGCACGACCCACGTCACCGGCCTGATGACGGACCTGGGCATCGAGTTGGGCAAACTCGTCTACTGGAACGCCGACCCGTCCATCCACAAGACGGTGGAGGCCGACCGCCCCAAGATGGCGCTGTTGTCCTCGCTGCTGGGCCTTTTCTTCTCCGGCGGCCTGGTCGGGGCCTTCGGGTTCAAATACGCGGGCTTCGTCGCCATCATCCCGCTCTCGGCGCTCCTGTTCGTCATCGCCATCGTCCCCGTCTGGGACGACATGACCCTGCCGCTCGAGGATTGATGCGCGCGCGCGTGCTCCGGGCGTCCGCCGCCGCCGCCCGCGAGGCGGCCCGGGTCCTGGCCGCCGGAGGGCTCGCGGCGGTGCCGACGGAGACGGTGTACGGCCTGGCCTGCCGCCTGACCCCCGACGCCGCCCGCCGCGTCTTCCGCGCCAAAGGGCGGCCCGCCGACAACCCCCTCATCGTGCACGTGCTCGACGAGGCGCAGCTGCGCCTGGTGGCGCGGCGCGTGACGCCGTTGGCGAGGCGCCTCATCGACGCGTTCTGGCCCGGCCCCCTCACGCTCGTGCTGGCGCGCGGCCCCGCCGTGCCGCGCGCCGTGACCGCGGGCCGCGACACGGTGGCTGTGCGCATGCCGTCCCATCCCGCCGCGCGCGCCGTGCTGCGCGCGTTGGGAGCGCCGTTCGCCGCCCCCTCGGCCAACCGCTCGGGCCGCCCCAGCCCCACGACCGCGGCGCACGTGCGGCGCGACCTGGGCGCCCGCGTGCCTCTCATCCTCGACGGCGGGCCCTGCCGCGAAGGGCTCGAATCCACGGTGGTGGACGCGCGCGGCCGCGCGCCCGTGCTGCTGCGGCCCGGCACCGTGACCCTCGAGGCGCTCGGGCGCGTCGCGCGCAGCGCCGCGCGCGCGCCGGGACGCGGAGCGCCCCCGTCCCCGGGCACGCGTCACCGTCACTACGCCCCGGCCTGCCGCGTCGTGCCCGTGAGCCCGGCGGCCGTCCGGGCCGGGCGCATCCCCGCTGGCGCGGGCCTTCTGCACCGCTCGCCCTGGGGCGGCGGACGCGTCGCGCACCGCTCGCGCGTCGCCGGCGGCGCGGCCGCCTACGGGCGCGCGTTCTTCGCCGCGCTGCGCGCGGCCGAGGCCGCGCGCGTGAAGGTCCTCGCCGTGGAGACGGTGCCGGAGACCGGGGTCGGCCGCGCCGTCATGGACCGTCTGCGCCGCGCCGCGGCGCGTTAACGCGACAGGAGCGCGCCGACCAACTCGGAGAGGTCGGCGGCCGAGAACGGCTTCATCAGGAAGTCCACGCCCTCGCGTTCGGCGCCGAGAGCCTCCTCCGCGCGGTAGCCGGACATGAACACGACGCGCGCGGTGGGCTGGCTGCGGCGCAGACGCGCGGCCAACTCGACGCCGCTCAGGCGCGGCAGCACCGCGTCGATGACGAGCACGTCGAAGGAACCCTCGTGCGCCTCGCCCAGCCGCAGCGCCTCCAGCCCGTCCACGGCGGTCACCACGTCGCAGCCGGCCCGCTCCAGGCAGCGGGCCACGAAGCGCCGCACCACGTCGTCATCCTCCGCGACGAGCACCGACGCCCGGCGCGGAGCGCGGCGCAGTCCGCCCGGCGCGGCCGCGTCGCCGCCGGCGCGGCCCTCGACGAGAGGCCACCGCACGTGGAAGGTCGCCCCGCGTCCGGGCGCGCTCTCCACCTCCACCGTCGCGCCGGAGCCGCGCGCGATGTCGCGCACCGTGGACAACCCGAGGCCGGTGCCGCCGGCCTTGGTCGTGAAGAACGGATCGAAGACCCGCGCCGCCGTCGCCGCGTCCATGCCCTCGCCGGTGTCCGTGACGCTCAGGCGGACGCGGTCCCCCTCCGCCGCGAGGTTCACCCGCACGCGGCCTCCGCCGGGCATGGCGTCCCCGGCGTTGAGCACGAGGTTGAGCAGGACCTGCTCGAACTCTCCGGGGTCCAGTCGCGCCGAGACCGGCGCGTCGGTCAGGCTCGTCTCGAGCTGGACGTGCGGCGGCAGCAGGCGCTCGAGCAGCGGGCGCATGCCCTCGACGAGCTCGCGCAGGCACGCCGGGCGGGCGGCCGCGGGCTCGCGGCGCGCGAAGGACAACAGGCGCCGGGTGAGCCCCGCGGCCCGCTCGCCGGCCCGGCGCACCTCCTCGGCGTCCACCCGCCCCTCGTGCCCGGGCGGCAGGGTCTCGAGCAGCAGGTTGGCGCCGCCGACGATGGCCGTGAGCAGGTTGTTGAAGTCGTGCGCGACGCCGCCGGCCAGGCGGCCGACGGCCTCCATCTTCTGGGCGTGACGCAGCAGCAGTTGGGAGCGTTTGAGCTCGTCGGCGGTGGTCACCTGTTCGGTGATGTCGCGGATGATGCCCACGAGGAGCCGGCGGCCCTCGCGGTCGGTCCAGGTCGTCTTCTTCGTCACGAGGATGTGCACGCGGCCCTGCGCGTCCGTGAGGGTCTCCTCGTTCGCGTCGGCCCGGCCGGAGGTGAAGACGAGCTCGTCCTGGCGCCAGAACACGTCGGCCTGCTCCTTGGGGAAGAAGTCATAGTCCGACTTCCCCAGCAGCTCCTCGCGCTCGCGGCCGATGAGAGCGCAGCAGGCGTCGTTGAGGAAGACGAAGCGGTGGTCGCGGTCCTTGACGAAGATGGGGTCGGCCACGCCGTTGAGGATGCGCTCGAGGAACTCGCGCGGCGTGGAGCGCGCGGGTTCGGCGGGCGGCGCGGGCTGCGCGCGCGGCGCGCCCTCCTCCGCGGGACGGGCGACGAGCAGCAGTCCCGCGGGACGGCCGCGCCCGTCGCGCACCCGCCACAACTCGACCTCGACGCGCCGCGCGCCGCCGTCGCGGCCGGCGTGTTCGGTGACGCCCAGCCACACGCCGTTGCGCGCCACCGCGTCCCAGGCCTTGCGGCGCGTCTCCGGGTCGAGCCAATGCGGGGCGAGCGTGTCGGCCAAGCCCCGCCCGAGGGCCTCGGCGTACGGGTAGCCGTAAAGACGCGCGGCCGCGGCGTTCCAGAAGGTGATGCGCTCCGCTTCGTCCGTGACGACGACCGCGTCCGTGACCCGGTCGAGCGCCTCGTCGCGAGCCGTGCCGTAGGCGACGGCGCGCCTGGCCGCGACGGCGCGCTCGAGCGTCACCTGCAGACGCAGGGCGCCGGCGCCGTCCACCCAGTAGTCCGCCGCCCCCGCCGCCACCGCCGCGGCGCCGTCCTCCTCGCGCTCCGGCGGCACGACGACGACGACGGGGACGCCGGGAGCGGCCGCGCGCAGGCGGGAGAGCGAGCGCAGCCACTCGTCGGAGCGGGGCGGGAGCCGGGCCAGCACGGCGTCGCAAGTCGTGGCGCGCACCAGGTCCACCAGCGCGTCGCAGTCGGCGCAGACGGGCACCAACCAGGACGCGGGCGCACCGGCCTCCACGGGCCATTGCTCGGACGGATCGGGTCGACAGTAGGCGACGCGCATGCGCGCTTCCGCAGGCCAGTATACGCCCGGCCCCCGGGCCGCGCCATGTGACTTCAGTCGCGCCCGGTCGGCGGCTTTTTATTATACAGATTACAACTCGCGGCGTCTGCCACTTCGGCGATGAGCGCCTTCACGCGCGCCTCGATGTCGTCGCGCACGCGGCGGAACTCCTCGAGCGGAAGATGTTTCGGGTCGGGCAGCGCCCAATCCACGCGGCGCTGCGCGTCAAGGTGCGGGCAGGCGTCGCCGCAACCCATGGTGACCACGGCCGCCCAGCGCCCCGCGGGCAGGTCATCGAGGCCCTTCGAGCGTTGGGAGGAGACGTCCGCTCCCTTCTCCTTCATCAGCGCGACGGCGGTCTCGTTGACCTTGCCGGACGGCCGGGAGCCCGCGCTGAACGCATCCACCTTGCCCGCCCCGTGAAGGCGCGCGAAGCCTTCGGCCATCTGCGAGCGGCAGGAGTTCTCGACGCAGACGAAGAGGAGGCGCGGCTTCATCGGCGGCACGCCGAGTCCCGTTCAGCGCAGGGCATCGGGAAAGGCCGCGCGCGCGCCGGACCACGCCTTGGTGAGGGCGGGGATGGGCGTGCCGGGACGGCGGCAGGCGTCGAGCAGGGCGAAACTCGCGGCCGCGCCGCCCTTGGACCACGAGCCGTCGGCGCCGCGCACCAGGGTCTTGGCGTCCGGCAGGCCGGGCCGCTCGACCTTGACCACGCCGTCCGGGAAACGCGCGGCGAGCGCCTTCATGACGCCGGAGACGGACGCGGCCGGCACCTTGCCGCCGCGCACGATGACCCATTCGACCAGGAAGCCCAGGCCGCGCAGCACGTCGTAGTCGTAGAAGCGCGGGAAGGCGACCGCGAGGAAGTCCTCCTTCATCACCGCGCCGTCCGAGCGGCGGTAAGCCAGGCGCCGCTCCAAAAGGTAGGCGGCGCCGCGGTCGAGGAAGGCCTCCTCGGCCGGCGTGTGCGCCCCCCGGGCGCCGCGCAGCACGGCCTCGAGCGCGGGCAAGGTGGACTGGATGGACGACGCGCCGCCCGAGGCGTAGGCCTTGTCGTCGCAGTTGAGGCCCCCGTCCGGCAGCTGATAGTGCAGGAACCAGCGCCGGATCCACGGCGCCTTGGCGTCCACGTCATGTCCGCAGTCGCGCAGCACCTGGTACATGATGCCCAGCGAGCAGTGGCAGTGCGTCTCGCGGTGGGCGTCGCGCCCGGGCGGCAACGGCTGACGCGGGTTGGGGAAGAAGTCGAGGTAACGCGTCGCGACGGCCTCGAGCATCGCCGTCGAGGCCTCGCGCGGGATGTCGCCGGCGCGGCCGAGCTCCCACAAAACGACCATGTGCCACCACGGCGAGTCCCACTTCGGCCAATACGGGTCGGCGGCGAGGCTGTCCTGCGCCTTAGCCGAGGCCAGGTAGGCCCGCGACGACTCGACCCAGCGCTCGATCATCGCGGCTTGCGGGCCACGCAGTCGAGCACCGCGGGCGCGATGAACAGGCTCTCGGGCCTGCGCGCCGCCGCGCGCCAGGCCGCGCTCACGCGCCGCGACGCCGCCGGCGTCAGCGGCCGCACCGCCCCCAGGCGGGGCAACACGCCGAGGAAGTACTCCGACGCCCAGTCCCAGACCGGCGTGCCCGGTCCGCCGGTCTTGAGCTCGGCCTCGACCGAGAGCGGGCGCAGGCCCGCCTGCTTATAAAGGAGCGGCAGCTTGCGGCCGATGCTGGCGTCCCCGCCCTGCGTCGCGAAGAAGTTGCGGTCCGCGGCGAGGAAGGCGTCCCAGTCGCGGGGCCGGGGCTCGAGGGCCATGGTCTCACGGTGGTAGTCCTGGAGCGCGATGAGGCCGCCCGGCTTGAGCGCGGCGGCCAGCTTGCGCAGGTGCGCGAGCGGGTCGGGCAGGAACAGGAACACCCACCGCGCGAAGACCAGGTCGTAGCGGGCCGCCGGCAGCGGCGCGTCGAGCAGGTCGGTCTCCCAGACGACGCCCCGGCCGCGGCCGTCGGCCTCGCACAGTCGGCGCAACCGCGCGGCGAAGGCGGGCGAACGCTCCACGGCGTCCACGGGCCCGCGCACGCGGCGCCGCAGCTCCAGGTGCAGGGAACCCTGCCCGGGCCCGACCTCGAGCACTTTCCAACCCGGCCGCACGCCGAGCCGGTCGAACAGGGCGTGGGACACCGGGTCCCACAACCGCGCCTGGAAACGCAGGCGCGCGGCCTCGCGCCGGGAGTCGCCGAGCAGGTAGCGGTAGCGCTTCACCCGCTCATGATAGCAAGCCGGACGGCCCCGCGAGAGGACCGCCGCCCGCCCCCTTGACGGGGAGCGGATTTGACACTAAACTAGTTACAGAATGGCCGCCAACTCGCGTTTCGCCGTCGCGGTGCACGCGCTCTCCGTCCTGGCCTACCACGCCGAAACGCGCCACACCTCCCGGGCCATCGCCGCCTCGGTCGCGACCAACCCCGTGGTCATCCGCCGCCTGCTCGCGGAGCTGGCGCGCGCCGGCCTGGTGGAGTCGGCGCACGGGGCCAAGGGCGGGTTCCGGCTCGCCAAGCCGGCCTCCAAGATCACCTTGCTCGACGTGCGCAAGGCCGTGGAGGAGTGCCAGTCCCTGTTCGCCCGGCGCGAAACCGCCAACGCGGACTGCCCGGTGGCCTGCCGCATGAAGGACATCCTCGACCGCGTCTTCGCGCGCGTCGAGTCCAAGGTCGCCCCCGAGCTCAAGCGCACGACCTTGCAGCACATCGTGGACCGCATCCCGGCGTGACCTCCTCCGCGGCGCGGGACGGCCGCCGCTCCCCGACGCCATGAAAGCCGTCGTGGTCAGGGCGTTCGGCGGGCCGGAGGTCCTGGCGCTCGAGGACCTTCCGGACCCGCGGCCGGGCCCCGGCCAGGTCCTGGTGTCCGTGCGGGCCGTCGGCGTCAATCCCGTGGAGACCTACGTCCGCGCCGGCGCCTACGGGCGTCTCCCGCCCCTCCCGTACACGCCCGGCACCGACGCCGCCGGCGTGGTCGAGGCCGTCGGCGCGGGCGCGCCGTACGCCGCCGGCGACCGCGTCTATCTCTACGGCGCCGTCGGCGGGACCTACGCGCAGAAGGCCGTCGCCGAGAGCACCCGCGTCTTCCCCCTCCCCCCGGCGCTGTCGTTCGAGCAGGGCGCGGCCATCGGCGTCCCGTACGGCACGGCGCACCGCGCCCTGTTCCATCACGGCGGCGCGCGGCCGGGCGAGACCGTCCTCGTGCACGGCGCCTCCGGCGGCGTGGGCGTGGCCGCCGTCCAGCTCGCGGCCGCGGCCGGGCTGACCGTCATCGGCACCGCCGGCGGCCCCGACGGCGTCGCGTTCGTCAAGGGGCTCGGCGCCGCGCTCGCCCTGGACCACCGCGTCGCCGGCTACCTCGACGAGGCCGTCCGCGCGACGGGCGGCCGCGGCCCGGACCTCATCGTCGAGATGCTCGCCAACGCCAACCTGCCCGAGGACCTGCGCGTCGCCGCTGCGCGCGGGCGCGTCGTCATCGTCGGCTCGCGCGGAAAGGTCGAGATCGACCCGCGCCTGACCATGAGCAAGGACCTCGCCGTGCGCGGCATGAGCCTGTGGAACATGGGCGACGACGAGCGCGTCGCCCTGCACGCCGCGCTGGCGCCCGCCTTGGCGTCCGGCGCCCTGCGGCCCGTCGTGGGCCGCGCCTTCCCCCTCGCCGACGCGGCCAAAGCCCACGAGGCCATCCTGGCCCCCGGCGCGCGCGGCAAGATCGTCCTGGTCCCCTGAACTCTTCGTCAACTTCGGTACAATCTAAGAGGATGGCGACTCTCGTCGATTGGGGTTGGGACGCGCGGTGGGCGGAAGCGTTCGGCGATGAAGCCGGGCGCGCGCCCGCGCGCGTCATCGAGGAGCAGCGCGGGGCGTACCGCGTCGTGTGCGGCGACGGCGAACACGCCGCGCGCATCACCGGCGCCCAGCGGCACAAATCGGAAGCCCGCGCCGACCTGCCGGCCGTCGGAGACTGGGTCGCGGCGGAGCGGCTCCCGCAAGACGGGACCCTCGTCATCCGGCGCGTGCTGCCGCGCCGCTCCAAGCTCTCGCGCAAAGCCGCGGGCGAGACCACCGAAGAGCAGCTCATCGCGGCCAACCTCGACTCGGTGTTCGTGATGACCTCGCTCGACGCCGACTTCAACGCGAGGCGCCTGGAGCGCTTCCTGACCGTCTGCCGCGAGAGCGGGGCCGAGCCCGTGGTCGTGCTCAACAAGCTCGACGCCTGCGCCGACCCGCTGCCTTTCCTCGGGGAGGCGCGGCTCGTGGCGCTCAGCGCGCCGGTCGTGACCATCAGCGCCAAGACCGGGCACGGCGTGGAGGGGCTCGCCGCCTGGATCCGGCCGGGCCGGACCGTGGGCTGCGTGGGGACCTCGGGCGTGGGCAAATCCACCCTCATCAACCGCCGGCTCGGCGCCGAGAAGTTCAAGACGGCCGAGACGCGCGCCTCCGACGCGCGCGGCCGCCACACGACGACCCACCGCCAGCTCGTCCTCCTGCCCGGAGGAGGGGTCCTCCTCGACACGCCGGGCATGCGCGAGATGCAGCTCTGGGAGTCGGACAAGGGCCTGGCCGCGGCCTTCGACGAGATCGCCTCTCTGGCCCCCGCTTGCCGCTTCCGCGACTGCGGCCACGACGCCGAGCCCGGCTGCGCCGTGAAGGCCGCGGTCGAGTCCGGCGCGCTCGACCCGGCGCGACTCGAATCCTTCCACAAGCTCAAGCGCGAGGCCGCTTTCCAGGCCCGGCGCGTGGACGAGGCCGCGGCCGCCGCCAAGAAGAAGAAGGACAAGGCGCAGTCCAACTCGCTCAAGCAGCACCCCCGCTACAAGCGATGAGCCCGGAGACCGCGCGGGCCGTCGCCGAAGGCGCCTACGTCTTCGCGTTGGCGCATATCCTGGCCCGAGTCGAGATCCACATCGAAGGCGGCTCCGGATGGGCCGCCGGCCTGCCGACCTGGCGCTGGGGGCCGGAGTGGTGGCTGAACCTGACCAACGGCAAAGCCGTCACCGGCTACCACCTCTGGCTGACGCTGTTCCTCATCGGCGCTTTCCACCTGCCGCTCGCGTTCGCGGGTTTCTCCCGGGAGCTGTGGGCCAAGTGCCTCTCGACCTACCTCATCGTGACCGCCTGCTGGGACCTGCAGTGGTTCGTCTGGAACCCCGCGTGGGGCCTCGACGGCCTGCGCGGGCGCAGCGTGCCGTGGTTCCGCCGCAAGCTCTGGGGCTTCCCGCTGGACTACTACTTCGCGGTCGCGGCGTCGGGCCTGGCGACGCTGCTCGTGTACAGGCCCGGGATGAGCCAGTGGTCCATCAGGACGGGCGTCCTGGCCGCGGCGAGCCTGCTGTCCGTCGCCGCCGCGGCCGCCGCGCGCCCCCGGGCCAGCTCCAAGGCCTGACGGGCGACCGCGACGGCGGCCCTCGGACGACCCAGCCTCGCGGCGCGCCGGCGCATCTCCTCGAGCCGAGCCGGAGAAGACAGGAGAGTCTCCACCTTGCCGGTGAGGGCGGCGGGGGAAGACGCCTTCACGGCCGCCCCGTTCTCGAGCAGGAAGTCCGCGTTGCGCTCCTCCTGGCCCGGGATGGGGTTGACGAGGGCCATGGGCAGCCCGCAGGCCAGGGCCTCGCTGACCGTGAGGCCGCCGGGCTTGGTCACGAGCAGGTCGGCCGCGGCCATGAGACGCCGCATCCCGTCCGTGTAGCCGAGCACCTTCACGCGATGACGCGACGGCGGCCGGATGGACCGCAGGCGCTTGCGCGCGTCCTCGTTGCGGCCGCACACGACGACGAGCTGCGAGGGGATGGTGGACGCGAGCAGGGCGCGGTACACCTCCTCGACCGGGCCGGTCCCGTGCCCCCCCGACGCCTGGACGACCACGGGATAACCGCCGCATAGACCGAGCTCGCGGCGGGCGGCGTCGCGGCCGGTCTTCTCGGCGAAGGCCGCGTCCACCGGGATGCCTGTCAGCTCGACCTCCTCGTCGTCCACGCCGTGCGCGCGCAGGGACGCGGCGGCGGCGGTACTCGCCACGCAGTAGCGCTCGACCGGGTCATGCGCCCAGATGCGGTGCGCGTCGAAGTCGGTCACGACCACGAGCTGCGGCGCGGACAGCCGGCCCTCGCGGCGCAGCGCGCAGGCCAGCTCCGGCGCGAGGAAATGCGTGTGGACGACCGCGTCCCAGCCGCCGTCCTCGAGCAAGTCGAGCAGGCCGGCCGCGCCCCAACGCTGCACGCGGCGGCGCAGGCGGTCGCCCAGACAGCGGCCGCGCTCGCGGTCCATGTAGTCGTAAAACATGCCGAACAAGGCCGGCGCGCGCTCCACGAGCTTGAGATAGCCGCCGGAATAGAGACGCGAGAACAACGGACGGGCCAGGTCCAGCGCGTCCACGACGCGGACCTCGGCCCCGGGCGCCTCCTGGGCCAGCGCGGCGGCCACGGCCTGGGCGGCGCGCGTGTGTCCCGCGCCCACCGAGGCGTGCAGGACGAGGATCTTGGGGGAACGGCGGGGCAGGGGCTTCATGCGGCGGCCTCCTCGCGGGCGGTTTTGGGCTTGAGCATCTCGTCGGCCCAACGCAGGATGGACAACTTGCCGTCGTAGTCTTCCACCAGGGCGGTGCAGCTCTCCACCCAGTCCCCGTCGTTGCAGTACAACACGCCGCCGGTCTCGCGGATCTCGGCGTGGTGGATGTGGCCGCAGACGACGCCGTCGAGGCCGCGGCGGCGGGCCTCGGCCGTCATCTCCTCCTCGAAGCTCGCGATGAACTGCACCGCGTTCTTGACCTTGTGTTTGAGCCAGGCCGAGAGCGACCAGTAGGGAAGGCCGAGGAAACGACGCCCGGCGTTGTACCAGTGGTTGACCCGCAAGGCGCCGTCGTAGGCCCAGGAGCCGAGCACGGCGATGGCCTTGGCGTGGCGCACCACGCCGTCGAACTGGTCGCCGTGGACCACGAGCAGGCGCTTGCCGTCGGCGGTCTCGTGAACGGCCTCCAGCTCCACGTCCACGCCGCCGAAGTGCATGCCCGCGTACTCGCGGAAGGCCTCGTCGTGGTTGCCGGGCACGAGCACCACCCGGCAGCCTTTGCGCGCCTTGCGCAGCAGCTTCTGGACCACGTCGTTGTGGCGCTGGTGCCAATAGTGCCAGGAGGTCTTCAGGCGCCAGCCGTCGATGATGTCGCCCACGAGATACAGCGTCTCGGCCTCGTTGCGGCGCAGGAAGTCGAGCAGGAAGTCGGCCTTGCAGTCGCGCGTGCCGAGATGGATGTCGGAGATCCAGATGGCGCGCCAGCGGCGGGGCTCATCGTCCTCATGGCGGGTCATGGCCCCAGTATAGGGTCGCGGCGGGATCCCCTCCATGGACGGCGGGCGACGGACGCGTCACGGGCGCGTGACGAAAGACTCAGCGCGCCGGAGGTCCAAGGACCCAGAGCCGCGTCTCAGGCCGCTGGTACAATACTTAGGATGATGCGCCTGCTCCTCTCGTTGCTCCTCCTCGCGCCGGCCGTGGACGCGGCCGCACCCGTCCGGGTCGTGCCGCGGCTGACGCCGACGCTCATCGGCGTGACCGTCGTCCCTCCCCCCGTCGCGTCCGCGAGGCTCCTCTCCGCGGACTCGCTTCTCTCCGCGCCGGCGCTCGCCCCCCGTCCGGTCCTCGTCCCTGCCGCCCCGCTGCCCGCCGCCGTCCTGCCGGCGCGCACCGTGCTGGCCGTCCGCGCGGACGCCGACCGACTCTACGCCGCGCTCGCCGAGGTCCACTCGCGCGAGAAGGCCGGCGAGCCGCAGTCCTCGCTGGCCGACCTCAAGCGCGCCTTGCTCGGCGAGTTCGACGGGGCGTTGGCGGGCCTCCCCGCCATGGAGAGCGGCGCGGACCTGCGCGCGCGCGTGAAGACGCTGCGGCGCGAACGGGCGGCCGCCGTCAAAGCCGTGGACGCCGCCCCCGCGGCGCGCCGCGCGGAAGCCTCCACGAGGCTGGCCCGCGTCTCCGGCGCGCTCGCCGTGGCGCAGCTCAAGACCGGACGCGAGATGCTCTCGGATGCCGCCCCGGTCGGCCCCAAGGCCCTGCGCCGCAACGCCGCGCTGTGGAGCCTGGTCGGCGCGCACAACAGCGCCTCCGTCGCCGCCGCCGAGGCCGGCTACCTCGAGGCTCTCTCGCGCGGCGAGGAGGCTTTCGGCGACGGCCGCCCCTTCGTGGTGACGAGCCGCTGGCGCCAGCTGCATTCCGAGCTCGACGAGGCCGCGCGACACGCCCGCAACGGCCGCCCCGCGGAGGCCGCGGCCCTGCTCAGGACGGCGGCCGCCGCGCTGCGCGCCGCGGGACGAGACGCCGCCGACGCGCGCGCCGCGTCCGCGCTCGAGCGCCTGGCCGCCGCGCCCGCGTCGGCGGCCATCCTCTCCGCCAAGGACCTGGTGCGCCACCCCACGCTCAAGACGGTCCAGCCCGTGTCCTACGAGGACTTGGGCGCGGCTCTGCGCGCCCAGGCGCACGCGCTGGAATCGGGCCGGGCGGACTACCTCGAGACCGCGGCCCACGAAGCGTCCCTGCGCCGCGCCGAGGCCTTGCTCGCCTCGCGCCGCCCCACGAAGGCGGAGCGCGCCGAGGCGGGCCGCCTGCTCGCCGCCGCTTCGGCTTGGTCCGCGCGGGGCCGCGTCGAGGCCAAGCGCCTCACGGCGGCCAACGCCGCCGCCGCGGAGCGCGCGACGGCGAACGGCGACCTCGCGCTGGCCGCCCGCCACGCGGGTTGGGCCGCCGACGCGCTCGCCGAGCGTCGCGAGGAGCTCCTGCGCATCGGGCTCTCGCTCAAGCGCCGCCTCCTGCGCTCGCTCGGAGCCTAGACGCGACGCGCCCCGTCCTGGTACGCTATCGCGCGATGAGGTTCAGCGCCGACTGCACGAGCTGCGGCTGGGAGGTCTCGCTCCTCGCCTTCCTGCGCGCCTTCTCCTGGCGCGTGCCGTGCCCGCTGTGCCGCCGCGTCGTCTCCCTGCGGGGCTGAGCTACCAGACGCGGCAGACCGGGGCGCGGACCATCTTGGCGCCCTCGCGGCAGCCGAACGCCGCGGCGAACTCCGGCGAGTTGGCGAGCGTGCCGTTGACGCGCCATTCCGCGGCCGAATGCGGGTCCACCGCGGCGAGCAGTCGCGCCGCGGCCTCGGTGCGGTTCTGGCACCAGATCTGCGCGAAGCCGTAGAACAGGCGCTGGTCGGGCGTGCGCCCGTCCACGACGCCGGGTTTGGACGGCAGCTCGTCGAGCGCCATCCGCGCCACGCGCAGGCCCCCGTTGTCGGCGGTGTTCTCGCCGAGCGTGAGCCGGCCGTTGAGCTTGACCCCGGGCAGGACCTCGTAGCCGGCGTATTGGTCGGCGAAGCAGGCGGCTTTGGCCTCGAAAGCCTTCGCGTCCTCCGGCGTCCACCAGTCGGCCATGTTGCCTTTGGCGTCGAACTTGCGGCCCTGGTCGTCGAAGCCGTGCGTGAACTCGTGGCCGATGACCGCCCCGATGCCGCCGAGGTTGAACGCGTCGTCGCCCGCGCGGTCGAAGAACGGCGGCTGGAGGATGCCGGCGGGGAAGACGATCTCGTTCATCTGCGGGTTGTAGTAGGCGTTGACCGTCGGCGGCGTCATGTGCCATTCCTCGTGGTCCACGGGTTTGCCGATCTTGGCGAGCCGGCGCCTCACCTCGTAGGCGGCGGCCGAGCGCGCGGAGCCGAGCAGGTCGCCGCGGTCGATGGTCACGCCGGCGTAGTCGCGCCACTTGCGCGGCCCGCCGATCTTCGACACGAAGGTGCCGAGCTTCTCGTGCGCCTTCTTCTTGGTCGGCGGCGTCATCCAGTCCAGCGAGTCGATGTCCTTGGCGATGGCCCGCTGCAACGCCGCGATCATGTCGGCCATCTTGCGGCGACCCTCCTCGCCGAAGGTCGTCTCGTAGTAGCGCCGCCCCAGGTCGTGGCCGAGGCGGCCGTCCACGAGCTCCACGCAGCGCTTCCAGCGCGGCTTGAGCTCCTTGGCGCCGGTGAGCTTGCGCCCGGCGAAGTCGAAGGACTCCTCGACGAAGGCGCGCGAGAGGAGCGGCGCGGCGGCCGACGCCGCGCGCCAGCGCAGATAGGTCTTCCAGTCGGCCGGCGACACGGTCGCCGCCAGCGACGCGAAGCCGGCCGCGTGCGCGGTGGACGCCACGTTCAGCCACGGGGAGGACGGCGCCCCGGTGTCGGACAGGTACGCGCGCCAACCGAAGCCGGGCGCCGCGTCCTCCAGGGCCTCGAGGCCCATCGGGTGGTAGACGTTGAGCGGGTCGCGCCGCGACACGCGGTCCATCGAGACGCGGGCCAGCTCGGTCTCCAGGCGCATCACGGTCGCGGCGGACGACGCCGCGCCTGAGGGGTCCTCGCCGAGCAGGCCGAAGATCTTGGCCAGGTGCCACTCGTACCAGCCGCGGATCTGCACGCTTTTGGGGTCGGTCTTGAAGTAGTAGTCGCGGTCGGGGAGGCCCAGGCCGCCCTGGTCGAAGGCGGCGATGACCTTGGTGGCGTCCTTGGCGTCCTGGTCGGCGTCGAAGGTGAAGGCGGCGCTCACCCCGGCGCGGTGCAGGGTCGCGAGCAGGCGCGGCAGCTCGGAGGCGGACTTCAGCGCCTCGATGGCGGCGAGCGTGGACGCCAGCGGCGCCGCGCCCTTGGCCTCGGCGGCGTCCTCGTCCATGCAGGCCGCGTAGAGGTCGCCCATGCGTCGCTCCGAGGCGCCTCGCTCCTTGCCGCCCTTCGCCGCGGCTTCCAGCAGCCCGCGCAAGGTCTCCTTGTTGCGCTCGGACAACTCATTGAAGCGGCCCCAACGCGACTGGTCGGCCGGTATGGGGTTGGCCTTCATCCAGCCGCCGCACGCGTGCCGGTAGAAGTCGTCGCAGGGCGCGACGGCCGCGTCGATGGCGGCGGGGTCGAACACCTGGGTCGAGGCCGCGGCGGGCGCGGCCAACGCGAGGACGAGGAAGAGCGGGCGGTGGGAGGTCATGCGGCATGATACGAAAGTCTCCGCCCCCGCGAATGTTAGAATGCGGCATGGAGCGCTTCGCCGCCATCGCGTTCATCGGGGCCGGAGCCGGCCTGCTCGGCTCGATGGTCGGCCTGGGCGGAGGCATCATCCTCATCCCGGCGATGACGCTCGCTTTGGGCGTGCCCATCCATCACGCCATCGCCGCCGGCCTGGTCGCGGTCATCGCCAACTCGTCCATGGCCTCCTCGGGCAACGTGCGAGACGAGGTCACCAACGTCCGCCTGGGCATGGCGTTGGAGACCGCCACGACCGTGGGCGCCGTCGCCGGGGGCACCGCCGCCGCGTTCCTGGACCGAGCGCTTCTATCCGCCATCTTCGCCGTCTTCCTCCTGCTCAACGCGGCCTATCTGCTCCTGCGTCCCGCCCCGCCCGAAGCCGCGCCCGCGGGCGGAGCGGGCCGCGGCCTGCTGGACGGGCGCTACCACGACCCCTCCCTGCGCCGCGAGGTCTCCTACCGCGTGACGCGCCTGCCCGTCGGGCTGGCCGTCTCCGCGCTCGCCGGCGCCGTCTCCGGGCTGCTCGGCATCGGCGGCGGCCCCATCAAGGTGCCCATGATGACCGGAGTGATGGGCGTCCCCATCAAGGCGGCGGCGGCCACGAGCAACTTCATGATCGGCGTCACGGCCTGCGCCAGCGCCGCGCTCTACTACCGCCGCGGCATGGTGTCTCCGGCGGTGGCGGTGCCCGCCGCCCTCGGCGCCACCGTGGGCGCCTGGGCGGGCTCCAAGCTGGCCGCGCGCGCCAAAGGCGCGCATCTCGAGCGACTGCTCGCCGCCATCCTCTCGGTCCTGGCCGTGAAGATGGCCCTGTCGGTCTGGAGGGGCGCATGACGCGTCCCCGGGACCCGGCGTCGGTCGCCGTCGCGGCCGCGCTCAAGGGAGGCGTGACGCTCGCCTTGGGCCTGCTCGCCGCGGGCCTGGCCGCGGCCGCGCTGCGCGGCCAGCCGCTGCCGACGGAAGCCGTCGAGCTGGGGCGGGTGCTGCCTCTCGCGCTCGCGGGCGACGCCGCCGGGCTGCTCAGCCTGGGGCTGCTCGCGCTCCTGGCCACGCCCGCGGTGCGCGTGACGGTCCTGGCCTACCAGTTCGCGCGCGCCCGCGAGTGGCGGATGCTGGCCGTCACCGCGCTCGTGTTGGCGGTGCTCGCCTTCAGCCTGCTCTCCGGGCGCGGCGAAGCCTAGCCGCGCCGTCGGAAAACGGCCGCGCCCTGGGGAAGGAGCTCCAGCGTCCAGCCGCGAGACGCCGCCACCCAGCGCAGGGTCTCTTCTTTATAGAAGGCGATGTGGGTAGGGTCCTTGGCGTACCACCAGGTCGCGAAGGCGTCGTCGTCCTGCAGCAGCAGGGTCATGACGCCGAGCACGCCCCCGGGGCGCAGCAAGCCGTCCAGGCGCTCCAGCGTCTGCGCCGGCCGTCTCAGGTGCTCCAGGACCTCGGTGCAGACGATGAAGTCGTAGGTCCGAGCGAGCGCCTGCTCGTCAGGATGGAAGAACGGGTCCCAGTCGCGGACCACGAAGCCCCGCTCGCCGAGCATGACCGAGGCCGTGGGGCCGGGTCCGCAGCCGAAGTCCAGGCCCTCCGCCCCCGGCGACAGGCGCGCGGCCAACGGGACCAACAAACGGTCGAGGAAGGCCCGGTAACCCGCGTCCCCGGGGTCGTTGCGGTGTTCCGCGTAACGCGCGCGCTCGGCCTGAGGCGTCAGGTGGCGCTCCGGAGGCACGAAGGTCAGAGCGCAGGTCCCGCAGCGCAAGGCGCCGCGCGCCGCGCCGGGCGCGAACGGCGCCGCGGCGCCGGCGCACAGCGGGCAGGTCACTCCAGGACGAGGAGCTGGCCGCCGACGTGAGGCGCGTGCATCGGGCACCAGACCCGGAAGAGGCCGGCGGTGTCGGCCGTGAACTCGACGGTCTTCGAGTTGTCGCCTTCCTTGTTGTTGACCGAGACCGTGGTGGCCTTCTCGTAGCCCTCGATGGCGAAGGCGTGCACGCCCGAGGGGGCGGTATTGATGAGCGTGATCTTGACCTTGTCCCCCTTCTTGACGATGAAGGTGCCGGGGACCCAGATCTTCTGCCCTTTGACCTCGATGTTGACCGACTTGAACTCGCGCACGGGCGCGGCGGCCGGCTTGTCCTGAGCGACGGCCAAAGCCGCGCCGAATCCGACGACGGCGACGACGGCGTAGAGTCCTTTCATGGGGGGCTGCCTCCTGAGCTGGTGCTGACGCCATCATAAACCATGCGCCCACGCCCCGTCCAGATTGAGAAAGGGGACAGGGATTGAGAAAGGGGACAGGTACCTAACTCAACTCCGGAGTTGAGTTAGGTACCTGTCCCCT
>JANRKA010000178.1:0-2054 GCA_033875325.1 Elusimicrobiota bacterium | reverse complement strand
TGGCCGGCTCCGTCTCCGCCGGCGCCGCCCCCCTGGCGCCCGCGTCCGCCGCGGCGCCCCGCGCCTCCCGCGGCGTCCCCTCTTTGATGCCCTCCTCCCGCGCCGGTCGCTGGGCGCTCGTCGCCGGCGCCGGCGTCGCCGCCGTCGCCTTCCACGCCCTCGGCGTCGACCTCGGCGCCTTCGCCTCGCTCGCCGCGATGGCCGGCACCACCGCGATGGCCCCCGGCGACCCGACGCCGCAGCAGCTCGACCGCCTGCGCTCCGCCATGGCCGGCATGTTCAAGCCGGGCCATCGCATCGACATCACGGAGTTCAACGCCGTCGGCCACAAGGCCGGCCTCATGACCGGCACGACCGCGCGCGCCTTCCAGCTCCTCGCCGCCCGCGGCGACGTCGCCAGCTTCTCCATCGGCTACCTCTACTCCACCGCCGGCGCGGGCGCCGCGGCCGACCACGGCGACGAGCGCCTCAAGACCCTCTACGGCCACTACAACACGGGCGTGCGGCTGCTCGCCCAGCAGACCTTCGTCAACAGCTCCCGGGCCGTCACCCACATCGGCAAGGCCCTGCGCGAGGCCGAGCTCGCGGGCCGCGCCGACCTCCTGCCCGAGCTGCGCGCCGTCTACAAAAACGCCGCCGTCGAGCTCTTCCGCGTGACCCTGCGCGACTACGCCGCCTACCTGCGCCGCACCCCGACCCCGGAGAACGAGAGCAAGCTCTCCCAGCTCAAGGCCGCCGGCGACGTCGCCGAGGACATCGCCTACTCCGTGGACGGCGCGGACCCCGTCATCAGCGGCGTCCTGCGCCGCTTCGCCGAGACCGTCCTCAAGGACGTCGGTCCCAGCGACCAGGTCAAGCAGGGAGAACACGGCGAAAGCGTGGTCACCGGGCTGACCCTCATGCGCCAGTTCATCGCCCACGGGCGCACCACCGAGGAAGCCTCGCTGCCGCCCGCCGCCAAGTTCCCCCTCATCGCCGAGGGCGACAAGGCCTACGAGAACCTCCAGAAGTTCGGCGTCAACGTCACCCGCCTGGCCGTGGAAGGCAAGCTGCGCCCCCTCATCGGCCGCCAGGACGACATCCGCAAGATCATCAAGGTCCTCCTGCGCGTGCAGAAGAACAACCCGCTCGTGCACGGCGAGGCCGGCGTCGGCAAAACCGCCGTCGTCGAGGGCATCGCCCAGATGATCGTGGACGGCAAGCTCCCCAAACTCGCGGGAAAAAACGTCATCCGGCTCGACCTCAACGCGCTGGTCGCGGGCACCAAATACCGCGGCGAGTTCGAGGAGCGCATGAAGGCCGTCATCGAGGAGACCCGCAAGTCCGAAGGCAAGGTCATCCTCTTCATCGACGAGATCCACAAGATGGTCGGCGCGGGCTCCTCCGAGAGCGGCATGGACGCCGCCAACATCCTCAAGGAAGCGCTCTCCGACGGCTCCATCTCCGTCATCGGCGCGACCACCTCCGAGGAGCTGCGCCGCATCGAGAAGAACGGCGCGCTCGAGCGCCGCTTCCAGCCCATCAAGCTCGACGCCCCCACTCCTGACCAGGCCGTGGACATCCTGGAGGGCGTCAAGCCGCTCTACGAGAAGAAACACGGCGTCACCATCGCGCTGGAGACCGTCAAGAAGGCCGTCGAGCTCGCGTCGCGCTACATCAAGTCGCGCCAGCTGCCCGACTCCGCCCTCGACCTCATGGACGACGCCGCCGCCGAGGTGGAGCTCACCGCCGCCGAGGCCAAGGCCGCCGGCAAGGCGGCCCGCACCGAGGTCCTCCCCGAGGACCTCGCCGCCGAGGTCGAGTCGCGCACCGGCATCCCCGCCGGCGACGTCGGCGCCGACGACCGCGTGAAGATCAAGGACCTGCCCGGCCAGCTCAAGAGCCGCGTCGTCGGCCAGGACGAGGCCGTCGAGGCCGTGGCCGCCGGCGTCAAGCGCGGCCGCGCCGGCCTGCGCGACCCCAAGCAGCCCATCGCGTCCTACCTGTTCATGGGCCCCACCGGCGTGGGCAAAACCGAGCTGGCGCGCGCCACCGCGCTGAAGGTGTTCGGCTCC
>JANRKA010000177.1:0-9136 GCA_033875325.1 Elusimicrobiota bacterium | reverse complement strand
GGCGGCGCCCGCGCGGGCGCGGGAGCGGCGGGCGATGTCGGGGCGGCCCCAGAAGTAGCGCAGCAGGCGCTGCTTGAGCTCCAAGGCAAGCCGCGAGTCCACCGTCGGGTCGAGAGGCCGGAAGGCCGACGGGTTGACCAGGCGCTCGTTGCGCCAGACCATCCGCGCCTCGGTGCCCAGCAAGGTGGTCTGGGACAGGCTCGTCTCCCAGCGGTCGAGGCGCGAGCGCACGCCCTGGAACACCGGCTGGGAGCGGGGGGAGCGGTCGTCCTGGTAGTGGTACGCCGCGCCGAGTTTGGGGTCGAGGTTGGACAGCAGCAGCGGCTCCTCGAGGCCGGCGGCGTCGCGGCGCGCGCGGGCGGCCTGCACCTCGGCCGAGCGCTCGATGGCCAGCCGCGAGGCTTCGGTCAGGGTCAGCGGAGCGGCCGCGGCGGGGCCTGCGAAGAACGCTAATATGAGGAAACGCGGGGCGACGGCGCGCGGCATGGCTCCCTCATCATGGCCGATGTCCGGCGGCCGCGTCAAGCGCGCCCGGGCCGGGACGAGCCGCCGGACGGCGCTACCAGCCCCGACGGATGAGGACGGCGGCGGTCTCGCGCGCGGCGTCTCGCGGGTAGAGCCGCGCCCACTCGCGCAGCATGAGCTCGACGCCGGCGGCTTCGGCCGACGGGTGGCCGACGCCGGCCCAGTCCTTGAACTCGCGCGGCTGCAGCGGACGCCCGCGCGCGGCGAGGTAGCGCTCCAGGAGCAGGCCGCGGCGGCGCTCGGGGTCGCCGCGGTCGTCGGCCAGCGAAAGCGCGCGCACCACGCTCTTGCGGAAGAAGGCCCTCGGCGCGGCGTGCTCCAGGAAGGGGCGCAGTTCCGAGTTGACGGGCCCCTCGCCCGCGAGCGCGGCGGCGGTCTCCTCTCCGGCGGCCTGCAGCGAGAGCACGGTCGTGGGCGCGCCGATGTCCACGCGCGCCAGGTCGTTCCAGACCTCGGGCCGCAGGAAGGCGCGCTCGAAGGCGTCGTGGTCGAACGGCAGGGGCTCGACGGAGCCGATGAGCAGGGCGTCGCCGGTGAAGGGCACGCGCCAGACGGTGACGCGCGGGAAGACCGCGCGGAAGGTGCGCAGCACCAAGGCGAAACCCGCGTCGTCCATCTCGTAGAGGTGGAACCACTGCACGAACAGCCCGCCGGGACGCAGGCGGCGGCGGGCGCGGGCGTAGAACTCCACGGAGAACAGGTCGGCGACGCCGGCCATCCAGGGGTTGGAGGGCTCGCTGGCGATGACGTCGTAGAGCGGGCCGGGTCGCAGCAGGTAGGACTTGGCGTCCTCGACGAAGATGGTCAGGCGGGGGTCGGTGGTGGGCAGGCCGTTGACGCGGTCGAAGTGGCGGGAGCCCTCGATGACCGCGGGCGTCAGCTCGACGGCGTCGAGGTTGCCGAGCGGATGGCGCAGGGCCGAACCCGCGCTGACGCCGCTGCCCCAGCCGATGAGCAGCATGGAGCGGGCGTCGGGCTTGAGCAGCAGGGGCAGAGAGCCCATCAGGATCTGGGTGCCCATGTCCGTGCCCGTGGAGGCGTCGGCTTTGCCATTGACGTGCAGGGCGAGCTTGCCGCCGCCGTAGTCGATGACGCCGACCGTCGCCTCCCGGTCGTCGCGATGGAAAAGCGTCTTCATGGGGGCGGCGTCCGCGGCGAAGTCCGCGAAGGTCGCCGCGGGTTTGGCCGTCCCGCGGAAGGCGCCGCGCGAGACGAGCCGGGAGTCCCAGCGGGGGGCGAAGGCGCAGACGGCGAGTCCCGCGGCCAGGGCCGCGCCGGTCCATGCCCGGGCGGCGGGGCGCGCCCGCCACAACACGGCCGCGCCCGCGAGGAGGTGAACCGACGCTCCGGCGCGCAGCAGGCCCTCGACGCCCAGGCGCGGCAGCAACCACACGCCCGCGGCCGCGCCGAGCGCGTTGCCGAAGGCGTTGGCAGCCAGCACCGAGCCCACGCGCCCGCCGCGGTCCCCCTCGTCGCCCGCCGCGAGGCGCGCGGCAACGGGCAGGCTCACGCCCAGCGCGACGGCGGGGGCCAGCAGGAGCAGCGCGCAGGTGGCGAACTTGACGGCTTCGTAGGCGAGGAAGGATGCTTCGCCGGCGCCGAAGCCCGGCCTCAGCTTCAAGAACAGGTAAGGCAGGCGCGGGCACAGCGGAAGGGTCGCGAGCACCGCGGCGGCCGTCGCCAGGCCGGTCACGCCCAGCACCAGCGCAGGGGCGGGCCGCCGCAGCGCCCCGGAGGCGGCGAAGGCGCCGCCTACCGCGAGGCCGAGGATGAGAGCGGCGAGCATCTCGGCGAAGGAGTGCACCGAGGAGCCCAGCACCAAGGCCAGCAGCCGCGTCCACGCCGTCTCGTAGACCAAGGCGGCCGCGCCCGAGACGAACATGACGACGAGCGCGAGCGGCCAGTCGTCGGCCTCGGCGGCGCGCTCGCGCGGCGGGGCCGCAGCCGTGACAGGCGCGGCCGCGGCCAAGGTCGCGGCCACGGCGGCGAGCAGGTTCAGCAGCGCGCCGACGGCGAAACCTTTCTCCAGGCCGAGCGCGGGAACGACGAGGAAGGTCGCTGCCAGGCAGCCGAACGCGGCGCCCGCGGCGTTGGCGGCGTAGAGGCGGCCGACGCTGCGCTGGGTCTCGCCGCCCGCCGCCCGCGCCAGCGCCGGGATGGCGCCGCCCATGACGAAGGCATGGGCGAACACGCCTGCGGGCCCAGCCCAACGCCACGGCCCCTCGGCGAGTCGCAGGAGCAAGGGCGCGAGCAGCCCCAACGCCGCCACGACCCATTCCAGTCGCGCGAAGAAACGGGTGGGCGAGGCCGCGGCGTCGGCGCGCGGTCCCAGGCGGAAGCTGCCGGCCGCCAGCCCGCCGAGGAAGGCCGCGAGCACCGCCGCCTGGGCGACGGCGGCGCTCCCGAACAACAGCCCCAGCCGCTTGGCCCAAAGGATCTCGTACATCAGTCCGGCGCAGCCGGACAACCACGAGGCGAGCAGCAGCACGCCGCTAACTTATCAAATAAAACCCCTCTTCCCTTGAGGGAAGAGGGGTCGCGCGCGACGCGCGCGGGGGAGAAGGGGGATGAAAAAGGAAAACCACTCGCCCCCTGTCGTGGCCGTTCTGGGCCGTTCCCGGAAAAATCCCAGGGGGCGAGTGGTGGTAGCGATAGGATTCGAACCTATGTAGGCTATTGCCGCCGGTTTTACAGACCGGTGCTTTTGACCGCTCAGCCACGCTACCGTGCGGGCATTATGCCATTTCCCGGCCCCGACGCCAAGCGTTACGCGCCGAGAGGGTCGGCGGGCACGGTGCTCAGGGGCTTCTCGCGGCGCACGAAGAAGGCGGGCGACATGATCTCGACGCCTTCGGCGTTGAAGCGGTCTTGGATGTTCTGGTGGAGCCGCGAGTAGAGCTGGACCATCTCAAGCGGCCGGCGGGTGTACGCGTTGAGCTCGTAACGCACGGAGTAGTCGCCCAACGCGGTCTGCAGGACGAAAGGGGCGGGCTCGGCCAACACGCCGTCGGTCGCGGCGGCGGCCTCCTTGAGGAGGCGCTGGACCTTGCGCCACGGAGCGTCGTAGCCGATGGTCACCGCGGTGTGCAGGATGAGGCCGCCGTGGCCGAGAGCCGCGCTGTAGTTGACGATGCGCCCGCCCAGGACGACGGAGTTCGGGACGGTGACCTCCTCGTTCTTGATGGTGCGCAGGCGGGTGTAGAGGAGCGCGCGCTCGAGCACGTCCCCGGTCGTGCCGCCGGCTTCCACGCGGTCGCCGACCGCGAACGGGCGCATGTAGGTCATCACCGCGCCGGAGATGGCGTTGGCGATGGCCGAGCCCGAGCCCAGGGAGAGCAGGACGCCGAGGAAGACGGTGACGCCCTTGAACGCGGCCGAGTCCGAGCCCGGCAAGTAAGGGAAGATGACGACCGCGGTGAAGGCGCAGGTCATGACGCGCGCCAGCTGCCAGGTGGTCTCGGCCCAGTCCGAGTGGAAACCGGGCAGGCGCAGGCGGCCCGCGCCGATCTCCGCGAAGACCAGGGCCTGGAGCCGCAGCGCCCAGCGCGCGATGACGAGGGTCACGACGATGAAGATGAGGTCGGGCAGGAAGCGGACCAGGCCGGAGAAGAAGGCGGCCAGCGGCGCCAAGGCGTAGTCCAGCAGCTCCTCGGAGAGGGCCTCGGTGGCGCGGAAACGGCTGAGCGCGAAGGCCGCGAAGGCGTAGGCCAGGAGCAGCCCGGCGGCGGTCTGCGCCGCGGCCAGCGCCGAGACGAGGCCGGAGCGCACGCGCTCGGCGGGCAACAGCTCGATGTGCTGCAGGCGCAGGGCCGGCAGGCGCGTCGTCGGGTCCTCGAGACGCGCGCGCAGTCGGTCCTCGAGATGGTCGAGCAGCTTCCACGCGGCGTAGAAGACGGCCGCGGCCAACGCGGCCTGGAGGGCGCCCGTCAGCAGCGGGCGCGCCGGGCCGTCGGCCGGGGCCGAGACCAGTCCGTCGAAGAGCTCGCGCAGGCGCCTCACGGCGACGATGATAACACATGTGATATCATCGGGCCATGGCCGACGCCGACACCCCGCCCATCGTCTCGTCCCTGGACAAGAGGTCCCCGGATTACCTCGAGAACGTCAAGCACCACCTCGCCTTGCTCGAGGACCTGCAGGCCCGCCTGGAGCGCGTCCGAAAAGGCGGCTCCGCCAAGGCCGTGGAGCTGCACCGCTCGCGCGGCAAACTCACCGCGCGTGAGCGCGTGGAGCGCCTGGTGGACCCGGGCGCCCCCTTCCTCGAGCTCTCGGCCCTCGCGGCCGACGGGCTCTACGACGGCGAGGTGCCTTCGGCGGGCATGATCTCGGCGTTGGGCGTGGTCAGCGGGCGCCTGTGCGTCATCGTCGCCAACGACGCGACGGTCAAGGGCGGCACCTACTACGCCGAGACCATCAAGAAGCACCTGCGCGCTCAGGAGATCGCGTTGGAGAACCGCCTGCCCTGCGTCTACCTCGTGGACTCCGGCGGCGTGTTCCTGCCCAAGCAGGCCGAGGTGTTCCCCGACAAGGAGCACTTCGGGCGCATCTTCTACAACCAGGCGCAGATGTCCGCCCTGGGCATCCCGCAGGTCTCGGTCGTCATGGGCATGTGCACCGCGGGCGGCGCCTACGTCCCGGCCATGTCGGACGAGGCCGTCATCGTGCGCAACCAGGGCACCATCTACCTGGGCGGCCCGCCGCTGGTGAAGGCCGCCACGGGCGAGGAGAGCACCGCCGAGGAGCTCGGCGGGGGGGACATGCACTCCAAGGTCTCCGGGGTCACGGACCACCTGGCCGACAACGACGAACACGCGCTGCGCATCGCGCGCTCCATCGTCGCGAACCTCAACGCGCCGCGCTTCGTCCTCGACGGCGGCGACTTCGAGGAGCCTTCTTACGGCGCCGACGAGCTCTACGGCGTGTTCCACCGCGACCTGCGCCGGCCGGTGGACCCGCGCGAGGTCATCGCGCGCCTGGTGGACGGCTCGCGCTTCCACGACTTCAAGGCGAACTACGGGCAGACCTTGGTGACCGGCTTCGCCAAGATCCACGGCCGCCCCGTCGGCATCCTGGCCAACCGCGGCATCCTGTTCTCCGAGGCGGCGGTCAAGGGCGCGCACTTCATCGAGCTGTGCGACCAGCGCAAGGTTCCGCTGCTGTTCCTGCAGAACATCACCGGCTTCATGGTCGGCAAGGACTTCGAGCAGGCCGGCATCATCCGCCACGGAGCCAAACTCGTGCAGGCCGTGTCCACGGCGCGCGTGCCCAAGCTCACGGTGGTCATCGGCTCCTCCAACGGGGCGGGCAACTACGCGATGTGCGGCCGCGCCTACGGCGCGCGTTTCCTGTTCACCTGGCCCAACTCCCGGGTCTCCGTGATGGGCGCCGAGCAGGCCGCCACCGTCATGTCCATCATCAAGCGCGAGCAGCTCAAACGCGCGGGCCAGGAGCTCTCGGCCGAGGAGCAGTCCAAGATCGAGGCCCCCATCCGCGCCCAATACGAGGCCGAGGGCCAGCCCTACTTCGGCACCGCGCGCCTGTGGGACGACGGCGTCATCGCGCCGGCCGACACGCGCAAGGTCCTGGCGCTGTGCCTGGCCGCGGCCGCCAACGCCCCCGTCGGCGAGGTCGTGCGGCCCGTGTTCCGGATGTGAGCATGGGACACCTCCGCGTCGAGAAGGGCGCCGTCGCCAAGGTCGTGTTGGCCCGCCCCGAGGCGCGCAACGCCATGAGCGCCGCGACCTTGGGCGAACTCGAGGCGGCCTTCAAGGAGCTCTCCAAGGACCCGGCGCTGCGCTGCGTCGTCGTCACCGGCGAGGGCAAGGACTTCTGCGCGGGCGCCGACGTGGAATGGATGCGCGCCGGCGGGCGCATGGCGCCCGAAGAGGGGAAGAAGGACGCGCGGCGCTTCGCCGACATGCTGCGCGCCGTCGAAGCCTGCCCCGTGCCCGTCATCGTCGCGGCGCAGGGCAACTGCTTCGGCGGCGGCCTGGGCCTGCTGGCGGCCTGCGACGTGGCCCTGCTCGCCGACGACGCCAAGCTGTGTTTCTCCGAGGTCAAGCTGGGCATCATGCCCGCGGTCATCTCCTGCTGGGTCCTGCCCAAGATCGGCGTCGCCAACGCGCGCCGGTATTACCTGACCGCCGAGGTGTTCGGCGCGGCCGAGGCCGTGCGCATGGGTTTGGCTCACGAGGCCCTGCCCGCGGCCGGGTTGGCGGAGAAGGCCGCCGCCGTGGCCGCCGCGGTCCTCAAGAACGGTCCCAACGCCGTGCGCAAGGCCAAGGAGATGATCCCGCGCATCGCCGCGGCGTCTTTGGACGAACGCGTGAGCCTGACCGTGGACACCCTCGTGTCCTTGCGTTCCTCCCCCGAGGGCCAGGAGGGGCTGAGCGCCTTCCTCGAGAAGCGCCCGGCCGTCTGGCAGAAGTGACGGCCGCCATCCGTCTCGTCGAGGTGGGGCCCCGCGACGGGCTGCAGAACGAGAAAACCGTCGTGCCGCTGGCGGCCAAGGTCGCCTTCGTGGACGCCCTGTCGGCCTCCGGCCTGCGCGAGATCGAGGCCGGCGCCTTCGTCAGCCCCAAGGCCGTGCCGCAGATGGCCGATTCCGCCGAGGTGTTCGCCGCCATCAAACGCGCGCCGGGCGTGACCTATTCGGCGCTTGTGCCCAACGAGAAGGGCCTGGAGGCCGCGCTCGCCGCCAAGGCCGGGAAGATCGCCGTGTTCACGGCCGCCTCCGAGACCTTCAACCGCAAGAACATCAACGCGTCCATCGCCGAGTCCATCGAGCGTTTCCGCCCGGTGGTCGCCGGCGCGAGGGGGCTCCCGGTGCGGGGCTACGTTTCGACGGCGTTCTGGTGCCCTTATGAAGGACAGGTGGCCCCGAAGAAAGTCGTCGAGGTCGTCAAGGCGCTGGAAGACCTCGGCGTCCACGAGCACTCCATCGGCGACACCATCGGCAAGTCGACGCCGGACGAAGTCCGGCGTCTTCTGGACGCGCTCTTGAAGGCCGTCCCTGCCGGGAAGATCTATCTGCATCTGCACGACACCTATGGGCACGCCGTCGAGAACGCGTTGACGGCATGGCGCGAGTACGGCATCACGGGTTTCGACGCCTCCACCGGCGGCGTCGGCGGCTGTCCCTACGCGCCCGGCGCCGCGGGCAACGCCGCCATGGAGAGCCTGGTGGACGCCTTCACGGCCGCCGGCGGCGTCACCGGCGTGGACGCCGCGAAGTTGCGCGCGGCAGCGTCGTCGTTATCGGGTGTTCTGGGGCGGCGGCTCGGGCCCCTCGCCTAACACGCGCCCGGCCTCGTTGCGCCAGCCGGGCGGCTCGGTGCCGGCCGACTCGGTGACGAGCATCTGCCCGAGGATTCGGTAGGTGCCCCCGAACATGCCCGTCTCGCGCCGCCAGTTCATCTCGGCGCTGAAGCGGCGGTGCCCCAAGGCCCAGGCGCCGTCGGGGATGTCCTGGCTCCCGCTGGGCACGGCTGTGAGCGCGTAGAGATAGCCGAGCAGGACGGACACGATCTCGCCGGCGTCCAACGCCGCGTGCGCGGAGCCGTTGGCGACGGCTTCGAAGGCCGGCATGCCCGCCGACATCAACGCGAGCCCCGTGACGAGCTGCAGCAGCGGACCGGCCGCGCTCACGAAAGCTTGCTGCCAGGGACGCAGCTTCGTTCCCTCCGGCGCCTGGACGAAGCCGCCGCCCGTGACGAATACGCGGAACTTGCGCGGCCTCACTCCGAAGAGGAGGTAGGCGAGATAATGTCCTGATTCATGCACGAAGGTCTTGGGCCAGAAGATGAGGGCGCGCAAGGCGACGGCGAGCAGCCTGTTCGGGTGCGTCCGCGCGGCCCAGAGCGACAGGTCGAAGCGCGACAGGGTGCCTTCATGGAAGTTGCGCCGGAACTCCGGGCGCGATAGAGCGCCGTCATAGAAGCGGGCGAGCGCGTCGCGTCCGCCCTCGCGACGCAGGATGACGAGCAGGTCCTCCAGCTCAGAGTAGGCGTCGGGCATGTTGGCGAAGTGGTCGAGCACGGCCGTCATCCCTGACTCGCCGCTCATGGCCTGCGCGGCCAAGGCCGGCACCTCGCGCCGCTCGACGCGTCCCGCCAGCTCCGGGATGACGACGCCGGGCTTCAGGCCGCGGCGCGCGGCTTCGCCGGCGGGCAAGGTCAAGGAATGACTGCCATGGTAGGGAAGCAGGCCCACCTTGCCCCAGGGCGTGTCGGGCGGCGAGGGCGGCGCCTCCGTGATGACCTGGGTCACCGCGCCTTTGGAGTCGGTGATGACGTAATCCCAGGGGACCAAGGTGTTCTTCTGCCAGATGAACCCGTCGACCTCCTCGCCGCCGACGAACAACAAGCCTTCCGCGGGCAAGGTCTCGCTGTACATGTTCCCGAACAGACGGTCGCGAGGCGTCTCGAGGCGTTTGGCCGAGAGACGGCCGCCATCGGGCATCGTCAAGGACTCGAGACCGGCGGCGGCCTGGGCCTCGAGCGGGGCGACGGACGGCGTCTCGACGGCGGCGGGCGCGGCGACGGGCGAGGGCGGGGCGGCGGCCTCTCGCGAGACGCGTTCGGCGCGCGGCGTCGCGGGGCGCAGGCGCGCG
>JANRKA010000176.1:0-2032 GCA_033875325.1 Elusimicrobiota bacterium | reverse complement strand
CGCGGCGCCCTCCACCGTGACGCCGGCGCCTGCGCCGGCGCCCGCCGAGGCGCCCAAGTAAGGGCCGTTCACACCGCGCAAGGAAGGGGCCGGCCGCACTGCGCGCCGGCCCTTTTCATGTCCCGTCCGACGGTTGCATCCCGCCGCCCTCGCGCTTAAACAGTCGCCTCCCGCGCCGGGGGCCACGAGTCTTTCCGGCGCCGTTGGGGTGTCGCCAAGCGGTAAGGCAGCGGTTTTTGGTACCGCCATTCCTAGGTTCGAATCCTAGCACCCCAGCCATTTCCTCACGCGAAGCGGGAGGAAATGTCCCCCGAGGCTTCAGCGAAGGGGTACTTTCGCCGACCAGGCGGACAGCCTCACAAATCCGTCAGCGCCCTAACCGCCGCGCGCGCGCGCGACCATATCCGGCCAAAGCCGCCGGAGATCCCGCATGCCCCTGCTGACCTGTCCCAATGACAACGCGCCGATGACGGCGGTGAACCGCCAGGGCGTCGAGTTCGACGTCTGCACGCAGTGCCGGGGCGTGTGGCTCGACCGGGGCGAGCTGGAGAAGCTCCTGGGCCTCGCCCGCGCCGACGCCGAAGAGGCGCCCCCGCCGCGCGCCGCCGCGGCCGCCCCGCCGCCGTCGCAGCCGCAATACCAAGCCCATGCCCAGCCGCCGCGCCCCGACCCGCGCTACCGCGAACAGGAGTACGGCGAACGCGGCGAATACGGGGAGCGCGGCGAGTACGGCCACGACGGCTACGGCTACCGCCGCAAGAAGCGCTTCGACATCTTCGACATCTTCGACTGACAAGAAAAAGGCCCGGTCTCGCGACCGGGCCTTCTGCTTCTGGTCTGGCCGCGGCGCCTATTCGGCGGCCGGCGCCTTTTCCTCGATCTGACGGCGCGGCACGCCTTCGCCGCTGTCGAGCAGCTTCTGATCGCGCTCGCCGGCGATGCGTTGGTAGCGGCGCAGCTGGCTGCCCGTGCCCGCCGGGATGAGACGCCCGACGATGACGTTCTCCTTGAGGCCTTCCAGCGTGTCCATCTTGCCGTACGTGGCGGCCTCGGTGAGCACGCGGGTCGTCTCCTGGAAGGACGCCGCCGAGATGAACGAGCGCGTCTGCAGCGAGGCCTTCGTGATGCCGAGCAGCATGGGCTGCGCGGTCGCGGGCTTCAGGCCAAGCTCCATCACGCGGGCGTTCTCGTCGTCGAGATCGAGGCTGTCGACAGCCTCGCCCTTCAGGAACTCGGTGTCGCCGGCGTCCATCACCTCCACTTTCTGCAGCATCTGGCGGACGATCACCTCGATGTGCTTGTCGTTGATCGGCACGCCCTGCAGGCGATAGACCTTCTGGATCTCCTCCACGAGGTAGTTGGCCAGCGCCTCCACGCCCATGATCGAGAGGATGTCCTGCGGCGCGGGGTTGCCGTCGAGCAGGTAGTCGCCCTTCTTCACAAGCTCACCCTCCTGGACGGCGATGTGCTTGCCCTTCGGGATCATGTACTCGTGCGCCTCGGCGTCCTCGCCTTCCGGCGTGATCTTGAGGCGGCGCTTGTTCTTGTAGTCCTTGCCGAACGACACGACGCCGTCAATCTCCGCGATGATCGCGTGATCCTTCGGACGGCGCGCCTCGAAGAGCTCCGCCACGCGCGGCAGGCCGCCCGTGATGTCGCGCGTCTTGGCGCCGCCCGTGGTGATCCGCGCCAGATCCTGGCCCGCCCGCACCTGGTCGCCGTCGGCGACCGAGAGGATGGCGCCCACCGGCAGGAGGTAACGGGCCTCCGCCTTGTTGGAGAGCTTGGCCGGATTGCCCTTGTCGTCGACCAGCACGATCGCGGGGCGCAGTTCGGAGCCCTTGGCCGTCGAACGCCAGTCGATGACGTGCTTGGACGAGATGCCGGTCTCTTCGTCGAACTCGTCGCGCGAGGAGATGCCGTCGATCAGGTCCTCGAAGCGCACCGTGCCGGCGGTCTCGGTCAGGATCGGCGTGGAGTACGGGTCCCACTCGGCGAGGCGGTCGCCGCGCTTCACGGGCTTGTTGTCCTC
>JANRKA010000175.1:0-2054 GCA_033875325.1 Elusimicrobiota bacterium | reverse complement strand
GCCGCCGCCGCCGCCTGGCGCGCCTGGGCCGCGCCCGGCCCCTCCCTGCCGCACCCCGGGACCGGACGGGCGCCGGCGTCTCCGTCCGCCCGCGCTCTGGCCGCGCGGTCGGCGCCGCCGCTGTTGACCGGGCTGGCCTTGGCGCTCGTCGCTCTGTCGCTCGCCCGCCCGCAGCGCGTGCAGAGGGCCGTGGGCGGCGCCGGCCGCGGCATCGACATCGTGCTCGCCCTCGACAGCTCCATCAGCATGAACGCGACCGACCTCGAGCCCACGCGCCTGGAGGTGGCCAAACAGACGGCCGCGCGCTTCGTGCGAGGCCGCGCGGAGGACCGCATCGGCCTGGTCACCTTCGGCGGGGCGCCATTGCTGGCGACGCCGCTGACCGTGGACTACGACGCGCTCATCGAGCGCATCGGCGGGCTGGAAGGCGGCATGACCAAGGCCGAAGGCACCGCCGTCGGAGACGGGTTGGTGAGCGCTCTGCGGCGCCTGCGCGAGTCCTCGGCCAAGAGCAAGGTCGTGGTCCTGCTGACCGACGGCCGCTCCAACGCCGGCGCGGTGGACCCTCTCACCGCGGCCAAAGCCGCCGCCGGCATGGGCGTGAAGGTCTACACCATCGGCACGGCCACGCGCGGGCCCAGCGAGATGACGGTGGACGACCCGCGTTTCGGCCGCGTCACCGTGCCGGTCGGCGACGACCTCGACGAGGAGACGCTCGCCGAGGTCGCGCGGCTGACCGGCGGCCGCTACTGGCGCGCGGAGACCGCGCTCGCGCTGCGCAAGGTCTACGACGAGATCGACCGCCTGGAGAAAAGCGCGGTCAAGCTCCCCGACCTGGTCGTGCGCGACGAGCTCTACCCGTGGCCGACGCTGGCCGCCGCGCTGCTCCTGCTGCTCGAGGCCGCGCTCGGCGCGACCGTCCTGCTGAGGTGGCCCTGATGCTCAAGGACTGGCGCTGGCTGGCGGCCGCCGTCCCCGCGCTCGCCGCGGCCTGGGCGCTAGCCCGCGCGGCCGCGGCCAGGCGCGACGCGGTGGCCAAGGCGCTCGGGCGTCTCGAGACCGTACGCCGCTGCGCCGACGACGCCGCGTCGGCCCGCGCTCTGCGCGCTCGCCTGCGCCTGGGCGCGCTGGCCTGCCTGTTCCTCGCGCTGGCGGGCCCGCGCTGGGGCGTCGAGCTCGTCGAGACGCGCTCGGACGCGCGCCAAGTGGTCGTGGCCGTGGACGTGTCGCTGTCCATGCAGGCGCGAGACCTCAAGCCCTCGCGCCTGGAGCGGGCCAAGGACGCGTTGAGCCTGCTGCTCGACCAGCTCAAAGGCGAGCGCGTCGGCGTCGTCGCGTTCGCGGGCGAGGCGCAGGTCGTCTGCCCGGTCACCTCCGATACCGAGGCGGCCAAGCAGCTGCTCTCGGTCCTGGAGCCCGGCGCCATCGCGGTGCCGGGCACGGCGGTGGGGTCGGCCATCCGGCTCGCCGCGTCCATGCTCGGGCGTTACCCGGGGACCAAGGCAGTCGTGCTGTTGACCGACGGAGAGGACCACGGCACCGACCCGGTCTCCGCCGCGCGCGAGGCCGCCTCGGCCGGGGTGCGCGTGTACACGGTCGGCGTGGGCACGCCGGAGGGCGAGCCCATCCCCGTGGGCGGGCCGGGCGAGTACAAGAAGGACGCCAAGGGCGCCACCGTGGTGACGCGACTGGGCGAGAAGGCCCTCGTCGAGGCCGCCGAGGTCTCGGGCGGGGCGTACTACCGCTCCACGCCCGGCGAGGAGGAGCTCGCCGAGATCGTCGCCCGCATCAAGGGCGGCGCCGCGGCCAAGGGGCTCGCGGGCTCGGCGGCGCGTTGGAAGGACCGCGCCGCGCTGCCGTTGGCGCTCGCCTTCCTGCTGCTGTTGGCCGAGCTGCTCGTGCCCCTGGCCCCGGCGCGCGCGACGCGACGCGCCGCGCCCGCGGCCCCCGTCGCCGCGGCGCTGACGCTGCTGCTGGCGCCCGCCGCTTCGGCCGCGACGGCGGAGGGGGAGTTGCGCGCGGGCAACCGCGCCTACGCCGACGGGCGGCACGCG
>JANRKA010000174.1:0-6766 GCA_033875325.1 Elusimicrobiota bacterium | reverse complement strand
GGCGCGGGACGGCGAGGCGCGTCCGACGGGGCGACCAGGGAGGTGGCCGTCAGGGAGGGCGGCGAGACGAGGGCGCCGGACGCGAGCGGGCTCAGGCGCGGCACCAGGGCTCCGCTGAGCGCCCGGACGCCGTTCGCCGCGGGCGCCGGGCGCGGCGCGACCACCATCGGGCGTCTGGCCGCCAGGGCGGCCGCGCAGGCGACGACGAGCGTCAACGGAGGCATGCCATGAGGATGACCCGCGGGGCGCGGTCGCGCCAGCGCCGGAAGGCCCAGCCGGCCCTGGGTCTAAGGAGCTAGGCCGCCGCGTCGTGGACGAGGCGGCCGGCGACGAAGGTCTTGACCGCGCGGCCCTTGAGGCGGCGGCCGGCGAAGGGCGTGTTGCGGCTCTTGGAGCGGAAGGGCGGCGCGGGGGTCCAGACCGCGTCCGGGTCGACGAGGACGACGTCGGCGGCGGCGCCCTTCTCGAGCGTGCCCTTGTCCTTGAGGCCGAGCAGGGCCGCGGGCGCCGCGCTCAGGCGCGCGACGAGCCGCTTCTTGTCCAGCACCTTCTTGTGGTAGAGCTCGGTGAGCGCGACGGCCAGGCTCGCCTCCAGGCCGATGACGCCGAAGGGAGCCTGGTCCATGCCCAGGGACTTGGCCGCGCAGCCGTGCGGGGCGTGGTCGGTGGCGATGGCGTCGAGGGTGCCGTCGGAGAGTCCCTCGAGCAGCGCCTCGCGGTCGGACTTCTCGCGCAGCGGCGGGTTCATCTTCCAGGCCGCGTCGTAGCCGGGGATCATGGACTCGTCCAAGGCGAAATGGTGCGGCGCGGCTTCCGCGGAGACGCGCACCCCTCGCTTCTTGGCCAGGCGCACGGCCTCCACAGAAGCCGCGCTGGAGAGGTGAGCGAGGTGCACGCGTCCGCCGGTGAGCTCGGCCAGGGCGACGTCGCGCAGGACTTGGACGGTCTCGGCGGCGGCGGGCGAGCCTTTGAGGCCTTTGGCCAGGTTGGACGGCCCCTCGTGCACGCAGGCGCCGTTGGAGAGGGTCAGGTCCTCGCAGTGGTCGATGACCAGCAGGCCCGCGTCCTTGGCGTGCTCCAGCGCGCGCCGCATCAAGCCCGCGTTCATCAGCGGCCGGCCGTCGTCGGAGAGCGCGGCCGCGCCGGCGGCCCGGAGTTTGGCGAACTCGGTGAGGCGCTCGCCCTTCTGGCCGAGGGTGACGGCGCCGGCGAAGAGCACGGTGACGACGGCGTCCTGCGCCGCCTTCGCCCGCAGGAAGGCGAGCTGGGAGGGGTTGTCGGTCACCGGCTCCGTGTTGGCCATCGCGAGCACGGTGGTCACTCCGCCCGCGGCGGCGGCCTTCGTGCCGGTCGCGATGGTCTCGTCGCTTTCGCGGCCGGGCTCGCGCAGGTGCACGTGCATGTCCACGAGGCCGGGGATGACCCAGAGGCCCTTGGCGTCCACGGTCTCGACGCCCTTGAGGGCCGTTCTCTTGGAGAGGCCGGCGGCGACCTCGACGACCCGGCCGTCGCGCACGAGGACGTCGCGCACGGCCTCGAGCTTCTGGGACGGGTCGACGACCAGCCCGCCGACGATGAGCGACTCGCTCACGCGGACCTCCCTGAATCGAGCAACGACAGGACCGACATGCGCACCAGCACGCCGTTGGCGACCTGCTCGAGGATGAGCGAGCGCGGGCCGTCGGCCAGCTCCGAGGCGATCTCGACGCCGCGGTTCATGGGGCCGGGGTGCAGGACCCACGCGTCGGGCTTGGCCAAAGCGAAGCGCTCGGGCGTGAGGCGATAGGCCTCGGCGTAATCGGGCAGGGAGGCCACGAAACCCTGCTCCATGCGCTCCAGCTGCAGGCGCAGGACGTTGACCGCGTCGGCGCCTTTGAGCGCCTTCGTCAGGTCGTGCTCGATGGCCGCCAGCCCGGAGAGGCCGTCGGGCACCAGCGCCGTCGGCCCGCAGAACACGACCTTGGCGCCGAGTTTCTTGAGCGCCCAGGCGTTGGAGCGCGCGACGCGCGAGTGGCGGATGTCGCCCAGGATGACGACCTTGCGGCCCTTGAGCGAGCCCCACTTCTCGCGCAGGGTGAACGCGTCGAGCAGGGCCTGGGTCGGGTGCTCGTGCCAGCCGTCGCCGGCGTTGAGCACGCAGGCCTTCACCTTGGGCGCGAGGTCCTCGAGCACGCCCGAGCGCTCGTGGCGCACGACGAAATGCGTGACCCCGATGGCCTCGAGGTTCAGGAGGGTGTCGAGCATGGTCTCGCCCTTGGCCAGCGACGAGCCCGCGGCCGAGAAGCTGAGCACCTTCACGCCGAGCCGCAGCGCGGCGGCCTCGAAGGAGGAGCGGGTGCGAGTCGAGGCTTCCGAGAACAGGAAGGCGACGAGGCGCCCGGCGGGCAGCGGCTTCGGAGGGGACTTCTTGAAAGCGGCGGCCGTATCGAGGATGAGCTCGATCTCGGCGGCGCTCAGCTCTTGCAGGCCGAGCAGGTCTTTGCGGCGCCAGTCCTTGGTCAAGGCGCCTGCATGCTACTAAAAAAGCGGCGCGGGCGGCGGACGCGAAGGTCGTGCGCCGGTAAGACGAGGGAACTTCTCGGCGCGTCGATCGTAAGTATGTAGAGAAGCCGTGAGTCGGACTAGCGCCCGACCACATGTGCCCATGATGCGTATTTGCACTGGCTGCTTCGTTGGAGCAAGTAGCCAGTGGTTATAAACATGGAGGTGTCATGGCAAAAGATGCCGCGTCGCTCGAGAGTCTTAAGGCGCTGCTGGCCGGTCCCGATCCATTCGAGATTCTGGCCGGTTATGGTCAGGCCGTCCCGGGGCCGTGGCGCGACTGGCCGCCGGAGCGGTGGTTCGTGACGCTGCGGTGCATGCTCCAGATGACGCAAGACCAAATCGCCCGAAAAAGCGGGCTGAACCAATCGGTGGTCTCGCGCCTGGAAGGAGGGTTCGACGCCCGACTCAGTTCGTGGCGTAAGGCGTACGCGGCGATGGGTTTCGACTTGGTCCTGCTCCCGGTGGCGCTCTCGAGCCGCGAGTCGTTGGAGGCGCGCGCTGAGGAAGGACGGGCCACCGTCCGTTGGTGGCGCCAACACGCGCGTCCTCGGCGTCGACGGATGCGGGCTCTGAAGGCGGACGCCGTCAAAGAAGAAGCCCCCGGCGCCTAGGCGCCGAGGGCTTCGTTCGAACGCGACGACGGTTTATTCCTTGGGAGCCGCCTCGCCCGCCGCGCCTGCCGGCGGCTCGGGCAACTCGCCGAAAGCGTACTGGGAGATCTCGGTGTCGATGAGGGTCTCCTTGTCCATCAGGGCGGCCGACATCGCGTCGAGGCGGTCGCGGTTGGCTTCCAGGCGCTTGAGCACGCGCTCGTAGGACTCCTGGATGACGCGTTTGGTCGCCTCGTGGACGCGGTCGCCCACGCCGTCGCCGAAGGGTTGGCGGCCGAACGGGTCGTTGGGGTCGGCGCCCGTCTGGGCCAGCCCCAGCCCCTCGTCCATGCCCAGCTGCTGGACCATGGTGCGGGCGATGCGCGTGGCGTACTGCAGGTCGGAGCCGGGACCCGTGGACCACTCGCCGTAATACAGGCGCTCGGCCACCAGGCCGCCCAACGCGTGGTCGAGCCGCGCCTCGAGCTGGCTCTTGGTGTAAAGGTAGGAATCGCCCTCGGGCGAGCCCATCTCGGCGAAGCCGAGCGCCCCCGTGCCGTGCGGCACGATGGTGACCTTGTTGGTCGGCTGGCGCAGCTCGGGGCGCTCGTTGAGGAGGTTGGCCAGGACGTGGCCGGACTCGTGGCGCGCGATGCGCAGCTTGAGCTCGTCGGAGAGCTTGAGCGAGCGCTTGGCGCCGATGGTGGCGCGGTCCACGCCCTCGTCGAGGTCGGCCATCGTCACCATGTCGCCGCCGCGCCGCGCCGCCAGGCGGGCGGCCTCGATGGCGACGTTCTCGAGGAAGGCGCCGGTCAGGCCCGCGGTGCGGCGCGCGACGTAGCGCAGGTCCGCGTCGGGAGCCAGGCGGATCTTGCGGGCGTGCAGCGCGAGGATGGCCTCCCGGCCTATGACCTCGGGCGCGCCCACGTGGATCTTGCGGTCGAAGCGGCCCGGGCGGGTCAGCGCCGGGTCGAGCGTGTCGGCGCGGTTGGTCGCGGCCACCACGATGATGCCCGTGGAGTCCGTGAAGCCGTCCATCGCCGCGAGCATCGCGTTGATGGTCTGCTCGCGCTCGTCGTTGCCGCCCATGGGGCCGCCGCTGCCGCGGGCCTTGCCCACGGCGTCAATCTCGTCGATGAAGATGACGGCGGGACGGTTCTTCTTGGCCTGCTCGAAGAGGTCGCGCACGCGCGCCGCGCCCACGCCGACGAACATCTGCACGAAGTCCGAGCCCGACATCGAGATGAAGTTGGCGTCGGTCTCGCCGGCGAGCGCCTTGGCGAGCAAGGTCTTGCCGGAACCGGGAGGGCCCTCGAGCAGGACGCCCTTGGGCACGCGCGCGCCGAGGCGGGCGTACTGGCCGGGGTTGCGCAGGTAGTCGACGATCTCCTCGACCTCGACCATGGACTCGTCGATGCCGGCCACGTCGTGGAAGCGCACGCTGGGCTTCTCGGCGTTGGTCTGGGCTTTGTTCATGTCCATCGGGCTGCCTTTGCCGCCGCCCATGCCGCCGCGGGCCATCTTGGAGAACAGCCAGACCATGAAGAGGATGGGCGCGAAGGCGAGGAACAAGGTCCAGATCCAGCCGCTGCCGCTCTTCTTCTGCGACTCGGCCAGCAGGCGGTTCTGCTCCTCCGCCGCGCGCGCGGAGCGCTCCGCGGCCTCGGCGATGCGCTCCAGCTCCTGGACGGTGAGCTCCTCGTGGGAGCGCGGCGTCGTCGTCTCCGGCCGGACGCTCGCGGACGGGGCCGGAGCCGGGCGCTCGAGCTGCTGCGTGACCGCGGGCCGGTTCATCATGGACGGGTCGCGCGCGCTCCCGCGCGGGCCGCCGTAGAAGCTCAGGCCCAGCAGCAGGGCCAGGCCGCCGACGATGAGCCACTTCCACCGCGAGGAGCCGTTCGGCTGCTCGGGCGCCACGCGCTGCGCCGCGCCCGGGACGCCGCCTGAGCCGGCGCTCGGGCGGGCGACCATGGTCACGGGGACGACGGCCGCGGGCTCGACCTCGGGTCCGGGCTCCTGGCCGAAGGCGAGCAGGGCGTGAGCCGCCATGAGGCGCACGGAGGAGTTCCGGTCCTTGTAGGCCGCGCGCAGGGCGGCGAGCAGCTCCTCGGAGGCGGGCGTCAGGGCCGGAGCCTGACCGGCGACGCGGCGCAGCATCTCCCACTGGTAGTACCACCACTTGTCGTGGGAGGTCTGCTTGGCGAGCTGCGCGCCGGGCGCGGCGGCGCCGTTCAGGAACGCCAGGTACACCGGCAGGGCCTTCTCCGCGGGCAGGGCTTCGAGCGCGCGCAGCGCGCCGATGCGGACCTCGTGGCGCTTGTCGGTCTCTTTAAGGAGGTAGTCGCTCGCCAGCGCGAGCGCGGCGTCGGGGTCGCTCTTGACGAGTTTCTCGAGGTCGGCGACCTTGCGCGACGCGGCCACGAACGGTTGGCGCGGGGCGGGTTTGGCCGTGTTCGCGCCGCGGACGGCGACGGCGGTCGCGGGCAGCGGCCCGTCCGGGCCGGGCATGCCCGGCGGCACCGCGCGCGCCGCGGGTCCGGCCGTCGCGACGGCGGGGGCGCTCGCGCGCTCGCTGAGCGCCAGCAAGGTGAGCGCGCTCAGCGCGCCGAGCGCGCCGGCCAGCGCTCCGACGCCCAACAAGGACGAGAAGGCGACGAGCAGGAGGTGGAAACCGATGAGGTTGGCGTGCAGCGAGGTCTCCGCGCCGTTGACGAGCTTGTCCACGAGGTGGGCGTTCGGGGCCGCGGCCATGCGCGCGAACGCCTTGCCCGCCGCCATCGCGCCGAGCAGGCCGTTGGCCGCGATCCAGACGCCGGCCAAGGTCGCGCCGTTGAGGACGAGCAAAGAGCCGCCGACCACCACGGGCGCGTAGGCGAGCGCCGCGCGCAGCGGGGCCGGTATCCAACGGAACAGGGGCGCCAGGAAGGAGAAGGTGCCGAGCAGGGCGACGGTGCCGCCGAGGAGCAGCGGCTTGAGGAAGGCGGCCGCGGGCGGCGAGGCCAGGGCGAGGCCGACGAAGGCGGGGAAGATGATGGCGGGCACGGCGAAGGCGTGCAGGGGCATCGTCGTCAGGGCGCCGGCCAGCGGGTTCTTCTCGGCGACGCCGCGCACGAAGGCCCGGAAGGCGGTCTCCGACGCGGGGCGCTCGTAAGGGGCGGCGCGCGGCGCGGCGATGGGGGAGACGCCCTTCACGCCGGGGGACTTGGCCAACGGCAGGAGGTTCTCGACGGGCACGGCGCCGCGCAGGACCACGACGCCTTCGGCGCGCACGATGGGGCCGGACGCGTCGCGACGGAAGCCGACCTCATGGCCGAGCTTGGCCAGGAGGGCGTTGAGGCCCTCGACCGAGCCCGGGTCCGTCAGGGTGAGCGCGACGAGGAGATACGGTCCCGCGAAGCGGCCGTCGGGCCGCTCGAGCCGCGGCGCGGGCGCACCGCCTTCGGGCGCGGACACCGCGAGCGGACGAGGGCGCTCGAGCATGCCGTCGAACAGGGCGACGGCGCGCTCGGCCCAACGCTCGTTCGCGGAGGGCGCGGCGGCGGTCTGGAAGGCGGCGGGGTCGAGCTGCTCGGCCTGCGCGACGGCCGCGGCCGGGGTCTGCGCGGACGGCGCGCGCGCGATGGCGGGCGCGG
>JANRKA010000173.1:0-14836 GCA_033875325.1 Elusimicrobiota bacterium | reverse complement strand
CAAAGGGGACATAACAACGGGGACAGGCACCTAAGTTATACCTGACCGTGGCGTCGGGGTATAACTTAGGTGCCTGTCCCCTTTGTTATGTCCCCTTTGTTATACTTAAAGTCTGGCACTGGGGGTTTGACGGGGGTCAATGACGAAATTCGGGGCAGCGGTGATATAATCTGCGAATGGACCAGAAAAATCCGTTGGATTTCCGGGGTCAGGGGCTGTGGGCGGTCATCTTGGGAGGCTCGTCGGGCTTCGGCCTGGCGACGGCTAAAAGGTTGGCACGCGCCGGCCTGAACGTCCTCATCGGCCACAAGGACAAGGAAGGCACGGTCGAGACCGTCATCAAGCCGCACTTCGACGAGATCCGCGCCGCCGGGGTCAAGTTGGTCACCCACAACGTCAACCTCTTCGACGACGACGGGCGCGGCGAGGTCTTCGAGTCCATCATGACCAACTGCGGGCCCGGCAAGGTCCACCTGTTCATGCAGTCCATCGCCGCCGGCTCCTGCCGGCTCATGATCGAGGACAAGACCCCCGACTTCCGCGGCCAGGCCGTCAAAGGCCTCGCCGAGGCGCTGGGCCTGCCCGCCGACAAGGTCAAGGCCGCCATCAACACCGCCTTCCACGAGAAAGGCTGCGACGCGCTGCACACCTTGGCCGACTCGCGCATCCCCTACCGCGAGGAGCTTCTGACCCAGGAAGATCTGCAGAAGACCATCTTCATGATGGGCTACGACTACCTGCTCTGGAGCCGCGAGTTGTGCAAGGAAGGTCTCTTCACGAAGGACGCGCGCACCGTGGCCATGACCTCCGAAGGCAACGAGATCGCCTGGAAGGGTTACGCCGCCGTCTCCGCGGCCAAAACCGCGCTCGAGGCGTCCTGCCGCGCGATGGCCGTCGAGCTCGCGCCCTACGGCGTCTCGTCCTACATCGTGCAGGCCGGCATCACCGACACGCCGGCGGGCAACGCCATCCCCAACTTCGACCTGATGAAGGCCCAGGCGCGCATCCGCAACCCCTTCCACCGCCTGAGCACGCCCGAGGACATCGCCGAGACCATCCTCGGCCTGTGCGGACCGACCTTGCGCTGGGCCAACGGGAGCATCATCCGCGTCGACGGCGGCGAGGCCATCTCGGGCCTCTGATGAGCGTCCCCTTCCACCTGCTCGGGATGGGTTGGGCGCTGCCCGACACCGTCATCGACAACGACTTCCTCCATAAGGAAGTCGGCCTCAAGAAAGGCCCGGATTGGGTCAAGTCGCGCCTGGGCATCTACGAGCGGCGCTCGGTGCTCTCGCGCGAATACATCACGACCACCAAGAACAAGGACCCGATGCAGGCCATCGTCCACGCCAAGTCGCGCGGCGAGACGCCCGTCACGCTCGCCGTGCGCGCGGCGCAGAAGGCCCTGGCCCACACCGGCGTCAAGCCGCACCAGGTCGGCATGGTCGTGTGCAACTCCGACATCCCCTTCGACCCCGTGCCCGCCACCGCGAGCTACGTCGCCAAAGCCCTGGGCATCGGCTCGGGGCCGCACATCGACATGAACACGGCCTGCTCCTCCTTCGCGCGCCACATGATGTACCTGGGCGACCTGCGCGAGGACGCCTGGCCCGAGTTCGTGCTGACGGTCCAGACCGCCTGCTACACCACGCGCACCGACTACTCCAGCGACTGCGTGGACGGCTACATCTGGGGCGACGGCGCGGCCGCGCAGCTGTGCTCCTTCAAGCACAAGGGCCGCGTGAAGGTCGAGCCCGTCATGTACGCCTCCGCCCCCGAAGGCGCCACCGACGTGATGGTGGACGGCACCCGCCACTTCTGGCAGGACGGCGGCAAGGTCCGCGAGTTCTCCATCCGCAAGACCGTCGAGGCCTTCGAGGCCGTGGCCGCCGCCAAGCAGCTCTACGCCGACGAGGTCTACACGGTCACTCATCAGGCCAACAAGGTCATGATGGACTCCATCCTGGGGCATCTCGGCCTGCCCGAGGAGCGCCACATCCACAACGTGGTGACGCAAGGCAACATCGCCGCCGGCGGCATGCCCTCGGCCGTGGCCCAGCGCCTCGACAAGCTCCACAAGGGCGACAAGATCGTCTACGCGGTGCTCGGCGCGGGACTGGCCTGGGGCGGCGGGCTCATGGAGATACAGTGACGGCGACCGCCGCGCCCTCCGTTCTGCCCAGCGGCCTCCTCACGCCCTTTCACGAGGTGCGCGAGTCGTCTTGGGACGAAGCCGCGGGCACCGGCAGGATCGTCACGGTCCGGCGCAACCGCTTCGACGACTGGTTCTACGCCTGTCATTTCCTGAGCGACCCCGTCATGCCCGGCTGCTGGGGCTTGGACGCGGTGTGGCAATCCCTGCGCCATTTCGCCGCCGAACGGGGGCTGCCGCCGTGCAAGCCTCTCGGCATGGAAGGCGTGTCCTTCTTCGGGCAGATCCGGCCGTATGACAAGGAAGTCGTCTACACCGTCGAGGTCGTGTCGCTCGAGAGAGATGGCGGAGACTTCCTCCTGACGGGCAAAGCGACCGTGTCGGTCGATGGCGTGCCGGTCTACACCATCGACTCGGCCCAGGTCGGCACCGTGTTCTGGGAGAGCGACGGCGCCGCCGCGCCCGCTTTGCCCCCCGCCCGCACCGCGCCCTACCTCGCCCCGCTCGCCTGGACCGAGTTCCAGGGCCGCGACGGCTTCTCCGCGCCCGAGATCGTCGCCCTCTCGCGCGGCACCCTCGTGACCGGCGCCCCGCACGAGCTGCCCCTGCTGCCCGACTCGCTCATGCTGGAAGTCAGCGACATCCGCCGCGTCTCCCGAGAACCCGCCGAGCTCCTGGCGACCCGCACGAACGGCCCCTCCGAGTGGTTCTACTCCATGAACGGCGGCGTCAAGCCCGCCGCGTTGCTCGTCGACGGCGTCTGGCAGCTCACCGGCGTTTATCACGCCTGGACCGGCAGCGCCGGCACCGGCCGCGCGTTGGGCTTCGAGCGCGTGGAGTTCCACGGCGAGGTGACGCCCCAGGACGGCCCGCTGACCTACGCCGTGCGCGTGGTCAAGCTCATGCGCGCGCCCACGGGCGACATGTTCGTGCGCGCCGACGCGGAGGTGTTCGCCGGGTCGCGCAAGGTCATGACCATGCTCAACGCCAACGTCGGCTGCCACAAGAACATCCGCTACGCGGATTATCCCCTCGCCTCCGAGATGTCTCGCGGCGGCAAGCTCAAGGTGAAGGAATAAACCATGGCCGACATCGCGGTCGTGACGGGCGCGTCGGGCGGCATCGGGGCCGCCGTCGCCAAGATGATCCATGAGAAGTCCGGCGGCCAGCTGACGCTGTGCCTGCATTACAACGGCAATGAAGCCGCGGCGAAGGCCGTCTCCGCCGAGATTCCCGGCTCGTTCATCGTCCGCGCCGATCTGAGCACGGCCGAAGGCCGCAAGTCGCTGCTGGACGCCGTGCTGGCGAAAGGCACGCCGTACTGCCTCGTCAACAACGCCGGCATCGACAAGCCGCACGAGTCCGCGCTCATGGTCACCGAGGAGGGCTTCGACAAACTCGTCGCCACCAACCTCAAGGCCCCCCTCTTCCTGATGCGCGACTTCGCCAAGGAGATGGCGCGCAACGAGGCCGGGGTCATCGTCAATATCTCCTCCGTGCTGGCCCGCCAGGCCGTCGTGGGCTCGGCGGTCTACCGCGCCACCAAGGCCGCGCTGGAAGCGCTCACGCTCCAGTTCGCCGCCGAAGTCGGTCCCAAGGGCGTGCGCGTCGTGGCCGTGGCCCCCGGCTTCATCGCGACCGCGATGACCGCGACCATCCCCGAGGAGCAGCGCGCCGGCATCAAGAAAGGCGTGGCGCTCGGCGCCTTCGGCGCGCCGGAGGCCGTGGCCGAGACCGTCTGGCACGCGGTGGAGAACCAATACTTGAACGGCGCCGTCATCGCCGTGGATGGAGGCATGCACCTCTGATGGAACTCACCAAAGAGCAGGTACTCAAGATGATCCCGCAGCAGCGCCCCATGCGCTTCATCGATGAGATCATCGAGATGGACGACGAGCACATCATCGGCGCCTACACCTGGAAGGACGAGGACTGCGAAGGCCACTTCCCGGGCTACCCCGTGGTCCCCGGGGTCAAGCTCATCGAGATGTCCGCCCAGATCGGCAGCGTGGCCTGGTGCATCTACCACCTCGCCAAGACGCGCACCCCGGAGGAGATCGCCCAGCTCGTCGGCTTCTTCACCTCCGCCGACAAGTGCTCCTTCAAGCGGCCGGTCAAACCCGGCGACCGCACCATCGTGCAGGCCACCTTCGGCGAGGAAGGTTATTTCCGCGGCAGCAAACTCGTCAGCGAGGTCGAGATCCAGTTCCTCGGCGGCCCGCATGACGGGGAGACCGTGTTCACCGGCCAGACCGCCGGCATGTTCGTCCCGAAAGGCAGCGAGGGCAAATGAGCAACCGCAAGCGCATCGTCGTGACCGGCGTGGGCGCCGTCGCCCCCAACGGCCTAGGCATGAAGGACTACGGCGCGGCTCTGCGCGCCGGCAAGTCGGGCATCAGCTTCCACCAGGAGCTGGCCGACCTCAAGTTCTCGTCTCAGATCGGCGGCAAGCCCCCCGTCGGCCCCGACGAGGCCGAGGCCCTCATCCCCGCGGCCGACCTGGCCAAGCTCAACGAGGCGATGGTCTACGCGACCATGGCCGCGGTGGAAGCCGCGCGCATGTCGGGCGTGGCCGTGGACTTGAAGAAGGGCTACGCCGACTCGGCCGTGGACTGGGACACCGGCGCGGTCATCGGCTGCGGCATCGGCGGCATGGACACGATGTTCGAGGAGCAGGGCCCGGTGATGGCCGAGGCCGCCGACCAGGAGCCCGGCATGGGCTGCCGCCCGATGGGCACCGACATCGTGCCCAAGATCATGGGCTCGTCGGTCTCGGTGGCGGTCGGCAAGTTCCTCGGCCTGGGCGGGCAGACGACCACGAACTCCTCGGCCTGCAACACCGGCACCGAGGCGATCTTCGAGGCGTTCAAGCACATGCAGCTCGGCTACGCCGAGTCCATGTACGCCGGCGGCGCCGAAGGCACGCATTACGGCACCTGGTCGGGCTTCGACGCGATGCGCGACGTCCTCTGCTCCAAGTTCAACGACATGCCCGAGAAGGGCTCCCAGCCCATGGGCGCGGGCGCCTGCGGCTTCGTGCCCTCGGGCGGCGCGGGCGTGCTGCGCCTGGAGACGCTCGAGCACGCGCAGAAACGCGGCGCGAAGATCCTCGTCGAGCTCGTCAGCGCCTATTGCAACTCCGGCGGCCAGCGCGACGGCGGCACGATGACCTTCCCGAACCCGGACGGCGTGCGCCGCTGCATCCAGAAGGTGCTCAAGGACTCGGGCGTGGATCCCAAGCGCATCTCGCTCATCAACGGGCACCTGACCTCCACCGGCGCGGACCCGCGCGAGGTGGGCTCCTGGCTCAAGGCTCTCGAACTCGACCCCAAACACTTCCCCCTCATCCAGGGAACGAAGTCCATGATCGGCCATTCGTTGGGAGCGGCGGGTGCCCTCGAATCGGCCGCGGTCGTGGACCAGATGGTGCACGGCTACGTCCACCCGTCCATCAACTGCGAGCAGGTGCACCCCCAGATCCCCGTGGGCGACAGCATCCCCCACGAGATGTTGAAGAAGGAGCTCGAGTTCGTCATCAAGGCTTCCTTCGGCTTCGGCGACGTCAACGGCTGTCTGCTGTTCAAGCGTTGGAGCGATAAGTAGAATATCCGCACGCACTTAGGAGATAACCCATGGCATTCATGAGAAAGCAGGCGACCGTCGAGGCCACCGACCTCAACACCATCACCCCCCAGGACGCGGAAGCGCGCATCACGGCGGGCGTGAAGAAATACGCCACCAACGAGGCCAACTTCGCCAAGGCCGACGGCAACACCCCCTATCTCGGCTCCATCGTGGGCATGGGCATCGAGTCCTCCAACCTGGCCGACATCACCATGTCCATCGAGCGCCAGTTCCTCACCAAGATGACGACCAAGGTCCCGCTGGCGGAAGGCTCCGCCGAGTTCAAGCTCGCCCCCGGCGAGCTCGGCAAGCTGCGCATCCTCGACGGCCAGGACGCGTTGGCCGCCACCCCCGGCCTCTCCGTCAAGATGCTCATGGACGCCGGCCACATGCCCAAGAACGACGCCTACCTCGAGGGCGTGGTGTCCTTCGCCTACATCATGGCCTGCGGCGACGGCTGGAAGATGGCCGACGCCCTGAAGAAGATGGCCGCCAAGGCCGAGAAGCTCTCCGGCGCCGAGCGCGCCGAGGCCGCCGCCAACCTCAAGACCCTCGCCGCCCAGGCGAAGGACTACGACGCGACCTTGGCCGACGCGGCGAAGCTCGCGGCCTCCAAGCTCAAGACCTTCAACAACGACAAGGCCGCCTTCGACGCGCTCTCCAGCGAGTTGAACATGACCCTCGAGAAGATCAAAGGCCTGTCGGCCGGCGGCGACGCCGCCGCGCTGGCGAAGCTGCGCACCGAGGAAGCCGAGATCCGCACCCGCCTGAAGATGTCGGCCGCCAAGCTGCGCGTCTCGCAGGAAGTGGCCGAGGCCGCGGGCAAGCGCCGCCCCGTGGACCAGCAGAAGGTGGACGCCGTGCGCGCCGCCCTCCAGGAAGCCGTCTCGGCCGCCGAGAAGATCGCCTAACGCGGTGCTGACCCCCGAGGACCTGAAGTCCCTGGGGCGTCAGCGCCTCCTCAGCCGCGCGGTCGCCGCGCCGTTGTCGTTGTTGGTCGCGGCGGCCGCGCGGTTCTATTTCCACTACCGCCTTCCCGAGGACATCGGGGAGCTGCGCGAGCGGCTCTGGGCCGAGCTCGACGCCCACGACGGGCCCGTCATCTGGGCGGCCAACCACCTCACCCTCATCGACTCCTTCCTGGTCTACTGGGCGGTGGTGCCGCTCTCGCGCGCGGGCTCGGACCGCTACACGCCCTGGTCCACGCCCGAGCAGACCAACTACTACAGCCTGGGCGGCCCGCTGCAGAGCGCCGCCATCCGCGCGCTGCTCTACCTGTGCCGCTGCATCCCTTTCCTGCGCGGGGGCGAGGACGCGGCCGCGGAGGCCTTCCGCCAGAACGCATTCGAGAAGTGCGCCTGGGTGCTGGAGAACGGCGGCTCCATCTTCGTCTACCCCGAGGCCGGCCGCTCGCGCTCGGGCTGGTTCGAGAGGCGCCGCCCCAAGGACTTCCTCGGCAAACTCGCGCTCATCAACCCCCGCGCCAAGTTCCTGTGCGTGTACCTGCGCGGCGACCGGCAGATCGGCACCACCGTGGCCCCCGAGAAAGGGGACCTCCTGCGCGCCACCTTCGCGCTTCTCGACGGGGCCCGCCCCGAGGAGAGCCCCCGCGCCATCTCGCAGCGCCTCTTCGACCGTTTGGCCGAGCTGCAGGAGGAGTGGTGGAAGGGCAGCGCCATGGCCAAGAACTGCGCCGGCAACGACGTCGTGGACCTCGCGCTGCCCCGCCTGCGCGACAACTTCTCCGATGAGCTCGACGACGCCGACCCGGAGTGGCTGGACCGCCACCTCACCGCCCGCGAGAGCGCCTACCTGCGCGAGCAGCGTCCCGGGGACTACTTCCGGACCTTCTGGCGATTCTTCTGCGCCAAAGAGGCCTGCCACAAGGCCCTGGCCCGGGCCGAGGTGGTCGTGCCCAACGCCGCCTTCCGCGAGATCGAGGTGGACCTGTTCCGCCGCAAGGCCGTCCATGTCCCCACCGGCCTCCAGCTGGACCTGCGCTTCACCGACGACGACGCCGAGAAGCTGCACTGCGTCGCCGTGCTGCGCGGCGGCTACATCGGCGACGAGGACGGCGAAGGCGACGCGGTCTGGCAGGTCTGCGAGGTCCCCGCCGGCGCCTCCCCCGGCGCCTTCGTCCGCGACATGGCCCTCGACTTCATCGCCTCCTGCAACGACGAGATCGGCAACTCCGCCAAACTCGCCCTCTCCGAGCCCGGCGGCCTCCCCGTCGTCCTCTGGCGCGGCAAGCCCCAGGACTGGAGCCTCTCCCTCTCCCACAGCGGCCGCTTCGCCGCCTGCTCCTTCATGGCCAGCTAACAAAGGGGACAGGCACTTTCGTTAATCAACGCGCTGTGCCGCAGCTTCGGCGCTTGCGCGCCATGCAGACCGCCGCTCGCGTGCACCCCAGAATCTCCGCGATCGCCGTGACCGAGTACCGCGCGGCTGACGCTCTTTCGATGAACGTGCCGCGCGCCAGGGCGCTGGCACCGCCGCGATGGCCGTCGCGTAGAGCATCCGCCAACAGGCCGAACTCCGACGCCGTATCCGCCAGCAAGTCCTCCAAGCTCATCGACTTAGGGCCGCCCTCCGACATCACGGCGACCCTCTCGAGATACGCCTCCCGGAGCACGCGCACCGGGATGTCGACCAACTCTTCGAGCCGCGCGAAATCGATGAGCCCGCTCGACGATGACGCCCATTCCTGATGGCTCGACCAGGCCCAGCCGGCCACGGACGAAGCCAACCGCGCGCGAACGGGGTTCGCATGCAAGTAGACCAGCGCGTTCTGCAGGTACGATAGATTCTGCACCGGATGCGAGTAGAAACGGGACTGAAAAAGGTGGCCATCACGGGCGTTGCCTGCATTGAAGCGCACGGCATAGGCCGTGAGCAGGTCATGCATCGGGAACCCGAGAGGCGACGCCCCTGTCGCGACCAGTGCATGGAAGTGGTTGGGCATCAGGCAATATGCCACCAGACCACACCCATGGGCACGGAGGCTCCCGACAAGGTGCGAAACGAAGTATCGCTTGTCCTCATCAGTCACGTAGATGGGCCGGCGCTCGACGCCCCGCGCCGTGACGTGAAAGATGGTTTCCGGCAGATGCAGCCTTGGTTGTCTCGGCATACATCTTTCATACGGCCGAGCCCCCCAAAAAGTTCCATGCCTGACCAGACAATCCCGCTTGTTAACGAAAGTGCCTGTCCCTTTCGTTAATATGCGTGAAACACGCCAAGAGCATACTTCGTTGCTATGAGGAAGGCGCGCGGTATCGCGTTGCTCTTGTGCCTCGCGTGCCCGGCCGCCGCCCAGGTGGGCGGGGAGCCGGAGCTCATCCCGTCGTTCGCGCCCGCCAAACGCGCCGCCAAGCCCGCGCCGGCGCCGCGGCGCCCGGAACCGGCGCCCGTGGAGGAAGCGCCCGCCTACGAAATCATCCCCCCGCGCAAGGACGACTTGATGCGCGTGCCCAAGGCCGAGATGATCGGGCGCAAGCAGAAGCCGCGCGAGATCGTGCGCCTGCGTTCCTGGTGGTGGGCTGCCGAAGGCTCGATGGAGACGAGGCAGAGCCGCAGCTTCCCCGCCGTGGTCACGCAAGGAGACGTCGAACCCGTGTACTGGCTGACCTACACGCAGAAATTCAAGCCGCGCAACGAGTTCATCGTCCACTCCGTGGAGTTCGCCCCCCTCTCCTGGCTGTCCTTCGAGGCGCAGGACGGGCGCTCGCGCTCGCGCGGGCGCTGGAGCGGGGCCGACGAGTTGCACGCGCCCCAGTTCGACCTGTTCACCTGGACGGCGACGGGCGCGACCTGGGTCAAGCCCGACCATGCGGAGCACTTCCGCGAGGTCGGCGAGCTCGGCGGCACGGCGCGTTGGAGCGCGGCGAACATGAACCTGCGCGTGCTCGAGCAGAGCCTCTCCACCATCGATGAGACCGAGTTCGGCCACTCCCTCGACCTCATACTCGGCTATCACCGCTTCTTCGACCGCATGCGCGTCACCAACGGCTCGGTGGACCTGCAGACCTACCAGATCTACGCCTCGCCGGGACTGGGCCCCATCAACGACCTCGACTCGACCTACGAAGGCCGCTGGCAGGGTGGGCACATCGGCCTGCGCGACGACGTCCGCCTCCCCCTCGGCTTCGGGTTCGAAGGGTGGATGTTGTGGTCGCCGTTCATGGAGTTCCAGGGCGACGGCTTCGACAACCGCGCCGCCGCCGCCGGCACCATGAGCGCGTCGTACCCCAACTACGAGGACCGCGCCCGCGGCACGGCCATCCACCTCAACCTCGCGGCGGCCTGGCGCTGGTCGGCCGTGCGCCTGGAGGCCGGTTGGCAACGCCTCTACTTCTACAGCCGTACCGGCAACCGGCGGCTCCACCGCGTCGGCGGCACCCACGACGACCGCATCCTCGACCATGCCATCACCGAACGCGCGGGTTTCTTCGCCGGCGCGTCCGTGCGCTTCTGACCTTGCGCCGGACCCCTTCGCGGCCTATCCTACCGGGATGAACCGCTCCCGCCTCCTCGCCGCCCTGCTCGCCCTGGCGCCGTGCGTCGTCTCCGCCGCGCCCGCCGAGCTCAAGGACCTCTCCGCGCGCTGGAACCAGGGAGACCCCCAGGCCGGCCACGAGCTCGCCGCGCTGCTCACGCGGCCGGGCGCGCACGCTCCGTTCGAGGTGCTCGACGCGATGCGGCTCGAGGTCCCTGACCCGCCTTACGGCGGCCCCGGCCCCGAGGTTCACACGGGCGAGTTCCCGTACCACGCCGGCTTCGACCAGGCCGTCGAGGCCGTCGTCGCGGCCGTCAAGCCGTACCGCGACGACCCCGACCGGTACACGCGCGACCGCGCGGAAGCGGTGATGAAAGGCATCACCGACTGGAAGAACCTCTGGTCCGACGGCGCGCGCGCCACGCGCCGGGGCTTCCAGCTGCGCCGCAAGTTGGAGGACTGGGGCGAGACGGCGATCGTCTTCGGGATGCCTCTCACCGTCGTCGTCTTCACGCTCCTCACCTTGTTCTGGCGCGTCGGCGCGCTGAGCCTCCTCTTCGGGGCGACGACGGCCTACCGCAAGGCCTTCGGCGACGCCGCGCTGCTGCTGCGCCGCGAGCGCCTGGTCGCCCTGCTGCCCGCGGCATCGGCCTTGGTCATCGGCGGGATACTCGCGGCGCTCGTGCTCTCCATCTTCGCCAACCCCCCTCCGCCCGGAACCAAGAACGACGACGCCGAAGCGCTCGCGCTCATCGCGGTGCTCAGCCCGCGCGTGCTCGTCGCCTACTTCACCGGCGGCTTCCTGCTCTACTTCCTGCAAGCGACCTTCCTGCACGCGCTGATGGCCTCGGCCCGGGGCCGCGCCGTCTCGTTGGGCGGCTCGCTGCTCGCCGCGTTGCGCCGGGCGGGCGACGTCCTGCTGCTCAGCGTCATGGTGTTCGGCGTCCTGCTGTTCCTCGAGGTGGCCCTGCGCAAACACCGCGACTCCCTGCCGCGCGTCTTCGTGCTGCCCCTGCGCATCGCCGTGTGGCTGCTGCAGAACGGCGTGCAGCTGGGAGCGTCGCTGATATTGGCCGCCTGCATGGACGAAGGCGTCTCGCTGGCGCAGGGCTTCGAACGCGCCCGCGGCGTCGTGTCCCGCGACGCGGCCCCGGCCGCGGCGGCTTGGCTGGGAGCCGCCACCATCGGAGGCGAGATGGTGGTGGGCGCCTTCGCCGTCTCGATGATCTGCGGGTTCATGGCCATCCTGGCCGCGGGCTACATGAGCCCCAACGGGGACCTGCCGACCGCGCTGGGCCTGTGGTGGGTCAGCAGCGTGCATCTCGTCGCCGGCGGCGCCTTCTTGTGCGGGGCGTTGGGCGCGGGCGTCGGCTACGCCTTGTACATGGTCATGGAGGCGCTCATCGCCACGGGCCTGCTGCTGCACCTCGACGCCGCCCCCCTGGAGAGCGAGCCCCCGCTGGTCGCCTATCTGCGCGAGAAGTTCCCGAGCATGGCGGCGCACGCCGCGTTGCCGCGCCCGCGACCGAAGCGCTAGAATCCGCGCATGGCCAAACGCTGCGTCATGTTCGCCGGGCAGTCGGTGCAGGAGACGGGCATGGGCATCGAACTCCTGAAGCACGCGCCCGCCCGGGAGGCCATCGAGCGCCTCAAGCCGTCCTTGGGCGCGGACCTGGAGACCCTCCTGACGACCATGCCCGAGGAGCCGTTGGCCAAGACCTTCAACGCCCAACGCGCCATCCACGCCTCGCACGCGGCGCACTGGCTCGCCTACAAGGCCTACCACCCCGGCGTCGAGCTCGACGGCGCGGTCGGCCACTCCATGGGCGTGGTCGCGGCCTTGGTCGCGGCCGAGGCCCTGACCCTCGAGGACAGCGGCCGCTTCATCGCGGCGCGCGCCAAGGCCTTCTCCGACTGCTGCGCCGCGTTCACCGAGCCCATGGGCCTGGCGGCGGCGTCTTCCGACGACTTCAACGACGTGGCCGAGTCCGTCGCCGAGGTCCCCGGCGTGTCCGTGGCGCTGTGGAACACCCTCTCCAAAGGCACGCTCGGCGGGACCGTGGCCGCTCTGGAGGCCTACGCGGCCAAGGCCCGCGACGAGGACTGGCCCGTGCGCGTGAAGGTGCTCAAGGTCGAAGGCCCCTACCATACGGCGGCCTTCGAGCCCGCGCGCGCCGCTCTCGCCGCGGTCCTCGCGGACATCCCCGTGAAGGCGCCCAAGGTCCCGGTGTTCATGGGCACCTCCGGGAAGGCCGAGACCGACCCCGCCCGCATCAAGGCGCTGCTCGCCGAGCAGACCGTCGCCTGCGAGCGCCACCTCGACGCGGTGCGCGCGGCGCACGCCGCGGGCTGCCGCTCGTTCCTGGAGGTCTCCTTCAAGCCCCAGCCCGTCACCTGGCTGGCCGAGCAGCTGCGCGGGGAAGACGGCGCCCTCCTGCCCGGCGTGAGCGGGGAAGCCGTGACCACGGACCGGCTCAAGGAATGAACCCGCGGGCCGACCGGCGCGCCGTCGCGTGCGCCGCGGCCGCCGCGGTCCTGCTGGCCGTCAGCGCCCCCCGCCTCTACGAAGCCGCGCGCTCGGCGCGCGCGATGATCTCCGTGTCCCACGCCGAGCTCGGCCACGCCTTGCGCACGGGCGACCACGCCGCCGCGCTCGACCCGTCCTTCCGCCTGCCGCTGGGCCCCCTGCTCGAAGCCGGCCTGCTGCTGGACCGTCCGGCCGCCGCGCCGTGGGCCTTCGCGCTGGCCGCGCTGGCGACGGGCGCGCTCGCGGGCGCCGCGGGCGCGGTTCTCGGGGGAGCCGCCGCCGGCGCCGCCGCCGCCGGCGTCGCCCTGCTCGTGTTGGCGGGGCTGCCCAAGCCGCCGGGTTTCCTCAAGATGTTGTTCTACACGCCCTTCGTGCTGCTGCCCGCCCTCGCCTTGGCCCTGCGCGCTCGCCGGCCGGGCCCCGCGGCGGACTGGACGGTGGGGTTGGCCTTCGCCGCGGGGCTGCTTTACCGCTCGACCTTGTTCTTCCTCCCCCTCCTGCTCGCCGCCTACGAGCTCGCCCGCGGCCGCGACCGCAGGAGCGCGCTGTCGGCCGGGCGCCTGCTGCTGCCCTGCGCGCTCGCCGTGTTGCCCTGGGCCTGGATGAACGCGCGCGTGCACGGGACGCCCACGCCCTTCGAGCGCGGGGCCTCGGACATGCTCGTCGTGGGCGGGGTCCTGGGCATGACCGACACCACGCCGGAGGGCGACCGCCGCGCGCTGGCTCCCGACGCCCCCGAGGGACCGGGCATCCTGCGTTGGGCCGCGCGCCGCGTCGCGGCCTCGCCGTTCGCCTACGCCGCCGCCGTCTGCCGCCGCCTGTGGTTCGCCGCCGGGCTGATGCCGCTGCTGCTCCTGGCGGCCGCCGCCGGCTTCTGGCGCGCGCGGCGAGACCCCGCGGCGAGGGCGCTCGCCGTGTTCGCGGGGTACTTCCTCGGCGTCCACGCCCTCCTCGCGACCCTTCCCTATTATTATGAGCCGCTCTGGCCCGCGCTCGCGGCTTTGGCCGCGGGTCTGCTCGCGGGGCCCAAGCCCGACGCGAAGGCCGCGCGCGCGGCGGGCGTCGTGCTCATCACCTGCCTGGCGCCCGCCCTCGCGCTGGCGACCATGGCCGCCGCCGCGTCCGCTCGTTACGCCGTCGTGCGCGGCGCGCCGGGCGCGCCTCAAGACGACGCGCTCTCGCGTTGGCGCCGCGCCCGGCGCGCCATCGAGACCGGCCGGCCCGCCGACGCCCTCCCCGAGCTCGACGCCGCGCTGGCCGCCGCGCCGGACCTGCCGCGTCTGGCCGCGGAACGCGCGCGCGCCGAGGAAGCGCTGGGACGCGCGGGCGCCACGGGCGAGCTCGCCGCGCGCCTGACGAGCGCCCCTTTCGGCGACGATCCGCGCCTGGACCTGCGCCTGTGGCAGGCCGTGTTCGCGCGCGAGCGCGGCGAGGATGCCGCCGCCAAGGCCGCTCTCTCCGAGGCCGCCGCCCTGTGGCGCGCCGACCAGCGCCTGACCGTGGCGCGCACCCCCGCGGAGAAGGCGTGGCAGGACCGGTTGCGCGCGTCGGCCGACGAGTCCTTGGGGCGCCGCGCCGAGGCGTCCTTCGAGGAGGCCGACCCGCGACGCTGGGCGACGGCCCTGGCCGACGCCGCTCTCGCGGCCGCTCCCGCGGCGGCGCGCGCCCCGCTGCTGCGCCTGCAGGCCGAAGGCGCGTACGCCGAGGCCTGCCCGCGCCTGGCGCGTCTCGCCGCGCTCCTGCCTTCGGCTCGCGCCGAGACCGACCGCGGGGTGTGCGCCTACCTCGCCGGCCGCCCGGCCGAGGCCGCGGCGGCGTTCCGCCGCGCGCTCGCCTTGGACCCGTCCTCGGCCGAGGCGCGCTCCAGCCTGGACGCCGCGACGGCCGCGCTCCCGAAGCGTTAGTCGCCGCGCAGGGAAAGGCCGGCGGCGGCGCAGGCCGAGGCTCGCTCCAGGGCCGCGGCGCGGCGGAACAGGGCGCGCGCCTCTCCGTGACGCCCGGCCAGGTACAACGCCGTGCCCGCGTCGCAGGCCAGCCC
>JANRKA010000172.1:0-3026 GCA_033875325.1 Elusimicrobiota bacterium | reverse complement strand
CGCCGCCGCGCCCGCGCCCGGCACGCGCGCCGCGGCGCTGGCGGCGCGTTGGCGCGAGTTCGGCGCCGACGCCGCGTCCTCTCCGCTGGTGACGCGCCAGCGCGGCCGCTACGAGTTCGGCGTGTCCGCCGGCGCCGGCGTCAACGCCTTCGCCATGCCCGGCGGCTTCGTGTTCGCGACGCGGGGCCTGCTCGAGCGCCTCGAGCGCGACGAGGACGCCTTGCTCTTCGTCCTCGGCCACGAGATCGGCCACGTGGAGCTGGGGCATTGCGCCGACGGCTGGCGCCTGCGCGAGGGGCGCGGTCCCGGCGGCGCGGTCGCGGGCGCCGTGCTCTCCGTCGGCCGCCTGCTCGCCGAGCTGCACTTCAGCGAGGTCCAGGAGCTTGAGGCCGACGCCTTCGGCGCGCGCCTCGTCGCATCGCGCGGGCGCGACCCGGCGGGCGGCCTGCGCGCGCTGGGCGCGTTGGGGCTGACGGGCGACACCGCCACCAAACGCGATCCGGGCGCGGTCGCCGTCGAGACGCTCGCGGACTACTTCCGCACGCATCCCGGCTCGTGGGAGCGCCGCGCCGCGTTGGAACGCGCCATCGCCGGGCTGCGGAGGACGCCGTGAACGGGCGGCTGAAGGCGTCCCTGCTCGAGCCGCGCTTCGCGGCCTTCATCGCGACGCAGGCGCTCAGCGCCTTCAACGACAACGCGTTCAAGGCCTTCATCGCCCTCAACGCGGCCCTGCTGCGGCCCGACGACGCGCCGCGCGTCATCGCGCTGGCGGGAGCGGCCTTCGTCGCGCCGTTCCTGCTGCTCTCGAGTCTCGCGGGCGACGCGGCCGACCGTTGGCCGAAGGCGCGCGTGCTGCGGGCCTGCAAGGCGGCCGAGGTCGTCCTGCTCGCGGCGGCCGTCCCGGCGCTGGCCGCGGGCAGCCTGCCCGGACTCCTGGCGGTGTTGTTCCTCCTGGGAGCGCACTCCGCGTTCATCGGCCCGGTGAAGCTGTCTTTGCTGCCCGAGCTCGTGGAGGACGGCGACTTGTCGCAGGCCAACGGCCTCCTGCAGGCGGCCGCGTTCGGCGCCATCGTGCTGGGCACCGCCGCGGCCGCGGAGCTCACGCGCCGCTCCGCGGCCCCGGGCGGGCCCGCCGTCGCGCTGGCCGTCGTGGCGCTGGCGGGCTGGGCCCTCGCCTTGGCCGTGCCCGTCACCCCGGCCGCGCGACCCGGCGCGCGCCTGGACCCGGACCCGGTCGGCCGCTCGCTGGCCAACCTGCGCGACCTCGCCCGGCTCCCGGCGGTCCAGTTGGCCACCTACGCGAGCGCGTATTTCTGGTTCGCGGGAGCCTTGCTGCAGATGAACCTGCTCGTCTACGGCGCGCGTCTTATGGCGCTCGACGGCGCGGGTCTGGCGCGGCTGCAGGTCATCCTGGCGCTGGGCATCGGGCTCGGGTCCCTCGTGGCGGGCCGCCTCTCCCGAGGCCGCATCGAGCTGGGACTGGTGCCGCTGGGCGCCGTGGGGCTCGTGGCGTTCTCCTTCGACCTCGCCTTCGCCTTCCGCGCGCCGGGACGCGTCGCGGCCGACCTGTTCCTGGCGGGCATGAGCGCGGGTTTCTACGCGGTGCCGCTGCAGTCCTTCGTGCAGCAGCGCGCTCCCGCCGACGAGCGCGGGCGCGTGGTGGCCACGGGCAACCTTCTCAGCTTCGCGGCGCTGCTGCTGGCCTCGGGCACGCTCTGGGCCCTCGACGCCCACTTCAAGCTGCACCCGGGCCAGGTCTTCCTCGTGGCGGCGGCGATGAGCGCGGTGGTGGCTTTCGAGATCCTGCGCCGCCTGCCCGACTTCTTCCTGCGCCTGATGCTCCTGCCGCTGACGCGCTGCTTCTACCAGCTGCGGACCGTCGGCCTGGAGAGGGTGCCGGTGACGGGGCCCGTGCTGCTCGTGGCCAACCACGTCTCCTTCATCGACGCCTTCCTCATCGCGATGGCCAACCAGCGCCTGGTTCGCTTCCTCATGCTGCGCGCCTACTACGACCTGCCGGTGGCGGGCTGGTTCTTCCGCGCGATGGGCTGCATCCCGGTCTCCTCCAGCGACGGCCCGCGCGCGCTCGTCGAGTCCTTCAAGCGCGCCAGGGAGTACATGCAGTCGGGCGAGGCCGTCTGCATCTTCGCCGAGGGCGAGATATCGCGCCACGGGCAGATGCAGCGTTTCAAGAAGGGCTTCGAGCGCATGGTGGACGGGGGCGACACGCCCATCATCCCCGTGCACCTCGACGAGGTCTGGGGCTCCGTGTTCAGCTTCTCGGAAGGGCGCGTCCTCTTCAAATGGCCGCGCCGCCTCCCTTATAAGGTCACCGTGAGCTTCGGCAAGCCGCTGCCGCCCACCGCGACGGCCTTCGAGGTGCGCCAGGCCATCCTGGAACTGGGCGCCGAGGCCTTCAAGCACCGTCTCGAGGAGGTCCGGCCGCTGCCGTTGGAGTTCGCGCGCAAGGCCAAGTCGCGGCCGTTCGCCTTCAGCGTCGGCGACTCCATGGGCGCGCGCCTCAACGGCCTCTCGGCGCTCACCGGGGCGTATCTGCTGGGCAAGAGCCTCGACCGGCTGGCCGGACCCGCGCCGCGCGTCGGCCTGTTCCTGCCGCCCGGCGCCGGCGGCGCTCTCGCCAACATCGGCTTGTCGCTGCGCGGGCGCGTGCCCGTGAACCTCAACTACTCCGCGTCGAAGGAGGTGGTGGACGCCTGCGTCGCCAAGGCCGGCATCGAGGTCGTGGTCTCGTCGCGCCGTTTCGAGGAGAAGCTGGGTTGGGGGCCGTCGGGGCGCAAGCTCTATCTCGAGGACCTGGCCCCGGCCATCGGTCCCGTCAAGAAGGCGCTGACGGCCGCCGGCCTGCTGGTCCTGCCGTCCTTCGTGCTGGAGCGCACGGCTTTCAAGAAGGCGCGCGTGCCGCTCGATTCCGCGGCGACCGTCATGTTCACCAGCGGCTCCACGGGCGTGCCCAAAGGCGTCGTGCTCACGCACGCCAACCTCCACGCCAACATCCTGGCCGCGGC
>JANRKA010000171.1:0-10417 GCA_033875325.1 Elusimicrobiota bacterium | reverse complement strand
GCCGGACGGCGCGGCGCCGGGCTGGAGCGTGTCGCGCGAGGCCGCCGCGCTCGGGCTCGACGCCGAGGAGGCGCGGGAACGCGCCGTCGAGGAGGCCGCCCGCGCGGCGGCGGCGGCCGTGGCGGCCCTGCCGCCGTCGGCCTGGCGGCGCGGGCGCTAGAGCCCGTCCTCCGAGAACTTGTAGCCGTGGCCCTGGACGTTGACGATGTGTTTGGCGTGGCGGGCGCCGAGCTTCTTGCGCAGGTGCGAGACGTGCACCTCGACGGTGCCCGCGTCGTTGTAGTCGGCGGGGTCGTAGCCCCAGACGGTCTCGAGCAGGTAGGGGACCGACAACACGCGCCCGCTTTTGCCCAGCAGCGCGGCGAGCAGGTCGAACTCCTTGCGCGTCAGCGACACGGGCGCGCCGCCCACCCGCACGGTCCGGCCGGCCGGGTCGAGCGTGATGCCGCAGCGTTTGAGGGTCTCGTCCATGGCCGCGGACGAGTCATAGCGCCGCATCACGGCCTTGAGACGCGCCAGCAGCACGGAGAGGGAGAAGGGCTTGAGCACGAAGTCATCGGCGCCCTCGTCGAAACCCGCCACCACGTCCTTCTCCTCGACGCGCGCGCCCGACATGATCACCACCGGCAGCGGGCGCCCGGCGGCCTTCTTCTTGAGGAGGCGGCACAACTCGTAACCGTCCATGCCCGGCATCTCCGCGTCGCAGAGCACCGCGTCCGGGGCCGTGTCGCGCGCCAAGAGCAGGGCCTCGGACCCGTTGTCGGTCAGAACCACCCCGTAGCCGCTGGCGGCCAGGAACTTCTTGACGGTGTCGAGGACGGACCGGTCGTCGTCGACGACGAGGATGGTGGCCATGCAGATTCCATGGTAACGATTTCCCGTCAGGCAGTCAACGAAGTAAGCGCTCTTACAAGCGGCTTAATCAGGACTTCAGCGGCCGTTCGGCCAGGCGACAGCGCGCGGGGGCAGACTATGAGCATGAAGACGCGCGGCGCGATGGCGTTGGCGGCGGCGGCCCTGCTCCTCGCGGGAGCGGCGGCCGCGTCGTCCTTCGAGGAGCTGGGGCGAGAGCTGGCGGCCGCCGCGCGCGCCGCGGGCGTCAACCGCGTGGCGATGGGCCGCGTCGAGGCCGCGGGCGACGCCGCTCCCGGCCGCGGCCCGGAGCTCGAGGAGCGCGTGCTCGCCGCGCTCGTGCGCGCCGGCTCGGTCCAGGTCCTGGAGCGCGCGGCGGTGCCCGAGCTCATGTCGGAGCGACTCCTGGCCCGCACCGGCGCCGTCGAGGGCGCGGGCGCCCCGGAGAAACGCCTGGCCGCCGCCGAGGCCGTGGTGCTGGGCCGCTACTACCTCACGAGGGACGGCGCCTTGGCGCTCACCGCGCGCCTGGTGACCGTGGACGCCGGCGTCATCGTCGCCGCGGGCACGGCCGTCCTCGACCCAGGGACCTCGGCGCGGCCGGCCCTCGTGGGTTTCTCGGCCGCGCCCGCTCTCGCGGACTCGTCGGACATGGGCTGTCGCGACGCCTCGGGAGAGGTCCGCCGGCTCCTGGAAAGCGTGCTCGACCTCAAGGCCCGTTACTGGGCCCGACGCGCCCGCGCGGGCGAAACGGCCCCAGGCGACGGCCCGGGCGCGGCCATCCCCGACCCGCTGCTGCGGGCCGCTTTCCTCGAGCGGGTGGACTATTGGCGCCGGCACCGGCGCGTGCCCCCCCTCAGCGCGGACGAGGTCAAACGCTTCATCGACGCGGATGGGCGTGCTTTCACGCTGCGGAGGGACTGCGCGTTGTGAGCCGGATGGCAGGTTCGTTGCTAGGAGCAAATGGCATGGACTTCAGCGGCAAGCCGTTTCGCGAGTCGATGGGGACGCTGATGGCGGCGGCCTTGGCGCTGCTGTTGGGCGTGGTCGTGGGACTCGTCCAGTTCCGCCACCTGCACGGCCGCATCCTCGAGGTCCGCTACCAGACGCTGGGCGAGGTGCTCGAGGTCAAAAGCGCCCAGCTGCGGTCCTGGCTCTCCGAGCGTTCGGCCGACGCCGACTACTTCGCTCAGGACCCGGAGCACCTGCACCTCTACCAGCGCCTGGCCGCCCGCGACGACGCCGCGCGCGCGCGGCTCGTCAAGGCGTTCACGGCGCTGCACGCCCGGGGCCGCTTTAACTCCGTGCGCGTCCTCGCCCGCGACGGGCGGCCGCTCCTGGAGGTGCCCGGCGGGCCCGCGCGCCCCCACTTCTTCGAGGTCGCCCGCGCCGTTCAAGCGGCGGGAGGGCTGCGCTTGGAGCTGCGCTACGCCCTCGACGACGATGTGCTGCGCATGGTCAGCTTCATGCCCAGCGTCGAGAGGACGGCCGAGACCCTCCTCCTCAGGGTCGCCGACGGCTCCGTGCGCCGCTTGGACGGCTCGGCATACGATACCGCCGCCCACGGCGCGGCCGGCCTGGCCGCGCGCATCGCCCGCGGCGAGCGGACCCGCCTCGCCGCGCTCGACCAGCGCGGCGTCCTCTGCGACGCCGAGGCGCGCCACATACCCGGGACGGATTGGGTCATCGTCCTGAAAAGCGCGCGCGCCGAGAGCACGGCCGCCGCGCTGCGCGGCGCGCTCCACGCCGCCGCCGCGGCCGCGGGCTGCCTGCTCATCGTCATGCTCCTGCTCCTGCGCGACGCGCGCCGCCGCGGCGACGAGGCCGCGCGCCAGGCCAACGGAGAGAAGACTTTGCTGGCGCAGGCCCTCGAGCAGGCCGCCGAAAGCGTCGTCATCACCGACGCGCGCGGCCTCATCCGCTACGTCAACCCGGCTTTCACTCGCGTCACCGGTTACTCGCGCGAGGAGGCGCTCGGCCAGTCCACGCGCCTGCTCAAGAGCGGCAAACATGACGCGCGTTTCTACGAGGAGATGTGGTCGGTCATCGCCCGCGGGCTGACCTGGCACGGACGCATCGTCAACCGCCGCAAGGACGGCTCGCTCTTCGAGGAGGAGGCCAGCATCGCGCCCGTGCGCGGCCCCGACGGCGCCGTCACCCACTACGTCGCGGTCAAACGCGACGCCAGCGTCGAGAACGCGCTCGAGCAGCAGCTGCGCCACGCGCAGAAGATGGACGCCGTGGGCCGCCTGGCCGGCGGCGTGGCGCACGACTTCAACAACATCCTGACCTCCATCATCGGCAACGCCGAGCTGGTGCTCATGCAGGCTCCGCCCGGCAGCCCGCTGACCGAGGATATCCGGCAGATCGTCAAGGCGGGCAAAACCGCCGCCGGCCTGACGCGGCAATTGCTGGTGTTCAGCCGCAAGCAGCTCATCGAGCCCGTCGTGCTCGACGCCAACGCCGCGCTGCGCGACCTCGAGAAGCTCCTGCGCCGGACCATCGGCGAGGACGTCAAGCTCGCGCTCCAGCTCAAGGAGCGCCCGCTGTGGATGAAGATCGACCCCACCCAGTTCGACCAGGTCCTCATCAACCTCGCGGTCAACGCGCGCGACGCGATGCCCCAAGGCGGCCGGCTCGTCATCACCTCCGACGCCGCGGAGTTCCTCGCCGCGACGACCTTCCCATACGGGCGCGTGCCGGCCGGGCAATACGCGAAGATACGCGTCGCCGACGAGGGCACGGGCATGACGCCCGCGGTCATGGACCGCATCTTCGAGCCGTTCTTCACGACCAAGGAGAAGGGCCGCGGCACGGGACTGGGCCTGGCCACCGTGTTCGGCATCGTCAAGCAGGCCGGAGGCTACATCCTGGTCGACAGCGCCCCGGGCAAGGGCAGCGCCTTCACCTTGTTCTTCCCCCTCGTCGGCGCGCCCGAGGAGGCGCGCGAGGTCGTCGAGTCGCGCACCGGCGCCAAACGCGCGGGCGAGACCATCCTGCTCGTCGAGGACCAGGAGGAGGTGCGCGGCGTCGCCGAGCGCGCGCTGCGCGCCGCCGGCTACGTGGTCCTGCCCTGCGCCAACGGCCCCGAGGCGCTCGCCGTCGAGGCCGCGCACCGCGGCGACGTCCACCTCCTGCTCTCCGACGTGGTGATGCCGGGCATGGGCGGGAGGGAGCTCTCCCAGCGCCTGCGCGAGCGCCGCCCGGGCCTGCGTGTCCTCTTCATGTCCGGCTACACCGACAACGAGGTCGAACGCGGCGGCGTGCTCAAGCCCGGCGTGGACCTCATCCAGAAGCCGTTCAGCATCACGGCCCTGCTCGAGCGCGTCCGCGCCGCCTTGGACCGCCGCGGCGTCTCCGGGCAAATTTGATAGGCTCGGAGCCATGAAACTCGGCCTCTTCCATTTCCAGCTCCTCTACAACGTCCTCGAGAACATCCACTTCATCTACGACGAGGAGGAGCTCGCCGACACCGTGCTCACCAAGATCTCGGAGACGCTCAACGCCGAGGCGGGCACCATCTTCCGCATCGACATAGACGGGACCATCACGCCCTTGGCGTCCTACGGCGCGCCGTTGGAGAAGCTCAAGCGGACGGAGTTCCGCGTGGGCAAAGGCGTCGTCGGCTGGGTCGCGCAATACGTCCAGCCGGTGAAGGTGGACGACCCGAAGAAGGACGCCCGCTTCATGGGCCAGGCCGACCGCACCACCGGCTTCCAGACGCGCTCCATCGTCGCCGCGCCCATCCTCGCCAAGGGCAAGGCCATCGGCGTCATCGAGTTCCTCAACCGGCGCGACGGCTCGTTCAACGTGCCCGACCTGGAGCTCATCTCCATGATCGGCCGCGAGGTCGGCATCGCCTTCGAGAACGTGTCCTTGGTCCGCAAGCTCACCAACAGCCAGGCCTTCCTGGAGTCCATGGTCAACAGCCTGTCGGCGGGCCTCGTGGTGTGCGACCCCGACGACCGCGTCATCGAGCTCAACCCCCGCGCCATGGACATCATCGGCGCGTCGTGGGCCCCCACCGAGCCGCCGCGCCCCGCCGCCGAGGTCCTCGCCAAGTGCCCGGACATGCTCTCCGTCCTCGGGAAGGCCTCGGCCTCCGACAAGCCCCTGACCCGTCAGGAGCTGCCGGTCAAGACCGTCAACGGCACGCTGAAGGTCGGCTGGTCGGGCGTGCCCATCAAGGCCAAAAACGGCCGGCGGTTGGGCACGGCGGTCCTGTTCCAGGACATCACGAAGCTTTAAGCCGGAAAAGTGGTGCGCCCGCCAGGAATCGGCTTGGCCGCGGCCCGCTGCGCGGGCCTACGACGCGCGGCCAGCTTCGCATTGATAAACGGTTCGATTCCTGGCAGCAGGCCGGCAAAATGGTGCGCCCGCCAGGAATCGAACCTGGACCCGCAGCTTCGGAGGCTGCTGTGATATCCATTTCACCACGGGCGCGAAGGTGGGAACGGGGTCCATTTTACCATCATTGGAGCCCGTCACGGACGGCGGCCGGCGCTCAGAACAGGGAGCCCAGCAGCTTGCCCAGGCCGAAGCCGCCCACGCCGCCGAACACGCCCACGACGATGGCGCCGATGGGGCCGCCCGCGGCCAGCCCGATGAGGATGCCGCCGAGGGCGCCCGCGCCCGCGGCCGCGTAGGGCAGCGCCTCCTTGAGGCCCGGGCCCGACGCCTCCCGCGGCTGGTCAGGGCCCGGCGGCGCTTCGACGCGCCCGCTGACGACCGCGCCGCCCGCGCCGGGGCGCGCGTTGATGAGCGACTCAGCAGCGGCGGGGGCGGCGACGGCCGGCCCCCCGGCGGGCGCGGCGACGGCGCCTACGGCCGGGGTGGCGCCATCGAAGGCCCAGGTGCCGTTGGTCTCGTCCATGGGCGCGGCGTTGATGCGGGCCGCGGCTTGGCGCAAGGTCGCGAGCGCGCCCGGTTGGCCGTCCGATGAGACGAAGGCCGCGACCGACCGACGGACCTCCCCGAGGATGGCGCGCGCGCTGGCCTCGTCGCGCACCGCGGAGAGGCGGCGCAGCAGCTCGATGCTCTCCTGGCCCGGCATCTCCGTCAGGACCGCGACCTCCACCGGGTGCAGCGAGGCGAAGGCGTCCGGGCGGCCGTTGTCATCCATGCGCAGCTCGACGGCTCCGGCCGCGTAGCGGCGGGCGAACGCGTCGAGGCCCGCGCGCCGCTCCGCGGGCGCGGCGGCCATCATCGCGGCGTAGGCGGGCGCGTCCGTCTCGCGCAGGGCGTTGGCCAGGGCGCGGTCGCGCGGCGTGAAGGCGTCCATCGCCGAAAGGTGGGCGCAGAAGTCCGGCACTTCTCCGGTGAAGGTCACGCTCAGCCGGCGGTCCCAGCTCGCGCGAGAGCGGTAGAGGCCGTCCACGGTGGCGACCCCGGGCGTGTCCAGCGCGCCGGGACGGCGGGCCCTCAGCGCGGCGCTGATGTCGGCGGAATCGTCGCCCGGGGCCAGGCGCAGGGCCATCGCCGGGGTCGTCGGGCCGCTCGCCGAGCGCGGGTAGATGCGCAGGCAGCCGTGGGCCCTCGCCGCGACCGGCAGCGCGCTCGAGAGGTCCGCCGAGGAGGCGTCGGCGACGAGCGCGTAGAGCGGCAGGTGCACGCGACCGGTCGCGCCTTGCGCCCTCTGCCGCTCGTACGCCGGGTCGAAGGCGTCGCGGCGGACGCCGAAGACGCCTTCGGTGGTCTCGATGAGCGCGAATCCGTCCCAGCTCGTTATCTCGGACGCGCCGGCGAGCGACGAGCACGACAGCAACGCGACGCACAGGAGTCGGGGGTTCATGGGGGTTCTCCTTGCCGAGGAGTGTAGCCCCGCGGACGCGTCCGCGCCAGGGGTGGGAGGCGCGGGTCCGGTCGCCCCTCAGCCGGCGTCGCGGGCGAAGGAAGCCAGCGCCGCGTCGAAGCGGCGGCGGTCGTCGGCCGGCAGGTACTCGAAGAGCGGGTCCTTGCGCAGGCCGGTCAGGAAGCGGCGGCTGATCTCGCTCATGCCCAACGGCTGGCGCGCGTCGGCGCGCAGCTCGCGCGCCAGTCCGGCCACGCGGCGGCGCGCCTTGTCGGTGGAGTCGAGGTAGGTGGAGATCTGATCCCAATAGGCCAGCCGCCGCCCCCACTCGGGGATCCACGGGTCGTCGCCGAACACGCCCTGGCTGGCGCGCACGAACTGGGCGCGTTTGGCCTTCATCTCCTCCGGGAAAGGACTGTAGTCGGTGGCGAGGATGAGGGCGCAGACCTGGGCGGGCGTGAAATCGAAGAGTTCGCCGTACTCCCACAGAAGGGAGCGCGCCTCCGGGTCGTTCTCGAGATGCGCCAGCGTGGCGTCCACGCGCGCCGGGGTGCCGGGACGGCGCGTCGGGTCCACGTCATGGAGAGCGGCGGCCAGGATGAGCAGGACCTTGCGGCCGCGCGGCACGCGCGGCCAGGACCTCAGCAGACGGGCGGTGAGGGCGGCCACCTCGCAGGTGTGCGCCAAGCCGTGGTAGATCTTGTCCTGCGCGCCCGGGTGGCGCTCGGCCAGGAAGTCGCGCAGGCGCGCCGACAGGGCGCGCGGGGCCCCCAGCGACTCCAATTCCTTCAAGAAAGGCATGCGCGGCAGGGCGCGCTTCTTGGCCAAAGCTTACCGGGATTCTACCGCATGAGGGCCCGGTCGTAAACGAAGCCGAGCAGGCGACGGGCCCATTCGTCCGGCAGCAGGGCCTCGACGAGCCCCAGCGCGGCGGCGTCGCGGCCCAGGCGCAGGCGGCGCGGGATGCGGCGCGCCTCGGCCAGGCGCGCGAGCGCCTCCACGACGGCGGCCTGCGGCGGGGCGCTGCCTCCGGTCAGCCTCTCGCGCAGGCGGGCGTAGCCGTCGGTCTCGCGGCGGTACGGCGAGTCCGGGGCCATGCTCCGTTCCCCCCACGCGCTGTTGTCGGTGAAACGCGTCGCGAAACGGCCCGGCTGCACCGCGCACACCTGCACGCCGTGCGGCGCGAGCTCGTAGGCGAGGCTCTCGGAGAGGCCCTCGAGCGCGAACTTGCTCGCGCAGTAGGCCGAGGCCAGCGGGAACGCCGTGAAGCCGAGCACGGAGGAGAGGTTGAGCACCTTGCCGCGCGCCGCGCGCAGCGACGGCAGCAGCGCGCGCGTGAGCAGGGTCGCGCCGAAGAAGTTCACCTCGAACTGGCGCCGCAGCTGCTCCTCGGAGAGGTCCTCGAGCGCGCCGAACAGGCCGTAGCCGGCGTTGTTGACCAACAGGTCCAGGCGACCGCCGGCCGCCTCGACCCAAGCCGCGGCGGCGGCGCGCTGCGCGGCGTCGGCCACGTCGAGCGAGAGCAGGTGCAGGCGGCCGGCGTGGGCCGCCGCCTCCGCGGCGAACAGGTCCCGACGGGACTCCGCGCCGCGCATGGTGGCGGCCACCGCCCAACCGCGCTCCAACAGGGCCGCGACGAGTCCCTTGCCGAAGCCGGTCGAGGCGCCGGTCACCAACGCCAGCCGGGCGCGTCCGCTCACGGGGCGCCGCCCAGCTTCAACGGCTCGACCGTGAGGTCGGCGGTGAGGCGCACGCGGCAGGCCAACCGCGCCTTCGGCTCGTCGGGGCACAACAGCTCCAACACGCCGGCTTCGTCCGCGTCGGGCGGCGCCAGGTCGCCGGAGCGGACCGTGACGCGCGCCAAGCAGGTGCCGCACACGCCGTTGCGGCAGCCGAAGTAGACCGGGGAGTTCTCCACCGTGAGCAGGTCGCACAGGAGCTTGCCCTCGGGCAGGCGCAGCGCCGGCTTGCGGGCCTTGGGACCGAAGTCCACTCCGCGCTCAGCCACGGGACCCCGCCGGCGCGACCAGCCCCGACAGCTTCCAGGAGAGAAGGGCCAGCGCCGCGCCGCCGGCCACGTCCGCGGCGTAATGCTGGCGGACGAGCACCGTGGAGACGGAGATGGCGCCCGCCCAGGCCAGGAACAGGCTCGCGCCCGGGAAGCCGTCGCGCCGCAGGCCCCACGCCGCGATGAGGGCCAGGCCCACGTGTTGGGACGGGAAGCAGTTGACCGGCTCGTCCATCAGCGCGATGAAGTCGAAGAGGAAGGAGGGATGGGCGACGCGCGCGATGGTCGTCGGCCAGAACAGGAACACCGCGTTGGACAGCAGGACCCCCGACAACACGGCCGCCCGCACGCGCGCGAAGACGCCCTCCCCGCGCAAGAGCAGCAGGCAGCCGGGCAGGAAGACGAAATGGGAGGCGTAGACCCACATCGCGCCGGGCACGAACGGCGCGGCGCGGTCGAGCGCGCTCACAGGCAGGAAGGCCGGCTCGCGCCAATGCAGGCGGTTGGTCGCGGTGTAGGCGGCGATCACCACGGCCATGAGGGAGGCGACGGCGTAGAGACGGCGGGCGCTCGGCACGGTCAGGGGCGAGTATAACACATGCCCCTCCCCCCTACCGTCCGGGGCGTTCCGGGCCTATACTGGGGTCGTGCCCCTCTCCCGGCATGCCTTGGTCTTCGTCGCCGCCCTGGCCCTCATGGGCGCGGGCGTGGCCGCCCCGGTGCGAGCGCCGGCGCCGCTGTACCCGGGCGCCGGGGCGGCTTGGGCGGGGCCGCTGGGCGGGGCGCTGCGCTCGCCCGCGCTCGTCTCCTCGCTGACGCCGGGTTTGGCGACGCTCGATTTGACCACGCCCGCCGGCCTGCGCGCCAGCGCGCCGCTCGTCGCCCAGCTGCAGTCGAGCCTGGGCTACACGCCCGCTACCTTCAGAGACCTCTCCGCCGCCGACCGCGAGACCGCCGTGCAACTGGCCGCGGAGGCCGCGCGCGAGGAGCTGCGCGGGAAGGTCTTCGAGCTCGCCGACCGCGCCCGCGCGTTGGCCGGGCGGCAGAACCTCGACAAGGAGGCCCGCGCCGAGCTCTACGCCGTCGTCGCGCATCTCACGGAGCTGCGCGACCACTACCGCGGCTTCCTCGACGACCGGATGATGGCGGACACGGAAGGCGCCTATGCGCTGGCCGCGGGCAAGGCCTGGGCCGTGCGCCGCGCGCTCCTGGGCGAGCTGACCGGGAACACGGCGGCGCTCGACGAGCCCGCGGCGCCCGCCGCGCCCCGGCCCGTCCTGCGCAAGCCCTCGTCCAAGGCCGTGAAGCTGCGCGCGCGCATGCAGGCCACGCGCACCGGCTGGGGCCAGGACGACTTCCGCGCCCTGTACCTCGGCTACGGCTTCGAGGAGAGGCAAGGCTCAGACCATCGCTTCTACACCCACCCCGTCTTCCCCCAGCTGCACGACTCCGTGGGCCGCCACAACGAGCTGGCAACCGGCTACGCGCACGGCGCGCTCAAGATCCTGGAGGAGTACGACCGTCTCACCGCGCCCGCGGCCCCCGCGACGCGCCTGGCCGCGGCCCATGACGGCCCGCCCGCCGTCTTCAGCCTGGAGCTCATCTCCGTCCTGCTCTCGCCCCCGTCGGCCAAAACCGCGCTCGCGGCGTCGGTCGCGCCGGAGGCCGTGCTCAGCGGGATTCGCGACGCCGCCGCCCCGCGCGCGCCGCCGGCCGCCGCGCGCCTGCGCCCCGCGACGCCGCGCGCCGAACGCGTCTCGCGAGAG
>JANRKA010000170.1:0-21558 GCA_033875325.1 Elusimicrobiota bacterium | reverse complement strand
CGGAAGCGGCGCCGGCCGGCGCCACGGCATCGGTCACGGTCCGCAGCGAGTCGAGCGCGGCTCGCGCGGGGGAGGGCGCTTCGGCCGGTGCGCCGGCGGACACCGGGGCGTCGGCGGCGCGAGGCGCGTCCGCGGGGCGGGGCGCGTCCGCGGGCGAGGTCAAGGCGGGCAGCGGCGAGAGGAGGGCGGGGGTCGGCGCGCCGGGAGAGAAGACGAGGCTCGGCGTGGGCGCCGTCGCGCGCAGGTCCGTCGTCAGCGTCGTCCGCGGCGCGACGACCGGCGCGGCGGGCGCGACGGAACGGGGGACGCCCGGGACGCGCACGTTGGCCGCGTCCACGGACGACGACAGCAGCAGGAAGGCGAGGCCCAGTCGCATCCCTATAAGGATACCCGCGCGGCCGTCCGGGGGGGAGTGGCCTTCGTCCTAGGGCGCGGGGCCAGAGGGCCCAGGGCCCTAGAACACGGGGATGAGCCCGTCCTCGATGCCTTCCTCCGACATCTCCGCGCCGGTGATGCCCACCTCGGGCATGGCCGGGAACTGGATGCCGAAGGACTCCACCGTGGTCTTGACCCGCAGCATGGCCGAGCGCCAGGCCTGCTCGCGGCGCTTCTCGCTGACGATGCCCAGGCCCGCGGCCATGGCCGCGTCCTGGAGCACGGCGTGGTTCTCCAGGAAGCCGGGCGGCAGCTCCCAGAACTTGCCGGGGAAGGGCTTGAAGAGGATCATGGACAGGAAGATGAAGCCCGCGCGCAGCTGGCGCGTGACGAACATCTTATGTTCGGGCGACATCGTGGGGAAGGTCCGTTTGCACAGGTACAAGGCCATACGCGCGTGGCGCGACTCGTCCTTGGAGACATGACGGAAGAGCTGCTGGAACACGGGCAGCTTGGCCTCCTTCGACATCTCGTTGAAGAGGGTCGTGGCGGCGATCTCGCCCATCAAAAACGAGGTGAAGAGGACCTGCAGCGGGTATTTGCCGTGGGCCGCGACGTAGCCGTCCCAGTAGCGCCCGCCGTTGTGGTAGCCCCAGGCGATGTTGGAGTAGGCCGCTTTTTCCAGCGTGGTTTTGGGCGTCCAGCGCAGCGGGCCCGCGGGCGCGCCGGGCAAGGCGCCTTGGGTGGCGAAGCGGCACACCTCCTCGTGGTTGAGCTCGTCGCGCAGGATGGTCGAGAAACACTTGCGCACGCCGTCCTCCTCGTGCTGCTTGTACATCTCGATGAGGGCGTGGGCGAAGACGGGCGGCGCGGCCGCGTCGAAGATGCCCAACAGGGAGAACCAGTAGCCGACGCCGAGCCGCTCCTCGGCCGACATCTTGGCCTCCTTCAGCTGATGCCAGAGGAGGTCGGCCGGGTCCCAGGCCTCGCGTTTGGCCAGCTCGAAGAGTTTGTGCGTGATGGGGTCGCCTTCCGGCCAGTCCAGGGGGAAGACGTTGGGTTGGGGGGTGGGCGGGGGCGGGGTGGCGACGGTGAGCTTCTGGAGCAGGGGCATGTTCCTCCGGGCGCGTGGGCCCGAGCAGCGCGACGCAACAGACCGGCCGTCCCATTTTACGCTAGACTGGGGCATGCCCTTCATCAACCTGAAGATGACCCCCGGCCCCACGGCCGAGCAGAAAGCCCGCTTCATCGAGCTCGTCACCAAACTCGCCGCCGAGGTGCTCGGCAAGAACCCCGCCACGACCCACGTCGTCATCGAGGAAGTCCCCGTGGACTCCTGGGGCATCGCGGGCGAAACCGTCGCCGCGCGCAAGAAGCGCGGAGCCTAGGCGGTCATGCCCGTCGCGGAGCCGCTCGCCCCCGGCGACGACCTCGGCGCGCCGTTGGACGCGGTCGTGTTGTCCTGCGCCGGCTGCGTCCTGGGCGTCGCGTCCGTTTACGCGGGCACGGGTTGGCTCGACGGCTTCCACACGGGCGGCACCGAGGTGGTGGGCCGCAAGCTCGTCAAGCTGTCGCTGTGGCTCCTGCCGAGCGCGGCCGTCCTGGGCGTCCTCCTGCACCGCTTCTACGCGGCCGTCCTGCGGCCGGGCCAAGCCGAGTCGAAGCCGGGCGTGATGCTGCTGGCCATCCCGCGCGCGTTTTTCCACTTCCCGCTCTACGGCATGCTCGCTTTGCTCGGCATCATCGTGGGGGGCGCCTGGCTCGGGGTCGTCTGGCTCAAGCGCCGCCTGCTCGGCGGTCCGCCCGAGCGGGTCGACGACGGGCCGAACTTGCCCCAGCGCCTCATGGGCATCCCCATCTGGTTCATCATGCTGCCCTTCATCGCGGCGGGCGCGCCGATGGAAGGCGACATGTCCTTGCCCAAGACGGTGCCTCAGCGCGCGTTGCTGCGCTGGCTGCCCTTCATCCTCCTCGGCATCGCGTTCTGGACCGGGGCGGTGTCGGAGGACAGCGGCGAGCGCGTGGACCCGTATTGGCTCGCGACGGCCGCGTCGGCGTGGATCGGGGAGTTCCTCTTCGTCGCCGTGCGCGTCATGCCGGCGCTGCGCGGGCGGCGCGGCCTGCCGGTCTAGAAGCGGGGCTTGTTGGCCGCGCCCGGCGGGGGCGCCGCGTCGGGCAGGATGGACGGCACCGGCGCGGGCGCCGCGGCGCCCATCATGGCCTTGAGGCCGAGCGCGAGCACCGCCACGCGCATGCCCGGGCCGACCCGGTCCTTGGGCAGCAGCTGCAGGGCCGGCACGAGCGCGGCATGCGCGCCGGCGAAGTCCTCGCGGCCCGCGGCCGCGGCCGCGGCCTTCACGGACGCGCGCGCCGCGGCCTCGGCGTCGGGGGGCAGGCCGGCGGTCTTGAGCCAGGATTCGCCCACGCTCAGCATCAGGTTCTCGCAGTCCGTGAGGTTCAGCTCGCGGAAGAAACGCGACGCCAGGCGCGCGCACCCCGCCAGGTCCCCGGACAGCGCGGTCTGCGTCGCCAGCTCGAGCAGGTCGCGCCACGCCTCGAAGCTGTCGAGTTTGGCCGGCTCGCCGCCCGCGGGCGCCGTCTTGGCGGCCTTGCGCCCGCCGCGTTTGGCCGCCCCGCGAACGCCGAGCAGGAGCAGCTGGAGGCGGAAGGCCTCGGCCGTGGTCTCTTTGACGAGCGGCGAGGCGCCCATGGCCAGGGTCGCGGCCTTGTCGAAATCACCCGTCACGGTCGCGGCGGCGGCGGCCTTGACCATGAGCAGGGCCTCGGCCGCGCGCTCGAGCCGCGTGGCCTTGTGCCAGGCGTCCCCCGCCGCGCCCAACAGGTCGCGCGCGAGCAGAGGGTCGCCTTCCAGGAAGACGCGGGCCATGAGGCGCTCGGCCTCGTCGAAGCGTTCGGCGGTCCCTTGCTTGAGCGCGAGCAGCAGGATGTCGGCGAAGGCCTGGGCGTTGTCCATACGCGCGGGCTCGCCGGGCAGTCGGCCGTCGGCGGACGCCGGTGCGGCGGACGCCGGCGCGGGCGCGGGCATCGGCGGCGGCGCGGCGGCTTTCTCCTTGCGCAGCACCAGCTGGCAGAGGTTGCAGCTCAGGGCGTCTTCGGCGTTGTCGTAGCCGCAGCTGGGGCAGTTCATGTCACTCCTGAGCCTCTTCTTCAGGCTGCGCCTCGGGCTCGGGCTCCGGCGGCTTGGCCGCGGGCAGCTCCGGGATGGGGATGGTCGGCGCGACCGTAGCCGTCGGCGCGCTGCCGCCGCCTCCGCCGCCCGAGGCGCCGAAGCCGATGCCGCCGCTGCTCTGCAGGCGCGGGCGCGGCACGGGTTTGACCGGCTTGGGCGCCGGCGGCGCGGGTTTGGCCGCGACGGGTTTGGGCGCCGCCTTCTTGGGCGGGGACTCGGCCAGCCAGGAGAGGGTGTAGCCCGGGCCGTCGCGTTCGGCCCACTTGTCCGCGGCCAAGGACTCCGTCTTCAGCAGCGAGAGCTTCGCGCCGCCCGCGAGCAGGTCCTCCAGCTCGTATTCGAGGTTCAGCTTGGACTTGGGGCCGGAGAGGGCGTGGGCGTAGCGCAAAGTCGTGCGCCGGCCCTTGGGGCCGGACCCCATGTCGAGGTTGAGCTGGGTCCCCAGGCGCGCGACCGTGCGGCAGCTGCGCGTGCGCCCGGCGCGCCCGAGCTCGGCGGTCAGGCGGAAGTTCTGCGCGTCGCCCGCGGGCCAGTCCGCGGCGCCTGGTTTGGCGTCGAGCCCGAGCTCGACGGCGTAGTCGCCGCAGGTGATGACGCGCAGGCGCTCCCCGCGCGCGAGCGTGGCCGCGCCTTGGGCGTTGAAGGTCCGGCCCGTGTCGCGGTCGTCGTAGGCGAGTTGGTACTCCACGAGGTGCACGCCGTCGGCCTCGCGCGAGACGACGGCGCTCACGAGCAGCGGCCGCGCGGACGGCGTGCCCGGGGCGGCGGAGTCGGCCTGCGTCATCTCCTCGGCCGTCAAGGTCCGCGCGTGGCTGACTTCGCCGTCGACCAGGCGCACCGAGAGCTTGTGGCGGGCCGCGTCGGCGGGTAAAACGGCGAGCAGCAGCAGGGCGAGGGCGTTCATGGCACGATGAGGTCGCGGCTCACCGCCGCGTCGATGGCGTCGCACCACTCGCGCTCCAGCGCGCTGTATTGCCCGTAGGCGCTGGGCAGGAAGCGGCGAGCGCACGGCCCGCAGGCCAACGCCGGCCCGTTGATGACCAAGGTCATGCCGGGCGAGCGCGAGGTAGGACACGGCCCGAGCGGAAATCCGAGCGTTCGACCGTCGCCAGCGGCCCGCCGCAGCCGCGGCAGGCCTGCCGCGCCCACAGCCAGACGCCGCGGATGCGCGCGAAGTGCTCGGCGGGGTAATGCAGAAGGTCATAGGCGTCCACGCCGAGGTCGAGATGCGACCAAAACAGGCCCGGACAGCCCTTGGGGCAGCGCAAGACGGGCAGGTTCTCGGCGGTGACGCGAAAGCGCCGGGTCTCGCCGACGCGGGTCTGGGGCTCGCCGGGCGCGAGGGGCGTGTTGCAGGCGGGACAGTCCATCCGGCCTTAGGATGTCCTGCGCGGCCGCTCCTGTCAAGGCAGGAGCGCGGCCTGCTCCGGGGTCGCGGGCTCGAGCACGGACAGGTTCAGGAAGGAGGGGAGTTTCTCCGCCGGCCAGTCCTTGGACTCCTCCCCGCGCGGCGCGTAAACGCCGACGCGCCCGACCTGGCCCGTGCAGGTCGCGCCGCGCAGGAAGTAACGCTCGCGCGGCCACCACAACTTGCCGGCGAAGAAGGTCCCCTTGTTCCACGGCTTGCGGTTCTCGTAGAGGCCGACCCCGCGCAAGGTCTTCACGCTCAACACGACGCCCGGGTCGCCCGCGACCATGGAGGGGAAGGCATCCTTCCAACCCTGGCGCGGCCTCGCCCAGGCCGCCGCGGCGAGCCGCTTCTCCCAGTAGGCGAAGGCCTCGTCCTTGAGGGACATGGGCAGGACGCAGTCGGTGACCTCGAGCTCGACGAGGTTGCCGCGGTAGGCGGGCGCGGGCAGCGCCGCCGTGAGCACGGCCGCGCCGCCCGATGCGGCCGCGGCGCCGAGCACGGCGACGCCGCGCGCCTTGCTCACGCCGAGCACGCCCAGCAGGGTCCCGAGCAGGCCGCCCAGGACGACGCCGGCCGGCCCGGTGATGAACAGGCCCATCAGCGGGCCCTGGTTGGCCTCCGGGTTGAGGACGATGGGCCCGAAGAAGCCGGCCGCGAAGCCGACCGCCCCGAGCAGGCAGGCGCCGAAGCCGGCGGCGAAGCCGATGGTCACGGCGGTCAGGACGAGCGGCCGCGGCGCTCGAGGCGCGTCAAGCGCAGTTCATGGTCGAGCAAAGTCTCGCGTTGGTCGTCGAAGGTGCGGTTGAACAGGAGACGGTCGTTGCGGGAGGCGATGATCTCCGAAGTGAATGATTCGAGCGCCTGCTTGACGGCGTTCAGGGTCTCGAGCTTGTTGTCGATCGAATCCAGCCTCGACTCGATGCGGCTGAAGCGCTCGGCGTTGCCGGCCAAAACCACGGCCATCTTGCGCGTCGTCGCTTTGATGTCGTCGAGTTCCCGCCTCATGTCGTTTGACATTGTATCGTGCCCCCTCGGACCGGGCAAGGGCCCTAGGTCCTACACTCCATACGACCGCGGGGGAGGAAAAGTTCCCTCATCCGGCCGGCGCCGCCGTCAGCGCGCGGCCCAGACGACGAAATCCACGAGCAGGCGGGTGGGGGCGGCGAACACGGCGGCGGGCAGCAGGTAATGCCAAGGCTTCATAAACACGGCTCCATGACGGCGCGCTGACGCGCGTCGTTCGTTCCTCGGCGGATGGGGATGATAGACCTTCGGCGGCGCGCCTGTCGAACGGTCTTTGGGCCGGGGCGCGTCGTGGGTCCGGCGGCCGTCAGGCGGCGAGGCCGGTCTGCACGCGCCACAAGGCGGCGTAGGCGCCGCCTTTGGCCAACAGTTCGCCGTGCGTGCCGCTCTCCACGACGCGTCCGTCCTCGAGGACGAAGATGCGGTCCGCCTTGACGATGGTGGAGAGGCGGTGGGCGACGAGGATGGTGGTGCGCCCGACGGCGACGCGCTCCAGGGACTTCTGGATGGCGGCCTCGGTCTCGTTGTCCACGGCGGAGGTCGCCTCGTCGAAGACCATGATGGGCGGGTCTTTGAGCACCGCGCGCGCGATGGCCAGGCGCTGGCGCTGGCCGCCCGACAGCTTCTGCCCGCGCTCGCCCACGACGGTGTCGTAGCCGGAGGGCAGCGCCGCGATGAACTCATGCGCCTCGGCGGCCTTGGCCGCCTCGACGAGGGCGCCGCCGTCCTTGCCCGGGTCGCCGTAGGCGATGTTCTCGCCCGCCGTGCCGTGGAAAAGGAAGGTGTCCTGCGCCACGAAGCCCACCGCCCGCCGCAGCTCCGCCGGCTCGAACTGCCGGATGTCCTGTCCGTCGAGCAGGATGCGCCCGGAAGTCGGGTCGTAGAAGCGCAGGAGCAGCTTGGTCAAGGTCGTTTTGCCCGCGCCCGTGGCCCCCACGAACGCCGCCGTCGTCCCCGCCGGTATGACCAGGTCCACCTCCGTCAGCGATGGCTTTCGCCCCGGATAGGCGAAGGAGACCTTCTCGAAGCGCAACTCGCCCTTGACCCCGGCGCGCGGCAGCGCCTTGCCGTGATGCGCCAGCGCGATGGGCGTTTCGAGCAGATCCAATACCCGCGCCGTGGACGCCATCGCCCGCTGATACAGGTCCACCGTCTCGGCCAGCCCCGTCAGCGGCCACAACAGCCGCTGCGTCAAAAACACGAGCACCGAGAAGCTGCCCACCGTCAGCTGCCCGTCGAGCGTCATCTTCCCGCCCACGACCAAGGTCGCCAAGAACCCCGCCAGGATGGCCATACGAATGATGGGGATGAACGCCGAGGACACGCGAATCGCCTTCGCGTTCGCCTCCGTGTACGCCCGCGACTCCCGCCCGATGGCGTCGAGCTCCCTCTGCTCGGCCGTGTACGCCTTGATGGTCGCGATGCCGGAGATGTTGTTGGAGAGCCGCGCCGCGATCTGCGCCGCCTGCTCCCGCACCCCGGCATAAAGCGGTTCGACCCGGAACTGATAGTAGAACGCGCCGGCCAGGATGAAGGGAATCGGCGCCATCGCGAGCATGGCGACCTTCGGCGCCAGGTAGAAGAACACCGCCCCCACCAGCACCACCGTCGCGAACACCTGGATGAGCATGTTCGCCCCGCCGTTGAGGAACCGCTCCAGCTGATTGATGTCGTCGTTGAGCGTCGCCGTCAGCGCCCCCGTGGACCGGTCCTCGAAAAACGCCATGTCGAGCCGCTGCACATGCCCATACGCGTCGAGCCTCAACTCATGCTGCACCGTCTGCGCCAGCCCGCGCCACCGCACCTCGTAAAGGTATTCGAAAGTGGACTCCAGCACCCAGATGAGCAAGGTCAGCCCCGCCAACGCCACCAACCCCGAAAACGCCGTCTCAAACCCCATCTTGACCAGCATCGCCACCCGATTGCCCGACACCACATCCACCGCCACGCCGATGAGTATTTCCGGCGCGATGTCCATGACCTTATTGAGGATGGAGTAGGCGGACGCCTCCCAGACGGTGCGGCGGTGGGAGGCGGTGTAGTGGAGGAGGCGGCGGAGGGGGGAAGGTAGGTTAGAAGGAATGGCCATGTACTAATCAGCTGTTTTGTGCAAAGTACTTTAGCGCAATCCTTTGAAGTAGAACGGCACTCACAAAAGCAGCGTAATCTTGAACCGAATCATCCTTTTCTTTGGTCGCGAAATCGCAGACCGCCTTAATTGAGAATGCAAAGGGTCTTGGTTTTGGGGCGTTAGCCGCGGCGTGCATTACGCCGTAAGCCTCCATGTCGACACCGATGAGTTTTCTGTTGTGTTCACGAATTTCTTCGATAATGTTCTCGTCTGCAACTACTGCACTGCCTGATGCGCAGGGTCCGACATGCAGTCTTAGATTATTTGGTTGCTTCTTGCCGGGCCAGCTACTTTGGACAGCAGATAGGAGTTGGATATCTCTCTGAACATCCAGGAACAGAGTCTTTAAGTGTGGGTGGAGACGCTCAGGAAGCGGTTCGGGCTCAAATCTTCGCCCCCCGTCCTTATCAGTCCTCTTACCGCTTCCCCAGTCCCAGGAAGGGTCCGCGATCACAACATCACCGAAATTAACACGACCTTCCACACCGGCTGTGATTCCGACCATTGCAAGGTAACGCGGATGGAAGTGAGTGATGAGTTTGGTTGCTGCTACGGCGCTCGCCGGCATGCCCATCTGGGGGGCGACAGTTGCAACCACTCTAATCTTCTTGTTTCCGGAACGGAACTCCGTGGCAACGTACTTTGCGTCGTCGTTGACTATATTAATGTCTCTCCAGTCGCCCAGACTCAACACCTTCTCGAACTCCGGAGTCGATAGGGCGGCCACAATTCCCAAGTCGTATTCTGCAGGCGCCCTCAATTCGATGCACCGCTGGTGCTCGAGTAAGTATTCAACTTTGCGGATAATCCGGTCGGCCCACTCTTCGGATGCCGGGGAAAATAGAATGACGCTCCAAAGTTCATCGGCGAACTCGGCCGTTGCCGACAACAACGCATCGGGAAATGCAGTCAATCCAACAATGGAATGAGGCTTTTTGAATACGGTGCGAGAATGCACCTCTCTAAGAAGTTCGACGCCGGCTAGCGGCCTAGGATCTTCACCTTCACGCATTGGCAGCTGTACGTCAAGGATTAACAGTTCAAATTGGGTATTGCAAAGAGCGTCCTTTGCGGCTGTGACTGTCGAGCACAATGTGCAGCCGACTTTGTCCGAGGATATATAGGGTTCTAGGATGGAACGGATTCGCTTTGCTTTATCAATTGAGTCGTCAACAATCAGCACTTGAATCATCTATTTGGGTTCCTTCTTGAGCGGTGTGAGCATGCGCGCGAGGTCGGTCTTCCATCCGTCTGTAGCTGCGTTGTAATAGACCATTCCAAGATAGCGGTCGTGTTCCGACTTCAGCTGGTCATCAAGCTGTGAGCGAGTCATAGCCTCTGAACCTTCGCCGAAGACATCGAATTGAGTAACGACAATAACTCGTATTGAAAACTCGCGGCGATCAATCTGCCGCATGATTTCACGGCCAGCAAAGTGTTGAGGTCGGCCGCCGTGCTCCTCAAGACTTACGTCGTAAGTCGGCATAGACATGTCCAGAATTATTAATTCGGGCCGAGTGGCTAGGATCCCGGTGAGTGCGCTATTGTAAGACCGGGCAGTGCTAATGCCGCTACCCGGCATCTCGGAAGAAATGAAATCGTAGATTTGGACGCGCTTATTGACGTCATCCTCGACTATCAGAATCTTCAAGTGTCTCCTGAATTCTAATTGGAATTTGAATCTCGACAAAGAATGAAGTATCGCTTTCGAAGCCAAAGTCCAGGGTGGGGGGAGTGTCGCTCTTTATGGACCTGAAATCGTGATGGAGGATCTTTTTGATTTTGTGAAATCCGGTTCCGCCTTCCTTTCGCACTGATGTCGAAAACGGCTGTTTGTGTACAGCATCGGCTACAGCCGCGACGCGCTTCCTAATGGCCTCCGTGGCGACTCCTTCAGCGACTACATTCTGAATCCGCACGGATAGGGAATTGCCTATGAGCTGTGCGCGAATGCTGGCAACGGGAGGACTGGTTCCCGCATGCTTAACGACATTCTCAAATGCGACATAGAGGATATCAACGAAGCTTGTCAGATTCGCTTTGATACGGAAATTTTCCAATTCCTCCGGAATCTCCAGCGTAGACTGGAAGTCTGGTCTGGTCGCCCTACAAATCTCGATTGCCTCCTCGATGGAGAAGGGCTCGTCCTTCTCCGCTGCGGGCAATCTAAACCACTCGATAACGCGGTCCAAGGTGATATTAGCCGTAGTCATTGCATGGCCTACGGCCGTCCTCAGAATGCCCACCTCCGCATCTGGCGCTGCTTTCTGGACTGAAGTCTGCAGTTCGAGCAGCAATCCTCTGATTTTTGGCTTTACCTCCTTTTCGAACCGATCGCGAATTTTGGAGAGACTGAGCTCAAGACGCTGTTTTGAGAAGTATGAAATTGTTTGGTCAAGGAATTCATCAAGGGGGGTGTCGGCAGTTATTAAGGTGGATAATGCGGCGATTTCGTGGGACTGTAGTGCAAAATCAATCATGCCGCTGTCCGAGCCGCCCTTGTTTACCTGGAGCCATTTTCCCGAAATCTCATCGACCAAGGAGTCGAATGACTTCGAAAAATTAGCGAAGGCTTCGTTGACGGCGTTGCGCTCCGATTCTTCAGCAACGCCGAGTCGCTCCAGCCAGAATGTGTTGGGCTTGTACTCGTTCGTCCGGGCATCTCTTTGAGTCAAGAGCGATTCCGCCTCAATGGGGCTTCGCAATTGGCCGGCCAACGTCCCATGTCGGATGCGGACGCTGATGTACCCATCAAGTCCATGCTGACTGCTTGACACATATTCATCCCGCAAGAGAATGAAAATAGTTTCTATAAGAGCGGCGCGCTCATTTCGCGGCACTTCTAGAGTCAACAGAGTTCGCACTTCTTCGGCCGAGGTTTTTTCTTTTACAGCCTGGAAAAACACCTTGTCTTCAGGAGATAGGCCATTCTTTAAGAACGAAATATATCGTTGGTAGCTTTCGCGAAGCTCGCGTCGAGCGGCTTCTTTGACGCTGTCAATATCGACATAGATCTTACTCTGCTCGATCTCACGCAAGCGCTTTCGTACTGTTAGGCGTTGAGCAATTCCTCGAATTTCCGATTGGTAAGCGTCTGCATTAGCCGGATCAAGCTCCTCTAGCAGGCGACAAACGTCGATTCGCTCCTGCGCGACTTCTGTTGAGCTGCGGAATATGGTCGACGCGTCCATAACAGATTCGACGCAGATACTTTTTAGGAAGTAGACGTGCTGGGCAAGATTCTGTTCACTAACCAGGTGTCGAATCTTGGAGGGCTTTGTCACTCCGTGATGCGACAGATAGTCCTCATAGGAGAAACGGCGCAAGTGATTGGCCTGAGTGCCCTTCTTCAGGGCATACATGTCGCTAGCGATTACAAATTGTAGTGATCCGGACAGCGCCTTCTTCGTCGCCTTGTCGAGTCCGTCAAAGAGGTCTTCAACTGGCAGTATAGAGATGGTGCCGTGATCCGCAATGAAAAAGGTCGTCATCGACTCAACGGCTTCCGTAAATCGTCCCAGTCGAATCAGTAGGCTTGAGATAAATCGTTTCGCAAGTCGACGGTAATGCCAATGCGGACTATTCAGCAGCCTTTTGAATAATTCGAGAGCGCCGCTTAGATCGTCACCCTCAGTTCTTGCTACCGCAGCTCGCCAGGTGCTCTCAGATTCGGAGACGTTCCCAGCGGTTGGAATCAAATCTGGAATTTCGGAATGAGCTCCTCTTATTTTGGAACTTCCGGCAATCCACCGAGCTTGGGCTGGATGGAGGGTGCCAAGTCCTCCAAGACTCCGAACGATTGTTGGACTCTCCGCAGGTACTGTATATGGCGTCGATTCGATTTTCAGGATTGATGTTACGAGGTTGCTGTAGGGCGTCCCCTGCAATGCCCATGCAGATCTCGCCAACTGAGATATGGATTCTGTCGATGCATCATATCCGCTGGCGCTCCTTAGGTACCCAATTGTTGGGTAGGGGCATTGTCTTACATCTTCGTCAGAGGCGCAGAGTGCCGTCAACAACATGGTTTGGGGGCTGTCGTGGAGCTGGAGCGCGAGCTTTAGGCCTTCAGAATAGCCAGTAGAATAGTCACCTTTTAGAAATGCTTCGTAGACCGCCAGCTCTGCCGGCCCCGCTGTGATTCTCGGCGAGATGGTGCCCCCCCGGTGGGCAACTATTCTGTGGAGGCGGGGATCATCTGATTTTGAACCAACTAGTGCAGCCGTGGTGCGGGCGAGCTTCGCCAATTCGGGCTCTGGCTGCGAAGCAGCAGCTTGGCAGCAAACGACAAAGGCCTCATATAAGTCTACGATCGCTCCTCGATTCTCTATTTGCAGAATGTCCGCAAGGCCAGCATGTGATTGAGGGAAATCACCCAGGACATGCATTCTTAAGTATGCCCTGACGCCGTCAGGAAGTATCTGTGCCCCAAGTCCAGCGGCGTACCGCGTTCGAAAAGCTTGAGGAGAAACTGCTTCCTCGACACGATAACTCGCGTAATGAGTTAGGTAACGGATTAAGCCACCGGATCTGTCCGCATCCCTTACGCTTTGCGCATATCGCTTCTGGGGCTCCAGCCCGTCAAAATGCTGAAGCGTAGCCAAGCGGCGCTTCACAAGCCAAAAGGATTGACCTAGAGTCTTCTCGACGGCATCAAGCGTTGCATGTGCTGCTGATTGATTCTCGGACAAATATGCGCCTGTAAATTCCCGGTGCAGTTTTGAGAATTGAAGAATTTGCCCAGGAAATTGGATGAGCAGGGCTGCAGCCCACGATAACTCGCCTAAGCTGGAGGCATTAGGACGCATCTCTACATGGACCTTCCAGGATTCAACATCCTTGGGGTTTGGTGATTCAATTATGACTCGCCTTATGTGTGACTGGCTGCACATCCATTCCGCGAGTTGCGGGTAGAAGCTTGCAGGTATATTCGCACGCGCGACTGCCAAATTGTCTTGGGATGGGAATTTGGCAAGAACCGTCTTTGCCTGAAGAAGCGCCCTGTGCGGTGATTGTGTCTGGCGTACGCTCATGGAATTGGAATTTTAGCAATTATCGATTTTGTGCATTCTGAAACAAAAAAGGAGCCCGGCGACTGCGCCGGGCTCCTTTCCCTCATATCGACCGAACTTAGTAGCGGTAGTTGTCAGCCTTGAACGGCCCCTTCGGGCTGATGCCCAGGTAGTCGGCCTGCTCCTTCGTCAGGGTCGTGAGCTTGGCGCCGAGCTTGCCGAGGTGGAGCATGGCGACCTTCTCGTCGAGCTCCTTGGGCAGCAGGTACACCTTCTTGTCGTACTTCTTGGTGCCCTTGTTGTTCCAGAGCTCGAGCTGGGCCATGACCTGGTTGGTGAAGGAGCAGGACATGACGAAGCTGGGGTGGCCGGTGGCGCAGCCGAGGTTGACGAGGCGGCCTTCGGCCAGGACGGTCACCACTTTGCCGTTGGGCCAGACGAACTGGTCCACCTGGGGCTTGATGTTGACCTTCTTGAGCTGCTTGTCGTTGGTCATCGACGCGATGTCGATCTCGAGGTCGAAGTGGCCGATGTTGCAGACGATGGCCTGGGACTTCATGGCGTCGAGGTGCTTGCGGGTGATGATGTCGCGGCAGCCGGTGGCGGTGACGAAGATGTCGGCGATGGGGGCGGCTTCGTCCATCGTGACGACCTGGTAGCCTTCCATGCAGGCCTGGAGGGCTTTGATGGGGTCGATCTCCGTGATCAAGACGCGCGCGCCCGGGCCGCGGTGGGACTGGGCCGAGCCCTTGCCCACGTCGCCGTAGCCGGCGACGACGGCGATCTTGCCGGCCACCATCACGTCGGTGGCGCGCTTGATGCCGTCGATGAGGGACTCGCGGCAGCCGTAGAGGTTGTCGAACTTCGACTTCGTGCACGAGTCGTTGATGTTGATGGCGGGCGTCAGGAGGGTGCCCTTCTTCATGCGCTCGTAGAGGCGGTGCACGCCGGTGGTGGTCTCTTCGGAGAGGCCGTAGATGCCCTTGGCGAGCTCGGGGTACTTGTCGAAGACCATGTTGGTCAGGTCGCCGCCGTCATCGAGGATCATGTTGAGCGGCTCGCCCGAGGGGAACTTGAGCGTCTGCTCGATGCACCAGTCGAACTCCTTCTCGTTCATGCCCTTCCAGGCGAACACGGCGCACTTGCCGGCGGCGGCGATGGCGGCGGCGGCGTGGTCCTGGGTCGAGAAGATGTTGCAGGAGGACCAGCGGACCTCGGCGCCCAGCTCGAGAAGGGTCTCGATGAGCACGGCGGTCTGGATGGTCATGTGCAGGCAGCCGGCGATGCGGGCGCCCTTGAGGGGCTGCTTGCCCTTGAACTCGGCGCGCAGGGCCATGAGGCCGGGCATCTCGGACTCGGCGATGGTGATTTCCTTGCGGCCCCACTCGGCGAGGGAGATGTCTTTGACCTTGTAGTCGTTCTTCATGGCGGTGGCGGTGGGCATAGGGCTCCTTGGGTTTATAACGGAAAGGGTGCCTGTATTATAGCTATTACCGGGCCCGGCGCACGACGGGAACGGCTAGTCGGCGGGGTAGAGGGCGTGCTCGAGGCGCTGGGCGGCCGCGGGCATGTTCAGGCGCACCCAGGCGAGCACTTCCTCGGGCTGGGGGGCGGGGCGGCCGGGGCGCTCGGCGGCCATGAACTGGTGGACCATGGTCAGCTCGGCGGGGGTGAGCACGGCGACGATGGCGGCGGAGACGGCCTTGCGGTGGGAAGAGGGGGTGAGGGTCATCATGTCCATAGGATACGCCCCAGGACGGGTCGCCCGGTATGCGCGGGGGTAACTCCCGCGCATGACCGCCATCAATAGGCCTATTGGTCCGAGCCGATGCGGTCGATGGCCCGCTTGGCGGCGGCCAAATCGGCGCCGGTGGCCTCGCGGTACAGCTTGATGGCCTCGATGGCCTTGCCTTCCTGAATAAGGTCCAGGAGGGCGTCCTCCAGCTCCGGGTCCAGGTCTTCGTCCGCCGCCTCGGCGTTCTCCGCGGCCGCTTCGACCGCGCTTTTCATCTTGTCGAAAAGCGCGATGGCTTCGGCCTGGTTGCCCTCTTTGAACAGCTTGAGGACGGTCTGGGCGTCCGGGGCCCCGCCGGCCGAGGGCGGGCGGGCCCCTTCGAGCGGGTCGTGCGAGATGATCTCGCTTTTGCGGGTCACGATGATGAGCACGACGGCGACGAACACGCCGAGGACGAGGAAGAACATGGGGTCAGTGTAGTGGAACTTCCGGCCGGGGTCAATCGTATGGAGTAGGTAGGACCGAAGACCCTTGTTCGGTCCTCGGGGAGGGGCTACAATGTCCGAAGCGATGCGGCAGCAAATGGCGAGCATGGACGGTAAGGTGGAGGGCCTGACGACCAAGGTCGGGGTCCTCCAAGCCGACATCGATGCGCTCAAAACGGATGTCAGCGTGCTGAAGAGCGACGTCAGCGTGTTGAAAACCGACGTCAGTGTGTTGAAAACCGACGTCAGCGTGCTTAAGGCGGATGTCTCCGACATCAAGTCCGTGAACCGGCGAGTCATCTTGACCCTCGTACGGCTCGAAGGCAAGATGGACGACATGGCCGAACGCATGGCCACCAAAGACGACCTCGCCTTGCTGAAAAAAGACGTGTTGGGCTTGGCGGCGAAAGTTGATGACATGCGTTACGACTGGGCCAAACACGAGGTCCGCATCAGCGATCTCGAGAAGCGCCGCTCCTAGCCGCGATGCCCGACTTCCTGCGGCAAGACTACCTCGGCAACAGCGTGGCGGAGTACGGCTACGCGGCCGTCGTGTTCCTGGGCGTGTTGTTCGGGTTCCTCCTCGCGCGGCGCGTCGTCATCAACCGCCTGCGCGCCTTGGCCAAGATGACGGCCACCGACCTCGACGACATCGCCGTCGAGATGCTGGAACTCATCCGCGCGCCGGAGTGCTACATGGTGGCGCTCTACGCCGCCACGAGAAGCCTGGCGCTCCACCCCCGCTTCGACCGCGGCCTGCACGCGGCGGTCGTGCTGTTGGTGGCCTACCGCATCACCACCATGCTGTCGGCGGCGGCCGGCTACGCCGTCAAGAAGACCGTGCTCGCCGACGGCGACGACGCGGCCCACCGGGAGACCGCGCAGACCATCACCATGGCCGCGACCGGCATCATCTGGCTGGGCGCGGTGCTGTTCACGCTGAGCAACCTCGGCTTCAACGTGACCTCGATGATCGCCGGGCTCGGCATCTCGGGCATCGCGGTGGCGCTGGCGGCGCAGGCGGTGCTCGGCGACCTGTTCTCGGCCGTGGCCATCTACCTCGACAAGCCCTTCGTCGTGGGCGACTTCATCAAGGTGGGCGACGCGATGGGCGCCGTCGAGCACATCGGGGTCAAGACCACGCGCGTGCGCTCGCTCAGCGGCGAGATGCTGGTCTTCCCCAACTCGTCTTTGACCTCCTCGCGCATCCAGAACTTCCAGCAGCTGCGCGAGAGGCGCGTGGTCTTCCGCTTCGGCCTGCTCTACGACACGCCCGAGGCCGAGATCCGCGCCATGCCGGCCGTCGTGCGCGGGCTCATCGAGCGCGACCCGCTCCTGCGTTTCGACCGCGCCCACCTGGCCGAGCTGGGCGAGTCGGCGCTGACCTACGAGGTCGTCTATTTCGTGCGCAGCGACGACTACGGCAAGATGATGGACGCCCAGGAGCGGCTGCTGGCCGACCTCATCGGCGAGGTGCGCCGCCGCCGCCTGGACTTCGCCTTCCCCACGCGCACCGTCCACTTGGCCGACCCCGCCAAGGCGTGAGGCCCCGCCTCTACGCCGAGCCGGCCCTCTACGACCTCATCCACGCCGACGGCACCGACGACGAGGTCTGGCTGCTCGACCGCATCGCCCGGCTGCACGGCGCCAGCGGCCTGAAGACCGCGCTCGAGCCGGCTTGCGGCACCGGGCGCTACCTCGCGGGCCTGCTGCGGCGCGGCTGGTCGGTGGAAGGTTACGACCTGTCGGCGGACATGGCGCGTTACGCGGCCGCGCGGTTGAAGAAATATGGGAAACGCGCCGTCGTGAGGACCGGCGACATGCGGACCTACGAGACGCCCGCGCGTTTCGGCCTCGTCTTCAACCTGCTGTCCACCTTCCGCCATCTGATGAACGACCGGGACGCCCTGGCGCACCTGCGCCGCTGCGCGGAGTCGTTGGCGCCGGGCGGTGTGTTCGTGTTGGGCCTGGACCTGGCCGCGTACGGCAAAGACGAGCCCGACGAGGAGACCTGGACGGGCCGCGCCATGAACCACGTCATGATGACCTTGCCCGCCGACCGCCGCCGCCGGCGGGAGCGCATCATGAACTTCATCACCGTGCCGGGCCGCAAGGTCATCGAGTCGCACTACGACCTGCGCTCCTACGACGCCCGCGAGCTCAAGGCCCTGCTGGCTAAGTCCCCGCTCGAGCTCGTGACCGCCTACTCCTACGGCGGCAAGCCGGCCGCGCTCGGCGGGCCCGAGCGGGCTCTGTGGCTCGTGCTGAGGAGGCGGGCGAGCGCCCGTCCCGTCCGCCGGTCAGCGTGACTTCGCGGCTTCGGCTTCGCGCTTGAGGCGGGCTTCGACGCGGCGGGAGAAGGCGCGGTAGGACGCGCGGCCTTCCTTCGAGCGGACGAGCGCCAGGTCGCGCTCGATGGCGGCGACGAGCTTCTTCTTGCGCTCGCTTTTGCCGCGTTTGGCGTGTTTGAGCTGCTCGAGCAGGTCGGCCTCGATCTTGGCCCAGGTCATGGCGGCCAGGCGCGGGCGCTCGGGCAGGGCCCAACCCAGGATCTCGACGAAACGCTCGGGACCCTCCAGCAGCGCCTCGTGGAGCTGGCGCGCGAAGGTCTTGGGCGGGGGCTCCACGCCCAGCTCGCGCATGAGCGCGAGGTCGTCGAGGTGCGCCTCGATCTCCATCTCGATGGCCTCGGCCGGAACGCCCTGGGAGTGCTGGATGACGTGGCGCAGCTCGTGCACGAGGGTGGCGGCCAGCTGGGCGCGCGACTCGGGGCGCAGCAGCTTGCGGTGCAGGCGCAGACGGCGCTCCAGGTAGTCGAATTCTCCGTGGTTCTTGCCCAGGTCGAGCGCGTCCACGGGCAGCGGCATGCTCTGAAGGAGCTGGGCGGCCTCCCACAACACGCGGCGGCCGATCTTGGTCTGGTTGGCGAGGTCGGCGGCCTGCTCGAGGGCGGCGGCGACGCGCGGGTCGCCGGACGCCAGCCACGACAGGTCGGAGCCGGTGACCGCCTCGTCGGAACGCTCCGCCGAGCCGTCGAACACCCCGCCGAGCGGGGCCGGCCGGTCGGCGCTGGGAGCGACGGGGAAGGTGGGGGCCGGCGCGAAGGGTAAAGACGGCAGGACGGACGGCGTGAGGGCCAACGGCGCGGCCGCGGCGAGCTGACCGCCGCGGGGCAGGACCAGCGGCAGCCGCGGCATCGCCGAGATGGAGGGCGTGACGCGCGGGATGGCCAACACGCGGGCTTCGCCGGGGACGGCGAGCAGCAGGGCGAGGAGGAAGGAGGTCACGGGAGCAGGCGGAAGTAGTCGCCCAGCGCGATGTCCGTCGAAGCCGGGTCCTGCAGGGCGCGCAGCTGGTCGGGCAAAGACATCGCCCCGCCGTCGAGGGGGTAGGGCAGCACGACGACGGACTTCAGCGGCCGGCGGCGGGCCGCGCTTTCGGGGACGCCGGCGCCGTAGAACGCGTGGCCTTGCCCCGCGACCACGACCACCAGGCGGCCCGTGGCGGCCAGGCGCGCGGCGTTTTCGCCCATGGTCTCGTTCCAGACGGCCTGCACCTCGATCATCCTGGCGCGGCGGTCGGGCGGCATGGGGCCGTGGCCGTCGAGGGAGGCCTCGACGTAGGCGCGGTAGCGGGCGTCGGCGCTCTCCTGGATGGAGGCGGGCAGCTTCGCGCGGTCCGCAGGCGACAAGCCGGCCACGCCTTTGCGCGCGACCTCTTTGACGAGCGCGCGCGGGGCGTTGATGCCCGCGACCGGGATGCCCACGGCGCGCGCGGCGTCGAAGATGGGCCGGTACAACGCGTAGGAGTAGCCCCAGGTCCGGTCCCACCACGCGGCGAAGTCGGTCTCGCTCATCGTCCCGGCGAGGAAGGCGTCGAGGGTCGGCTGGTCGTCAGGCGTCGCCATCTCCAGCGCGACGACCATGTCGCGGCCGCGCAGGGCCATCTCGACGAGGACCTCGGCCTGGACGCGGTGGTGCGCCGCCTCGTCGTGTTTCTCGCCGACCGCGACCAGGTCCGCGGCCGCGACGGCGTCGAGGTAGTCCGCCCAACCCGTGAGCGCGGCGCCCTGCCGCGCCACCACGGTCGGGACCGCGCCCGGCGCCGACGACGGCACGGGTCCCCCGGGCACGACGGCGGGAGGCGTCACGGCGAGGACGGCGGAGAGCCCGAGCGCGCTGAGGTCCACGCCATATTCTACCCCAGAATGAGAAAGGGGGCAGTTGAGAAAGGGGACAGGTACCTAACTCAGTTTCTTGAGCCGGACACTCGAAGAAACTGAGTTAGGTACCTGTCCCCTTTCTCAACTCTGCCCCCTTCTCAGTAGGGCTTGAACTCGATGAGGACGGGCTGGTCGTTGACCACGCCGTTGATCATGAGGCCGGAGGCCTCGCCGGAGCCTTCGGCGCGGTCGCCGACGAGGGCGACCCACTCCTTGTAGGAGGAGCCGGGCCAGGCGAGGACTTCGACGCGTTCGGGGCGGTCGAAGCCGGCGAGCAGGTCCTTGCGCAGGAGCTCGGCGGCGCGCTCCTGCTCCTTCATGATGACGACGCGCGCGCGGGGGGCGCGGCGCGTGACCTTGGTGAGCTTGTGCATGGTCGTGCTGCCGCATTCGACCCAGAGGACGATGTCGCCGCCGGCGTCGAAGGCGATGAGGTCGGGCAGGAACTCGAAGTTGTTGAGGGCGGGCAGCTTGGTCGTCGCGTCGGTGACGGGCGCGTAGTCCCAGAACAGGATGTAGGCGGCGAGTTTGTGGGCCAGGTGGTCGTCGGGCTCGCTGGGGCCCGACATCAGGAAGGGACGGCGTTCCTCGCCGTTGAAGTGCAGCTCGCCGCGTATCTTCACGCGGCGCGGCGGAAGGGGGCGGCGAGGAGGTAGAGGAAGCCGGCGCAGGCCGCCGGGTCGCGCTGCTCCTTGAGGCCGAGGGCGATGGTCGCGTGCTCGGCCCGCGGCTGCGGGACGTAGGAGCCCAAGAGCCTGTCCCACAGCGTCAGGTTGAAGGAGTAGTTCGAGTTCGTCTCGTCCAGCTCGACGCTGTGGTGCACGCGGTGATAGTCGGGCGTCACGATGAACAGGCGCAGCAGCGCGTCCACGGGCCCCGGCAAGGCGATGGCGGCGTGATGGAAGGTGGACACCGCGTTGAGCACGATCTCGAAGACCAGCACCGCCAGGAAGTGGACGCCGAACAGGCCGACGGCCGCCATCTTGATGAGCATGGAGGCGAGGTACTCGAGCGGGTGGAAACGCACGCCCGACGCCGCGTCGAGGTCCAAGTCGAGGTGGTGGACCTTGTGCAGACGCCAGAACAGGGGCCACTCGTGGAACTTGCGGTGCTGCCAGTAGATGACGAGGTCCAGCCAGACGAAGCCCAGCAGCAGTTTGACGGGGAAGGGCCAACTCGTGTGATGGAGCAGGCCCCAACGGCGCTCCTCGGCCAGCACCGCGAACTCGCCGGCGGCCATGGGCAGGATGAAACGCACCGCCAGGGAGCCGAGCAGCATCAGGCCGAGGTTGACGACCCAACGCTTGGCGCGCGGGGCCTGCGGGGCGCGCCGCGGCAGGAGGAGCTCGGCCGCGGTGGCCAGCACCATGACCGTCAGGAAGGCGGAGAGGCGGAGAGCGCCGGCGTTCACGGCAGGGATTGTAGCAAGTCGCTACTTGAACAGCAGCTTCGCGCCGACGGCGCCGCCCATCGCGCCGAGCACGGCGCCGAACAGCGCGCCGATGGGGCCGCCGAGCAGGAAGCCGACGATGGCGCCCACGCCCGCGCCGGCGATGTGGGGCGTGTACTCCATCCAGGACTTCGAGCCGCGGCCGCGGGGGCCGCGGATGGAGGAAAGGAGCTCGTCGTCAGCCGACCCGGGCGCGGGCGGCTCGACGCGCGGGCCGGCAATGTTGCCGCCGGTCGCGGGAGCCAGCACCGCGCCGGGAGTCGCCGGCCCCGCGCCGCCGGGCGGCACGGCCACGGCGCCGCCAGGCTCGCCGACGACGAGGCCGCCGCCGTCGAAGACCTGGCCGGGGGCGCCTTCGCGAGCGGTGCGCTCCGCGGCCTCGGCCTGCTCGCGCGCGGTGCGCTGGGCATCGGTCTCGACGACCGCGGGCGGCACGACCACGGCGACGGGCGGCAGGGACGGCAGGGGAGACGCTTCGGCGGGCGGCTCGGTGGCCGGCGGCTCCTGGCGCGGCGCGCCCGCGG
>JANRKA010000169.1:0-27207 GCA_033875325.1 Elusimicrobiota bacterium | reverse complement strand
GCTGGGGCGCGGCGCCGAGGCGCGGCGCGACCTGGAGCGCGCGGTGCGGCTGGAGCCGCGCTCCTGGAGCGCGCACAAGGCGCTGGGCGACCTCCTCGCCGCCCAGGGCCGCACGGGCGAGGCGCTCAAGCGCCTGCGGCGCGTGAGCGCGCTGGCGCCCACGACGGTCTCGCATCTCATGGACCTCGCGCGCCTGGCGCTGCGCGCCGGGCGCCCCGCCGAGGCGCTCAAGGCGCTCGGCCGCGCACTCGAGCTCGACGCGGGCTACGCCGAGGCGCGCGCGCTGGCCGCGCAGGCGCATTTCGCGCGCGGAGACGCCGCCGCCGCTCGCCGGGAGGCCGACGCCGCGCTCGCTTCGCCGCGCCCGCCCGGGCGCGCCTTCCTGGTGCGCGGCACCTTGCGCGGGGAGGCCGGCGACGCCGCGGGACAAGCCGAGGACTTCCGCCGCGCGCTGGAACTCGACCCGGGCCTCTTCGACGCGGCCCAACGCCGCGCGCTGGAGGGGCTTCTCGCGGGCGGCGGCAAGCCTTGATGTCCCGCGGCGCCCTGTTATACTATGGCGCCATGAGAAACCTCCTCGTCGCGGCCGTGTTGTGCGCTCCCGTCGCCTCGTCCGCCGGCGGCATCGACATGGGGCTCTCCAACCCCGAGGCCGTCGCCCCCGCTCCCGCCGCGGCGCCGGCCAAGTCCCCGGCCGAGGGCCTCAAGTCCCTCGACGCGGCGATGACGCGCGCCGAGGCTTCCGCGAAGGAACTCAACGACGCGCTGGCCTCGGCCCAGGCCGTCTTCGCGTCCGCGCCCAAGGACGCCGTGGTGGACTACCGGAAGGCCTACCTGGACAACCTCGGCGAGGGCTGCCGCAAGACCTTCCGTCCCGGCGACGTGTCCGCGGCCGCGACGGATTACGGCCTGTTCCGGCCGGTGGCGCGGTTCCTCGCCTGCTCGGCGCTGGCGGCCAAGCAGCACTCCGTCTGCACGGCCCACCCGGCCTACTCCACCAAGGCCCCCAAGGACGGCGAGTCCGCCGCCGACTACTGTCTCGACGCGTATTTCTTCATGCGCTTCACCGAGGCGCAGGCGTCCGGCGGCGACGCCGCCGCCGTCTGCCGGCAGGCGAACGCCGCGCGCGGCGGCGCGGGCGACGCGACCGCCAACTGCGCGAAGGCGGCGGCGGGCGACTGCCAGGGGATGGTGCCGCTCAACTGGCAGCCTTTCGAGGACCTCAAGCACTGCACCGCGGTGTTCGGCGCGCTCAAGGGCGAGGCCGGCGCCTGCGCGGGCGCCAAGAAATACGACGACATGCTCTTCGCCTACTCCTGCTCCGACGCGGCGGCCGTGCGCGCCGCCAAGAAGGGGGGCGGGTGCGGCGCCTCGGCCCTGTGCGCGGCGCTCGTCGGCGGCAAGGTGGACGCGTGCGCGCCGGCGTTCGCCGAGCTGCGCGACGCCTACTGCAAGAACATGATCGCCAACAAGTCCGGCCGCGAGTCGGACGTGCTCGATGCGGCGGCCCGCGAGTGGCGCGCGAAGAACCCGCCCGCGCGCACGGCCGCGATGAACGCGGTGACCGAGAAGCGCAAGGCCGTGGACGCCCAGCTCGTCGCCATCGGGGCGGCCATCGACTCCTTCGAGCCCAAGACCGAGCCGGGTTTCCCGGCGAGGGTCAACCGCTACCGCGACATCCGCCGCAAGGTGGACGCGGAGCTCAGCCGCTTCAAGAAAGCCACCGAGAAGCCGGCCGCCAAGCGCTAGCGGCTCAGAGGGCGGCGTCGCCGTCGAGCGAGCGCCACAGGTACCAGCTCGCCACCGTGCGCCAAGGGGCCCAGGCGCGCCCGTGCCGCTCCACCGCCTCAGGCGGGGGCAGGGCTCCGCTCTTGCGGTAGTGCCGGCCGAACGCCTTGCGGATGGCGAAATCCCCGACCGGCAGGACGTCCGGGCGCCCCAGGCGGAAGATGAGGAACATGTGCGCGGTCCACACGCCGATGCCGCGCACTTGCGTGAGCTTCTCGATGACCTCCCCGTCGGGCAGACGCTCCAGCGCGGCGCGCGCCGGCACGACGCCCGACAGGCACTTGTCCGCGAGGTCGCGCATCGCCAGCAGCTTGTTGGCCGACAAGCCCGCGGCGCGCAGCTGCGCGTCGCCGACCTTCTGGAAGCGCCGCGGCGTCAGGGTCCTGCCGCCGTCGAAGCGCGCGAGCACGCGCCCGTGGATGGTCTCGGCGGCCTTGCCGTTGAGCTGCTGGTAGGTGATGGACGCGACCAGCGAGGGGAACACCTCCTGCGGGCTGCACGCCAGCCGGCACGGCCCCAGGCGCTCGATGAGGCGGCGCATGACCGGGTCGGCGGCCTTCAGCCCCCGCGCGGCGCGAGCGAGGTAGGCGGGACGCGTCGTCAGCGCAGCTCGGTCAGGCACGCGTCCAGGATCTCGAGGCCCTTGTCCACGTCGTAGGCGGTCAGGACCAGGGGCGGCGCCACGCGGATGGTGGAGCGGCCGCAGCCCAGCAGCAGCAGGCCCTTGGTGAAGGCGAGCTGCTCGAGAGCGGCGACGAGCTCGGCGGCGGGCTCCTTGGTCTTGGGGTCCTTCACGAACTCGACGCCGATGAACAGGCCCAGGCCGCGGACGTCGCCGATGACGGGGTGTTTCTTCTGGAGGTCCTTCAGGCCCTTCTGCAGGCGCGCGCCCATCTTGGCGGCGTTGGCGGCCAGCTCCGCCTCGACGAGGTCGAGGGTCGCCAGCGCGGAGGCGCACGCCACGGGGTTGCCGCCGTAGGTCGAGCCGTGGGAGCCGCGCGGCCAGGTCATGACCTTCTCGCGCGCCACGATGGCGCCGATGGGCAGGCCGGACCCCAGGCCCTTGGCGGTCACGAAGACGTCGGGGGCCACGCCGAAGTGTTCGGCGGCCCACATCTTGCCCGTGCGCCCCGCGCCGGTCTGGACCTCGTCGAAGACCAGGAGCATGCCGTATTCGTCGCAGAGCGTGCGCCAGAACTGGAGGAACTCGCGCGACGGCAGGACGTAGCCGCCCTCGCCCTGCAGCGGTTCCATGACGACGGCCGCGACCTCTTCGGGGGAGATGACGGTCTCGAAGAGCTGGTGCGCGGCGTGGACGCAGTCCTCCAGCGTGTTGCGGTAGGGGTTGTGGAACGGGAGGTGGTGCACGCCCGGCAGCAGCGGCCCGAAGCCCTTGCGGTACTTCACCTTGGAGGAGGACAGCGTCATCGCGGCGTAGGAGCGGCCGTGGAAGGAGCTGTGGAAGGAGATGAGCCCGTGCCGGTGCGTGTGGTGGCGCGCGAGCTTGACCGCGCCTTCGATGGCCTCGGTCCCGGAGTTGGTGAGGAAGGTCCGCCACTTGCCGCCGCCCGGCGCCGAGCGCGCCAGGCGCTCGCACAGGTCGGCGAAACCCGGGTAGTAGAAATCCGTGCCGCAGATGTGGAGGAACTTCGCGGCGGCGTCCTGCACGGCCTTGGTCACGACGGGGTGCTGGTAGCCGGTGGCGGAGACGGCGATGCCCGCCATCCAGTCGACGTAGCGGTTGCCGTCGGCGTCCTCGACCATCGCGCCTTTGCCGCCGGCCATGACCAGCGGGTACTCCTTGATGTAGGAGGGGGACGAATACGCCTTGTCCTTGGCGATGACGGCCCTGGCCTTCGGCCCGGGCGGCGGCACGACGATGCGCGGATAGTCGGCGGCCTTCGGGGCGGGGCGAGAGGGGGTCTTGGCGGTCATGCGGCGATTCTACGAAATCGGCGGGCCCGCGGTCACGGCGCCCGGCCGAGCACGGCGGCGAGCTCGGCGCGGGCGGACTCGTCGGGCTCCTCGCCGCGCCGGAAGAAGAGTCCCAGCCGTCCGAGCCGCGCGACCTCCTCGGGCCGCGCGAGGAGGTCGGGGCGCTCGGCCAGCGCGCGCCCCAGGCGCGCCGCGTAGAGGCCCGGCGCGAGCGCGAGCGCCTCGGTGAAGCGGCCGCGCGCGGCGGCCAGGCGCGGCGCGGGCGCGGCGTGGCCGACGGAGACCGTGAGCCAGAACCAGCCGGCGTCGGCCAGGGCCTCGGCGCGGCAGTCCGCGCCGCACGCGAAGGCGGCGAAAGCCGCCGCGGCGTCCTTGGGCCCGGGCGCCGTCGCGCCGAGGGCGCGCGCGTAGGCGTCGGCCAGCAGGAGGTAGCCGTCCATGTTCGGGTGCTGCGCGTCGGCGAACAGCCCGCGCCGCGCGGCGAACGCGGCCTGCGCGTCGGCCAACGCGACGCCCTCCTCGGCGGCGAGCGCGCGCAGCGCCGCGACCTGGGCCGTGGTGGCGCGCCCGAAGGAGCGGTTGTCGGCCGTGTCCCGGGCCTCGCGGTAGAAGGCCGCTGCGGACGCGGCGTCGCCGGCGGCCTCGGCGCACCGCGCGCGGCGCCAGAGGAGGTAGGGGCGGCGGTAGGGCCCCGCGGAGGCCGCGAGGCCTTCCAACGCGCCGCACGGCGCCTCGGCCAGAGGCGCGAGCTCGGCGGCGTCGGTCCCGGGCTCGCTCAGGCCGGGGTCGACGCGTTCGTCGGACACGGGCACGGCCAGCACCGGCGTCACGCCCGCGGCGCGGCAGGCGGCGACGACGCGGCGCAGGTGGAACGACCAGGTGTCGAGCGTGCGCGCGCGCAGGGCGGGGACCTTCTCCTCGATCCGGTAGACGACGGCCTCGACGAGGCGAGAGCGCGGCAGGAAACGCTCCCAGCGCATGAGCAGCGACGCGCCGCGGCGGCGGCCCTCGTCGTTGTGGCCGGAGTAGATGAGGGCCGCGCCGGGGCGCCGCGGGTCGCGGCAGCGCAGCGCGCGCTCGAGCGCGACCGACTGGGGGAAGATGGACTGCCCGCCGCGCGCGAGCTCATGGCGGACGACCGGGCCGGGCAGGCGCGCCGCCACGAGCGCGGCCAGCGAGAAGCCGTGGCGGTCGTAGGGCTCGCCCTTGGCCGTGGACTCGCCAACGGCGTAGAGGTCGAAGCCGGGTCCGGGCGGGGCCGCCGCGCGGCAGGCGAGACGGTCGGCGGCGCGCAAAGCGGCCTCGGCGGCCAGCGGCGCCGCCAGCGCCGCGGCGAGCAGGAGCCGCGCGGGGCGCGGCCGTCGCCGGGCCATCCTAGAGCATGACGGTGCGGCTCTGCTCGCGCATGAACTGCGAGACGTAATAGGGGCCGCAGCCGCCCTTGCCGGAGGAGCCGGAGCCCTTCCAACCGCAGAAGGTCTGCACGCCGGGCCAGGCGCCGGTGGTGGCGCCCGTCGGGCGGTTGGCGTAACACACGCCGGACTCCACCTCGTCGAAGAAACGCGCGATCTCCTCCGTCTTGGCGGTGAAGATGCCGGCGGTCAGGCCGTATTCGGCCTTGTTGCACTCGGTGAGCGCCTGGTCCAGGGACGCGACCTTGCCCACGGCCAGGAAGGGGCAGAACAACTCCCGGAAGAAAAGCTCGTGGTCGAGGGGGAGCTCCGCGATGGCCGGGGCGACGAAGTGCCCCTTGTCGTAGGCCGGGCCCTTGAGCCGCTCGCCGCCGTAGAGGACGCGCCCGCCCCGCTTGGCCGACTCCACCGCGCCGAGGTAGGTCTTCACCGCGCGCTCGTGGATGACCGGGCCCATGTACACCGTCTTGTCGGTCGGGTCGCCGACGGTCAACTTGGCGGTCTTCTCGACGAGTCTCTTCACGAAGGCGTCGTAGACCTTCTCGTGAACGTAGACGCGCGAACACGCCGAGCACTTCTGCCCCTGGAGGCCGAAGGCGGACTTCATCACGCCGTCGGAGGCCTTGTCCAGGTCGGCCGTTTCGGAGACGTAGGTCGGGTTCTTCCCGCCGAGCTCCATCAGGACGGGCTTCACGAACCGGGCCGAGAACTCCTTGTGGATCTTGAGGCCCACCTCCTTGGAGCCGGTGAACACCACGCCGTCCACGAGCGGATGGCGCCACAACGCCTCGCCGACCGCGGGGCCGTCGCCGGTGACGAGCTGGAAGGCGCCCGCGGGCACGCCCGCGTCGCGGAAGCACTCGTAGAGCTTGTAGCCGGTGAGCGGGCATTCCAGCGAGGGCTTGTAGACGACCGTGTTGCCGCCCAACAGGGCCGCGCCCGACATGCCGGCCGAGAGCGAGATGGGGAAGTTGAAGGGCGCGATGCAGACGAACACGCCGTAGGGCCGCATGACCGAGCGCGTGTCCTCGTTGGGCAGGAGCTTGCCCAGCGGCTTCTCATAGCCCTTGGCGTCCTCGAGCTGCTGGGCGTAGTAGTCGAGCAGGTCGGCGGCCTCCTCGGTGTCCCCCATGGACTCCAGCCGGTTCTTGCCGACCTCGAGCGCGACGACCGCGGCGATGTCGTATTTGCGCTCGCGCACGAGTTTGGCGGCCTTGCGCATCAGCGCGGCGCGCTCCGACCAGGGCTTGGCGGCCCAGGCCTTCTGCGCGGCCTTGGCGGCCTTCACGGCGGCGTCCACCTCGGCGGCGGTGGCCAGCGGGAACTCGCTGAGCACGGTCCCGTCGATGGGGGACTTCTTCTCGTAGCGCGACTTGCCCATGATGGGCGCGCCGTCCACGAACATCGGATAGGAGCGGTCCTTGGCGGCGCGCGCCGAGGCGAGCGCCGCGTCGAAGGCCGCGTGGAAGGCGGTCATGTCGGCGGTGGACGCGGTGTAGGTGATCTTCGAGGGTGCGCTAGCGGACATGGCAGGCCTCCAGGGCGGCGGACAACGCGGTCTTGAAACGAACGACGAGTTCGTCCAGTTCGGTTTCGGTGATGATGAAAGGGGGCGCCAGCATGACCAGGTCGCCGTTCTCCCCGTCGGCGTGGCCGACGTTGGGCCAGACGAGCAGCCCGGCCTCCTGGGCCTTGGCGGTGAAGGTCTCCGCGAAGCGCAGCGAGCGGGCGAAAGGCGCCTTGGTCTTCTTGTCGGCGACGAACTCGACGCCGGCCAGCAGGCCGAGGCCGCGGACGTCGCCGACGGCGGGCAGGTCGCGCAGCGCGGCGAGTTTGCCGTGCATCACGGCGCCCACGCGGGCGCAGCGCTCGACGAGTCTCTCCTTCTTGATGTGCCGCACGGCCGCCAGGCCCGCGGCGCAGATGGCGGGGGAGTGGGAGAAGGTCTGGGCGTGTTTGAACTGGCCGGAGCCCTTGGCGATGGGGGCGATGACCTTCTCGGTCGCGACGACCGCCGACAGCGGGACATACCCGCCGGAGAGGCCTTTGCCGAGCGTCATGATGTCGGGCGTGACGCCGAAGTGGTCGATGGCGGCCCACTTGCCCGTGCGTCCGGAGCCCGACAGCACCTCGTCTGCGATGAACAAGACGCCGTATTCGTCGCAGATGCGCCGGATGTTCTTGTAGTAGTCGGCCGGCGGGACCGACGCGCCCGTCGAGGAACCGCCGACGGGCTCGGCGATGAAGGCGGCCACGGTGTCCGCGCCCTCCTTCAAGATGGCGTCTTCCAGGGCCTGGCCGGTCATCGCCGGGTCGTTGGCCTCGCGGCGATAGGGGTAGGGCGCGCCGATCATGGTCACGGGCACCAGCCACGGGCCGAAGACCTTCTTGTAGTGCTCGCGGGCCGAGGCCGAGAGCGCGAGCAAGGTGTTGCCGTGATAGCCGGGCGTGCGCGCGATGATCTTGTGTTTGCCGGGCTTGCCGCTCTCGACCCAGTGCTGGCGGGCGAGCTTGAGCGCGGCCTCGACGGCCTCCGAGCCCGAGGAGAGGAAGTAGGCGAAGTCCAGGCCCTTCGGGTTCAGCCCGCGCAGCTCGGCGGCCAGTTCCTCGGCGGGCTGGTTGGTGAAGGCGGTGCCGTTGACGTAGGCGACCTTGCGGATCTGCTCGGCCACCGCGTCGGCCACCGCGGAGACGCCGTGGCCGAGGTTGGCCACGTAAGCGCCGCCGCAGGCGTCGAGGTAGCGCCGGCCCTTGTCGTCCACGAGCCAGCAGCCTTCCCCGCTCACGGCGAGGGGGAACTCGCGGTCCAACGCGCGGTAGAACACGCCCGTCTGCGGGTAACGCCGGGAGGCGGCGGACATGCGCGTATTGTATCATTGTGCCGTGGCGGTCACCCTTTTCGACGGCTCTTCGGGCGTCGTGGTCGCGCTGCGTCCCGAGGCGACGCCGGCCATCGCCGTCGAGGCGGGCCCGCGCGGCGCCGAGCTCGCCGCCGTCCTGCGCCGCGTGCTCGCGTTCCACGGCCTGAGCGCCGCCGTCACCGTCGCCCCGGTCCCGCCGGCGGCGGGGCTCTGGCTGCGGCCCGGCCCGTTCACCGGGGCCCCGTCGGCCGCCGACCTGCGCGCCGGCGGCGTCGCGCCCGAGGACTGGTCGCTTTATCTCGCTCGCGCGCCCTACCGCGCCCCGCTGACCTTCTCCCGGGACGCCTTGCTCGCCGCCCGCGGCGAACGCGCCGAGCTGCTCGCCGTCGCCCGGAGCCTGGCCGGCGCTCCCGCGGAGGCGAGTTCCCGGGGGGTGGTCGGTTATCGCAAGCGTTTCGCCGACCGGTTGGCCGACGACCTGGATCTGGCGGGGGCGCTCGACGCCGTCTGGGACGGCCTCAAGCCCGGGGCGTTGTCCCCGGGCTCTCGGGCGGGCCTGCTGCGGCTGGCGGACCCCGTCCTGGGCCTGGGCCTTTTTTCCTTATAGGCACCCATTGACAGAAGGGCGGACCCCTGTTACACTGCGAAAATCAGCAGGGGGTCATCCACATGGCTGACATCGTCATCCGTCTCGATCTGCGCTTGGGCGCCACCGCCAAGCGGACCGCTCTGGCGGCCGCGCTCCTCCTCAGCGTCGTGCCCGAGCTGGGCTCCGAATCCGTGACCCTGTCCACCTACTACCCGGCCCCCTCCGGCGTGTACACGAACATGATCACGACGGGCAACACCTACCTGGCGCGCGACGGCGGCAACGTCGGCGTCGGCACCTCGGGCCCGACCGCGAAGCTGCACGTCAACGGCACCACGACCCTCGGGGGCAACGTGGCGGTCAACGGCTCGGCCGTCGCCTTGGACGTGTCGCAGAACACCGCCATCCGCGTCGGGCAGTCCTACCTGAGCTCGGGCGGCAACTACATGCACCTGGCCAACAACGAGTACTACAACGGCGGCGCGTGGGTCGCCAGCGGCGGCGCCGGCGCGCTGCTGCAGTTCTCGGGGCAGCAGGTCGCGTTCTACACCCACAACGGCGCCGGCGCCCACAGCCCGACCATGGTCATCGCGGCGGCGGGCAACGTCACCATGTACAACGACCTCAACGTCAACGGGCGGATGGACCTCACGGCGTCGAAGGCCGAGTTCACGGGCGTCGTCGTCGCGCGCGGGCAGAACGCCTGCACGACCGCGCACGTGCGCTCCTACCTCACCACCGGCACCACCGCCTGCCCGGGCGGGACCTACGCCACCTTCAACTCGGGCGTCATGAGCAAATACGTCATGATGCCGCGCTACACCGACGTGTCCGGCCTCAGCGCCAACGCGTGGATGTTGTGCTGCCCGTGCCCCGGCGGCGTCTGCCCCTCGCTCTGACGCTCGGGAACGATGTGGTATAGTAGCGGCCCGCATGGCACTCCACCTGCCCGTCAACGGGGTCTGCAACATCAAGTGCGTGTTCTGCTCCGCGGAGGGGCGGACCGGCGGGTATGAGCTCGCCTCCCTGAAGGCCGAGATCGACGACGACCGCACCGGGCACGTCCAGATCTCGGGCGGCGACCCGATGCTGCGCGAGCCCCTCGAGCTGTTGGCCATCGTGGCCCACGCCAAGAAGCTGGGCAAGATCGTCGAGTTCCAGACCAACGCCGTCCTCGTCGAGAAGTGGGACCCTCGGCGCCTGGAGCAGCTCAACGGCCTCGTGGACTTCTGGAACGTCAACGCCTCGGCGCACACCGCGGAGCTCGACCTGGCGGTCACCGAGAGCCCCGGCGCCTTCGAGGCGCGCGAGCGCGGCGTGCGCAAGCTCATCGCGCTGGGCAGACCCGTGCGCCTGAACTACATCGTGCACGAGACGAACTACCGCCACGCCGAGGACTTCGTGCGCTACGCCGCGAAGGCCTTCCCGGGCTTCGCCTGGATCCAGTTCTCCTACGTCAAAGGCATGGGCCGCGCCAAGAACAACCGCCTGGTCATGCCCGCGTTCCGCGACGCCGCGCCGTGGCTGCGCCGCGCCTTCGCCGCCTGCGACGAGCTCGGCGTGCGCTTCGACGTGGACCACATCCCCGTCTGCTTCGTCATGGAATGGAAGGAGCACCACGCCGACTACCGCAAGCTGCGCGAGAAGACGCCGGGGCGCCACCTCTCCGAGAAGCAGCAGGTGGCCGACTGCGACGGCTGCGCCATGGCCGACGCCTGCCCGGGGCCGCGCAAGGATTACATCGAAGTGTACGGTTCCATATGATCGAGGTATATGACCGAGCATAACGAGGGAATGGTCGCGGCCATCGCCGTAGGAGGCGACCATGGCGCGCTCTGAGGCTCCGCCCGCCTACGACGCCGAGGCCGTGCGGGCGCATTACCCCGCGCTGGAGAGGGAGTTCGACGGCCGCCGCCTGGTCTATCTCGACAGCGCCTGCACCGCGCTCAAGCCGGCGTCGGTCGCCGCCCGGCTGGCCGAGTTCTACGCCGAGCGCGGCGGCTGCGGCGGCAAACGCTCGACGCACCGGCTCTCGCAGTTGGTCGAGGAGGAGTTCCAGGCGGCGCGCCGCGCCGTCGCGACCTTCCTGCGCGCCGAGTCGCCCAACGAGGTCGTCTTCACCTCCGGCACGACCGAGGCCGCGAACCTGGTGGCCCGCGCCTTCCCCTACGACTCGGCGCGCCGCAAGGTCGTCATCACCGACCTCGAGCACAACGCGGTCGCCCTGCCCTTCCTCCAACTGGCCGCGGAAGGCGTCATCGAGCTCGCGGTCTGCCCCTCCGACGACGGCCGGCTCGACATGGACCGCATGGCGGAGCTCCTCGACGAGGGGACGGCGCTCCTGGCCATGACGCACGCCTCCAACGTCATGGGCGGCGTGACGCCGGTCGCCGAGGCGGCCAAGCTCGCCAAGCGCAAGGGCGCGCGCGTGTTCGTCGACGACGCGCAGTACCTGGGCACGCATCTCGAGGACGTCTCCACTCTGGGCGCGGATTTCGTGGCCTTCTCGGGCCACAAGCTGGGCGGACCCTTCGGCGTCGGCGTGCTCTGGGGCCATGAGGTCGAGCTCAACCGCCTGAACCACTACAAGCTGGGCGGCGGCACGGTCAAGAGCGTCAAGTGGGACGGCCGCTCCGGGCTGCCCGAGCCCGTCTACCTGGACGCGCCCATGCGCTTCGAGGCGGGCGTGCAGGATTTCGGGGGGGCCGTGGGGCTGCACGAGGCGTTGGCGCTGCGCGGCTCGCTGGCGCCCGACGCGCTGCGCGGGCACGTCTCGGACCTGGTCGCCCGCACCGTCGAGAAGCTGGCGAAGGTCGCGCAGGTGCGCGTGTTGGGCCGCCCCGAGGACCTGGCGCGCGGCTCCCTGGTCACCTTCGCCGCGGCCCATCCCGACTTCTCGCCGGTGGACTTCAACCTCTTCCTCAACCACGAGCTCGACGGCCGCTTCATCGCCGTGCGCGTGGGCGAGCACTGCGCCCACCTGCAGCACCGGCGCCTGGGCGTGGACGCGACGGTGCGCGCGTCCTTCGGCCCTTACAGCACGGCCGCGGAGGCCGACCTCTTCGTCGACGCGGTCGGCAGCTACGCCAAGGAGGCCTGCGGTGGCTGAGACCCCCCGCATCATGGCGGAGCTGCCCAAGCTCGAGCGCGTGGACCGCGAGTCCTTCGACGAGCCCAAATGCTTCGACATCCTCCTCAACTACAACTGCTCGGCCAAGTGCCTGTTCTGCTCGCAGGACTTCGAGTGGCGCAAGGAGCCCAACGACCTGCCCTTCGAGAAGGCGGTCGAGTTCATGTACATGGCGTACAAGAACGGCTACCGGCGGCTGGGTTTCACGGGCGGGGAGCCCACCATCCGCCCGGAGCTGCCCAAGCTCATCGCGCTGGCCAAGAAGATCGGCTACGGCTACGTGCGCATCCAGACCAACGGCATCCGCATCGCCGACTACGACTATGCCAAGTCGCTGGCCGACGCGGGGCTGACCTTCGTGAAGTACTCCCTGCACGGCCACACGGCCGCGCTGCACGACGAGCTGGTGGCGGTTCCCGGCGCCTTCGAGAAGAACCTCCGCTCCATCGAGAACCTCAAGAAGCTCAACGTAGGCATCGGCGTGAACATCGTGCTCAACGAGAAGAACTACCGGCACCTGGTCGAGTTCTACGAGCTGTTCCTGCTCAAGCTCCAGCTCTCCAACTTCGTCATCATCGCGCCCCTCTACGAGGGGAACATGCACCAACACGCCGCCAAAGGCGCCAAGATCGGCGTGCGCCTCACCGACATGGCGCCGTACATCAAGAAGGCCTACGAGGTCTTCACCAGGATCAACTACCCCAAGCCCCCGCTGCTCCTGCATTTCACGCCCTGCGTCCTGCCGGGCTACGAGCAGCAGATGCTGGGTTGGTCGGCCTTCAACACCATGGTGGTCAACCCCAAGGGGGAGAAACGCGACCTGGACATGACGGCCCAGGCGCACACCACCAAGACCGACGCCTGCAAGAAGTGCGTGTACAACGACCGGTGCATCGGCTGGGACGCCTCTTACGCGCGCTACTTCGGCACCGACGAGATACAGCCCATCCTGAAGGTCCCGGAGCGTTACGACGCCCCGTTCTCGGGCCGCGCGAAGCATGAGGGCCGCCAGGGTGTGCTCACGGACAACGAGCAGTGCGTGCTCGCCGTGCTCAAGATCAAGAACAACCTCACCACCAAGCAGTTCCTCGACCTGGCCGAGACCTTGGCCATCTGCAAGGACTGCAAGGACGAGAACGCCGTCATCAACGCGGCCGAGACCCTCATCAAGATGGGCGCGGTCAAACGCGTGTTCACGAAGGGCAAATACGTCTGGAACCTCGTCACGGAGGTGCCCGCCGCGTGAAGAAGAAGGAGGAGGGGCCCGGCTGGACGCCGCCCTCCGGCGGCAAGACGCAGAAACTGGTGCTGTTCACCGGCTTCTCCTGCAACGCGCACTGCCACTTCTGCATCGACTTGAACAAGCGCGACCTGCCCGACAAGAGCACGCGGCAGATCGTCGAGGAGATGGTGACGGCCAAGGCCGCCGGCGTGGAGTACCTGGAGATGATCGGCGGCGAGACCACCATCCGCCGCGACTTCATCCCGCTCGTGCGCACGGCCAAGAAACTCGGCTTCAAGGACATCGTCGTCGTGACCAACGGCCGCATGCTGGCTTATCCCGATTTCGCGCGCGAGACGGTCAAGGCCGGCGTCACCGACCTCGTCTTCTCCATCCACGGCCACGACGCCAAGCTGCACGACGAGCTGGTGTACGCGCCGGGGGCGTTCGACGACTTGATGAAGGCGGTTCAGAACGCCAGGAACGAGGGCTTGGAGAGGATCTTCGGCAACTGCACCGTCATCAAGCAGAACATGAAGCACCTGCCCGACATCGGCCGCCTGTTCCTCAAGCTCGGCATCCACCACGTGGAGTTCATCTTCGTGGACCCGACCTACGGCGGCGCCTACACCAACTTCAACGGCCTGGTGCCGCGCATCTCCGAGGCGGCGCCCTACATCCGCGAGACGCTCGACGTCGGGAGGAAGGGGGGCACGCGCGACTTCGTGGCGCGCTACGTGCCTCTGTGCCACTTCCCCGACCACCTGGACCAAATCTCCGAGATCCGCGAGGTCCAGACCTTCCGCACGCGCCACTGGGCCCCCGACTTCAAGAACGAGGACGTGGGCGCCTCGCGCGTGCAGGCCGGTCGGTCGAAGACCGACAAATGCGTCGGCTGCTCCCTTTACGATTCCTGCGAGGGCATCTGGAAGGAGTACCTCCGCCGTTACGACGATTCCGAGTTCATGCCGGTCAAGGTCCCGGTGAAAGCCCGTGCCTGACTTCCCCATCTGGCCGCAGTGCAACATCGGGTGCGTGTTCTGCTCGAACCCCGTCGAGGGGTTCCGGCACACCGAGGAGCGCTACTCCTACGAGGCGCTGGCCAAGAAGCTCTACGACTACAAGCGGGGCCTGCAGACCTTCGTGAAGTTCGACGAGGTGCGGGACTATTTCAACCTCACGGGCGGCGAGCCGACTTTGCACCCCGACTTCCTCAAGATACTGGCCCTCATCCGCCGCGAGTTCCCGTCCAACCTCATCCGCCTGCTCTCCAACGGCCGGATGTTCGCCGACGAGGACTTCGCGCGGCGCGTGTGCGGCATCGGCTACCGGCCCTTCGAGGTCGCGGTGCCCCTGTTCGGCTACGACGCGCCCACGCACGAGAGCATCTCGCGCACGCCCGGCTCCTTCGCGGACACGACCGCGGGACTGCGCCACCTCGCGCGCCACCGCCGGCCCGGCCAGCTCGTCGAGATACGCGTCATCATGACCAAGGTCCAGGCCAAGTACCTCGACGGCCTGCTCGACTTCCTGCTCAAGGATTTCCCCTGGGTGGACCGCGTGGTGTTCCTCTTCGAGGAGGTCGAGGGCTTCGCCGAGAAGTACAGAGACCGCCTCCTGTTCACGCAGAGCGACGCGGCCGCGGCCATCGACCGCAACTTCGACAAGCTGTCCGGCTTCAAGGACGCGCGCCTGTACCACTTCTCCCTGTGCGCCGTGCCGACGCGGCTGTGGCCTCGCGTCTGGCGGACCTTGGCCGGCTTCAAGGTCACCTGGCTCGACGGCTGCGCGTCCTGCCTCTACAAGGCCCAGTGCGTGGGCGTGCACCGCTCCTACCTCAAGCACATGGGCGCGCCCGACGTCGCGCCCATCCGGGCACCGCGGCCCGTGACGCTCTCCGACAACCCCTACCAACCCATCGCCGCCGCCGGCGACCCCGCGCATGTCTGAGACGGTCCGGCTCCCGCGCGGCGGCGACCGCGAGGCCTTCCGCGGCGCCGCCTACCGCCTGCTCGAGCGCGCGCACGTGCGTCTCGACCTGAAGGGCGGGACGCTCGTCGCCGTGCTCACGGCCCGGCCCGGCGGGGGGAAAGGCCTGGCGAAGGCGTTCTGGTCCGCTTACGAGGGAGAGAGGCGCCGCGCCTCCATCCGCGCGCGGGGGCGCGCGGCCGAGGCCGCCCTGCTCGCCAAGGCGCTGACGCTCGCCGCCCACGCCGACGCCAAGCGCGCCCAGCCCGACGAGGCGCTGCCGCCCGAGGTGGACGCGGAGATAACCGCCCTGCTCGCCGAGGCCGAGGCCGCGCCGACTCTCGCGCCGGAGCGGCGCCGCAACTGGGAAGACCTGCGCCGGAAGGGGGGCGCTTGAAGGCCTCGGCCAAGGTGCCCAAGGTCTTGTACGCCAGGGCGGACCTGGCCGCCGCCGCGCTCGTCCTCTCCGGCCGCGGGGCCGTCTCCCTGTCGTCAGACGGCGCGCGCTGGATCGTCGAGGTGGAGGGCGCGCGCGCGGCCGCGCTGCTGGACGAGCTGCTCGACGAGGCCCTGTCGCACGCCTGGCGGCAGTCGCGCGTGAAGGCCGCCGGCCCGGCCGCGCGGGCGCTCTCGTCGCGCCTGCTCGCCGAGGGCTTCCCCGCCGCGCCCGAGGACCCGCTCGAGATGCTCGAGCCGACCGTGGCCGCGGACCGCCGCGAGGACGCGGAGCGCCTGCTCGAACGCGCGCGGAGGGGCGATTGACGCGGCTGGCGGACTGGACGGCGCCGGTCTCGGCCCACCGCTCGGTGGGCCCGCACCGCGCGCGTCGCGTGGGCGCCACCGTGCTCGTCGCGGGGCCGTCGGGGCGCGTGGCGCGTCTCTCCGTCGACGACTACGACCGCTTCCTGCGCGGGCTGCCGCCCGCGGACGCCCTGCGCGCGCGCCTGGCCCCGCTCGGCGTCCTGGCCGACGCGTTCGACGCCGACGCGCTGGCGCGGGAGCTCGTCGAGACCGGCCTGCTCAACTGGCGCGGACCGGCGACGCACCTGCTCTTCGTCTCGCGCCGCGGCGCGACGATGACGCCGGAGACGGCGAAGGACTGCGTGGACCTCGCCTTCGCCACGCCGCGGCCGGCGCTGACGCTGGAGCTGGCGACCGACGACGCCGCGGCCGCGGGCGCGACGCTGCGCTTCGCGGCCCGCTACGCGGAGAAGAAGGCGGAATGGTCCCGTCGCGGGTTGACCCTCGTCGCGCGCGTCAGGGGCGACGCGGGCGGCGCGCTGGCCGGCTTCCTCTCCGAGCGCGGCGTCGCCCTGCGCGTCGAGCTCGACGCCGACGGCGCCCCGTCCCCGTCGGCCCTGCGTCCCTGCGCGCGCGCGCTCGTGCGCGTCGGGCCGGGCGCCCGCGACCCCGAGGCGTGGGTGGACCTGCTCGCCGCGCGCGGCGTCGGCTCGGTCCTCTTCGCGCCGACGGCGCGCACGGCCGCCCACGCGCGGCGCTTCGTCGCCTTCTACGCGGCCGCGCTCGGCCGCCTGCTCGAGCGCTGGGAGGACGGCCCCAACGACGAGTGGGCCGCGGCCCTCCTCGGCGGCCGCGCGGCGGAGCGGCCCGGCGTGGACCTGCTGGAGACCTTGGCCTACGCGCCCGACGGCGGCGTTTACTCCTCGGAGGACGGCCTCGCGCTGGCGGAGGCCGGCGACGCCACCTACGCCCTCGGTCCCGCCGCGCGCCTGCGTTTCGAGGAGTTGGCCAAGGCGCCGCTGGTGCGCCTCATCGCCGCCGGCTCCTGGCGCGACGTGCAGCCGCTGTGCGGCGACTGCGCCTACCGCCTGCTCTGCACGGTCCCGCCTTCCGTCCATCAAATCGAACAGGGGTCGCCGTGGGGCCGCCTGCCGGACAGCCCCCGCTGCATCGTCCACATGGGCGTTCTCGACGCGCTGTTTTCCTCGTGGGATGCGGAAAAACGCTTGCCGGCATTGGAGAAATGGGGCGTTGACACCGCCCGATACTCCTGTTAAAATCCGGGGATAGGCGCACCCTATTAGGAATAACCCCGAATGAGCCCCAAGAAGAAGTCCCGTCCGGCCGCGTCGCGTAAACCCGCCGCGAAAAAGAAGGCGGCTCCGTCTTCGGGGCTCGTCTTCACGCTCGACCTCAAGAAATCGGGGCTCGAGCCGGCGCTGGGCGCCGCCTATCTCATGATGGACCGCGCCTGGGTGGCGCTCGAAGGCGACAAGGTCAAGACGCTCATCGTCGCGCTCGCGCCCAAACCCGGCGTCAAGGCCGCGGACCTGCGCGCGGACTTCGAAGCGGAGCTCGCGTCGCAGAGATTGCGTTGGGCCGTGGCCAAGGCCAACCGCGGCGTGCGCGAGTTCGTGGCCGAGAACGCGGTCGCGCTCGCCCAACAGAAGCCGGCGGCGCCCGCGGCCGAGGCCGCGCCCGAGCAGCTCACCGACGAGCAGCGCTCGGAGATCGAGCGCCTCATCGCCGAGGTCGAGTCCGAGATCAAGGACATGAACGCCAAGAAGGCGGTCGCCGACCCCAAAGGCGTCTCGCCTTCGTGGGAAGCGCAGCAGGAGACGCAGAAGGGAGGCGCCAAGGAGTGAGCCGGCTGACCTCCTTGCCCGCGGGCTTGAAGGCCGACCCCAAGGGTCTCGGCCCCTTCAACTTCCGGGACTTCGGCGCCTGGGTGCTGCTCACCAACGACTGGGGCCGCTGGCTGATGCTCGACAAGCCGGACTTCGAGCGCTTCCTCTCGGGGCGGGTCCCGGAGTCCGACCCGCTGCACGCGGAGCTGGCCTCGCGCGGCTTCCTCTCCGGGCGCCTGGATTTCCCCGACCTCGCCGCGTCCTACTTGAAGCAGACGGGCTTCCGCCACATCCCCGGCCCCTCCCTTCACATGATGGTGGTGACTTTGCGCTGCAACCAGAAGTGCCAGTACTGCCATTCGTCCGTGGTCGATCCTTCCCGCACCGACACCGACATGGACCTGGAGACGGCCAAGAAGACGGTGGACTTCATCTTCTCCACGCCCAACCCGTCCATCTGCATCGAGTTCCAGGGCGGCGAGCCGCTGCTCAACTGGCCCGTCGTGAAGTTCGTCGTCAAATACGCCCGCGCCAAGGCCAAGGCGGCCAACCGCCGCCTCATCCTGGCGCTGGTCAACAACTTCACCTTGATGACGGACGACAAGCTGGCGTTCCTCGAGGAGAACGCCGTGTCCATCTGCACCTCGCTCGACGGGCCGGCCGACCTGCACAACAAGAACCGGCCGTTCCTCGGCGGCGGCGAGGCCCAGCCCAAGGTCGTCTCCTGGCTCTCCAAGATCATGGACCGCGCCAAGGCCGACCCGTCCAAGCGCCACTACCTGCCCAGCGCGCTCATGACCACGACGCGTTTCTCCTTGCCGCGCGGCCGGGAGATCGTGGACCTCTACGCGTCGCTGGGCATGGACCAGATCTTCCTGCGCCCGCTCTCGCCCATCGGCTACGCCAAACGCGTGTGGCACGAGATCGGCTACGACGCGGCCGACTTCGTGAGGTTCTACGAGGACACGCTCGATTACATCCTCGAGCTCAACGCCACGGGCAAAGGGACCATCATGGAGCGCAACGCGCTCATCCTCCTGACCAAGATCGTCAAGGGCGAGGACCCGGGCTTCATGGACCTGCGCTGGCCCGCCGGCGCGGTGCTGGGCTGCCTGGCCTACAACTACGACGGCCGCATCTTCGTCAGCGACGAGGGCCGCATGGTGGACCACCAGGGCGACCCCCTCTTCCAGGTCGGCGTCGTCGGCCGCGACTCGTGGCACGAGGTGCTCGACCACCCGACCGCGCGCGCCTGCGCCGCGGCGTCCAACCTCGAGACCCAGCCCATGTGCGGGCAGTGCGCCTACAAGCCCTGGTGCGGCGCCGAGCCCGTGTTCCATTACGAGATGCAGCGCTCGGTCGCGGGGCAGATGCCGACGAGCCCGTGGTGCTTCACCCACATGGGCATCTTCGACGCTCTCATGAAGCGCCTGCGCGACCCGCAGGCGCGCAGGATCTTCGACGCCTGGCTCGTGCGCGACCAGTGCAAGTGGCAGGAGAACGACATCATCCCTTCAGACGACGCCGTGGAGGCCGCCTCATGAAGCTCGACATCGACGCCAAGGCCCGCGAGGTCTCCTTCTCGGTCCCGACCAAGGTGTATTCCGAGGACGCGCTGCGCATCGCCGCCGCCGTGTTCGAGAACCGCTGCGAGGCCTCCGCCGGCCTGGCCAAAGGCCGCCACGAGCTGACGCTGAAGGCGCGCAAGGCGCTCGACGCGAAGGGGCTGGAGGCGCTGGCCGGGGAGTTCGCCAACGAGCTGCTCAACCAGGAGTACCGCTTCGTCGTCGCCCGCTTCAACCGCAAGGTCGCCGACCTCATCGCCGCGCAGACCTTGCTCGCCGCCCGCGGGGGGGAGAACCCCCCGGCCGCGCCCGAAGGGGAGAAATCGCCCGCTTTCCAGGCCGAGGTGAAGAAGCTCCTCGCCGAGACCGCCGACGAGATCCGCCGCACGATGCCCAAACGCATCGCGCCGCAGGGCTCTCCCATCCCCCCGGAGACGAGCGTTGGCTGAGCGCGGCTCCCGCCTGACCTCGCCCTCCGGGCTCCTCGAGAAGGAGCCCCGCAAGGTCGCGCCCCACAACGCGCGCCTGTTGGGCGGCAAGGTCCTCCTGACCAACGACGCCGGGGAACATGCCGTGTTGGGCGAGGCCGACTACCGCCGCTTCCTCGCGGGCGGCGTGGGCGACCAGGAGCCTCTGGGCCAGGAGCTCAGCCGGAAGGACTTCGTGCGCGACCAGCTCGACTTCAAGCGCCTGGCCGAGTCCGCGGTCGAGCGGTTCCTCCTGCGCTGGCCCGGCCCCTCGGTGCACACCGTCGTCGTCACCCGGCGCTGCAACTTCAAGTGCGTCTACTGCCACGCCAGCGTGGTGGACGCCTCGCGCGTCGAGACGGACATGACGCCCGAGACCGCCGCCGGCGCCGTGGACCTCGCCTTCGACTCCCCGAACCCGAAGCTGACCATCGAGTTCCAGGGCGGCGAGCCCCTGCTCAACTGGCCCGTGGTCAAGTTCGTCGTCGAATACGCCAAGCTCAAGAATCGGGAGCGCCGCAAGGACCTCCACTTCGGCCTCATCTCCAACTTCTCCCTGCTCGACGACGCCAAGCTCGATTGGCTCTGCGAGCAGGGCGTGAGCTTCTGCACCTCCCTCGACGGGCCGGCGGCCCTGCACAACAAGAACCGCACCTTCCTGGGCGGCAACTCGCACGAGCTCGTGGTGGACCGCCTCAAGGCCATCCAAGCGCGGCGCGCCGCCGGCGCCAAGCTCGACGCGCCCAACGCCATCTGCACGGTGTCGCGCTTCTCCCTCTCTCAGCCCGAGGCCGTCATCGACCAGCTCGTCGAGTTGGGCCTGGAGCGCGTCCAGCTCGGCCCCCTGGACCCCATCGGCTTCGCGCGCCGCTCCTGGGAGACCATCGGCTACACGCCCGCCGAATACGCCGCCTTCTACGGCCGCGCCATCGACCACCTCATCAAGCTCGACTCGAAAGGCGTGAAGGCCTACGAGAAGATGGCCCTCGTGCTGCTCCTGCGCGTGCTCCAAGGGCGGCATTGGCGCTTCCCGTACGCCGACGGCGTCGCGCGCCTGGCCTACGACTGGGACGGCTCCGTGTACACGGCCGAGGACGGCCGCCTGCTCGCCGCCGACGGGGACGGCTTCTTCAAGATCGGCGAAGTCGGCCGCTCCCGCTACGAGGACCTCATCGAGCACCCCACGGTGAAGGCGTCGCTCTACGCCGCCTCGCCCTGGTCCCAGCCGATGTGTTTCCAATGCGCCTACAACCCGTTCTGCACCGTCCAGCCGGTGCACGGCCACGCCACCCAGGGCTCGTTGTGGGGGCAGATGCCGACCAACGGCTGGTGCGGCAAGATGATGGGCGTGTTCGACGAGTTGTTCACGCGACTTCAGGACCCCGAAAAGCGTAAAGTACTCGAGTCGTGGCTGGAGTACAAGGACCGTTAAGACGCGAGAAGCGAGAGGAGATCATGGCCAAGAAGAAATCGAAGGCGAAAGGCGGCAAGGGCAAGGCCAAGAAGGCCAAGAAGTCCCTGCTCCCGTCGCTCAAGAAGGACGCCTCGGTGTTCCTGAGCTCCGAGGAAGGCAAGATCACGAAGGGCAACGTGGTGAAGACCGCGACGGCCCTCGGCATCATCGGCGCGGCGCTGCTCAAGTCGGCGCCCGCTCCGGCCCAGCACTCCAACTACCTGCACAACTCGGGCGGCGCCGGCTCGCACGTGTCCCACGGCTCGCACGGCTCGCACGGGTCCCACGGCTCGCACGGCTCGCACGGGTCGCACGGGTCCCACGGCTCGCACGGCTCGCACGGGTCGCACGGGTCGCACGGGTCGCACGGCTCCCACGGCTCCCACGGCTCGCATTGCCGCGGCGGCTGGTGCTGCCCGCGCTGCTGAACAAGGCCTAGTCGTCGGCCCGTCTCGGGTCCGAAGGCTCGGGCTTTATGGGGCAACTCGATCATCTGGCCGTCTATCTGTCCGATAGCTGCAACTTGGCCTGCAGCTATTGCTACGTCGCGGTCAATCAGGGACCCGGCGCGCGGCTGACCATCGGGCAGGTGCGGCGGGCGGTGGACGAGTTCTGCGAGGCCGTGCCGTCCCCGGACCGCAAGGTCACCTTCCTGGGCGGCGAGCCCCTGCTCGATTGGAGGCTGTTCCAAGAGTCCGCGCGCTACGCCCGCGAGCGCGGCGGGCCCGACATCATCCTGCAGACCTTCACCAACGGGACCTTGCTCACGCCCGAGAAGGTCGCCTTCATGAACGAGGTCGGCGTCCATTGCACCATCAGTCTCGATGGCCGCAAAGAGGACAACGACAAGCACCGCGTCTACTACAAGACCACGGACCGTTCGGTCTACGACGACGCCATGGAGAAGCTCAAGCCCTTGGACAAGTCTCACCTCGGCGTGAGCCTGGTCTTCACCGCCGACACCGTGGACCGCCTGCTCTCCAACATCCACGCGTTCCAGCAGATGGGGTTCGGACGCATCACCTTTAATCCGGAACTCTACGAAGACTGGCCCGAGGCCAAACTCGCCGTGATGCGCAAGGCGCTGTCGGGCCTGGCGCGCTGGTACAAGGCCCTGCTCGACTCCGGCACGAGGCCGCCGCAGATCCAGATCCTGTATTCGGTCATGCAGAACCTGGAGGCCAACCGCCTCGGTGAGCGCTGGTGGCACGACTGCCACAACATGGTGCTGGGGCCCGACGGCCGTTACTACTCCTGCGACAAAGGCCTGTCCTTCCCCGTGGGCCAGGCCAAGGAACTCTTCACCGGCGGCGCCGACGCGGGCATGGACTGGGACGGCCGCGGCAGGCAGTTGACCGAGTTCGCCGCCTACATCGAGAAGATCGGGGGCGGGGACAAAGAGGTGTTCTGCCCCATCGGCGTGGTGGCCCACGCCCGACAAGCCGGACGCGACCCCAAGCTCGCGCTCGCCAATTTCCGCCGCGCCGCCGACGCCTTCGCCGAGGGCCTCGCCGAGCTCGTGGACCTGTGCGGCGACCATCCCGCCTTCGAGGACATCTATGCGCGCGCCCGCGTCGTCTGAGCCGGGCGCGGCGTACGGCCCGAAGGAGCTCGAGCGCCTGAGGGCGCTGGGGCTGGCGAGCAACAAGGAGATCCGCCGCTTCAAGGTGGCCATCAACACCGCCTGCCCCTTGCGCTGCGAGTACTGCTTCATCGACAAGGATTCCGGCGAGCTCATCTCCTGGGAGCACGTGACCAGCCTGGTGCGCTTCCAACTCTCGTCTCCCGGCGCCGTGAAGAAGCTCCTGCTCTACGGCGGCGAGCCCTTCGTGAACTTCGAGACGGCGCGCGACATCGCCCTCTACGCGCGCCAAGAGGCGGTGAAGGCCGGCAAGGACCTCGACCTCTCCATCTGCACCAGCGCCGGCCTGCCGCTCAAGCGCGAGTGGCTGGAGTTCCTGGCCGAGCAGCGTTTCTTCCTCTCCGTGAGCATGGACGGCGACGCCGCGACGCACGACGCGCATCGCAAGCTCAAGAACGGCGGCGGCTCCTGGGAGAAGATGCTCCCGAACCTGCCGCTCATCTTCGACACCATCGGCAAGCGCCGCTCGATGGCCATCCAGTGCGTGCACACGGACAACGTCGAGAGGATGCTCGACAACTACAAGACGCTCGTCGGGCTCGGCTTCGAGAACATCGAGATCGAGGTCATCCACGGCTTCGGCTGGAAGGACAAGAAACATCTCTTCCGCCCGATGCTGGCCAAGGTGTTCGACTACATCTGGGAGGAGGCGCAGGCCGGGCGCTTCCGCTCCGTCGTTTGCTCGCTGGTGCCGCTCATGCTCAAGGAGGGCGTCGTGCTCGAGGACTGGTGCCCGTTCCACTCCTCGATGGAGACCTACCCCGACGGGAGCTTCTCGTTCTACCCGTTCGCCTTCGTGGACTGGGAGGGGCGCAGGAAGTCCAAGGTGGGCGACGCGGCGTCCGGCGTGCCCGAGCGCTGGCGCTCCTGCACCTTCGACCTGGACACGGACCGGTGCAAGAACTGCACCGCGGACTACTACAGCAACCCGCAGGTCAACGAAGGCAACGACCCCTACCGCTGGCGCACCGAGATGGCCCGCGCCTTCATGGACAAGGTCGCGCTCGCCGCCCGCACGGACCCCCGCATGCGCGACTACCTGCGCGAGGCGGTGATCCGATGCCGCATCAGTTGAAGGGCCTGGCGGCCTTGGTCGCGGCGCGGCGGGCCTTGGCCCGCGGCGCCCGGCGCGACGCCCGGCGCGCCTTGGACCGCTGCCTGCGCGCCGACCCCGCCTGCCTGCCCGCCTTGCTGCTGCGCGCCGCGGCGGGCCCTCGCGAGCGGGCGCTCGCCGACCTGGAGGCGGCCGACCGCCTGCCGCCCTCGGCGGTGGTCGCTTACGGCGACCTGGCGCTGCCGCCGCTTCCCGGCCTGACCGCGAAGTGCCGTGCCCTCGCGGACGAAACGGCCTCCGCGTGGGCCAAGGTCATCCTCTCGTTCGCGCTCAGGTCGGAGTCGAAGATGGACGAGGCGGCGCAAGCGATGGACGGCGCCCTCGCCCGGCGCCGTTCTCCCGAGCTGCTCGCCATCAAGGCCCGGCTCGACCTCTCCGGCCCGCGCGCGTCGTACAAGGGCTCCAAGCTGCTGCGCGAGGCCGCGCGTATGGCTCCCGACGAGGGCTGGCTGCGCTGCTGGCTGGGCGAGGCGCTGCGCCACGAGGGGGACCCGGCGGGGGCGCTGGCCGCGCTCGACGAGGGACTGCGGCTCGCGCCGGACTACCGGCCGGCGAGGGCGTGGCGGGCCGCGCTGCTCATCGCGTTGGGCCGGCCGAAGCGGGCGTTGGCCGACCTGGGTCTCGCCCTGCGCCCCTCGCGGGCCTCGGGCGCGCTCGACCCGGAGCAGGCCGCCGACGCCCGTGCCTGGGCGCTGCACCAGCGCTCGCTGGCGCGCCGCGCCCTGGGCGACCTCGACGGGGCGCTGGCCGACCTCGGCGCCGCGCACGCCCTCGGGCCGCGTTACGCCTGGTGCCGCCCCGACGCCAAGCCGGCCGAACGCGCGGCGGCGCTGGTCTTGCTGGACCGGCGCCTGTTGGCCGCGCCCGGCGACGCGCGGGCCTGGGCCTGGCGCGGGCACGCGCTGCTGCACGCAGACCGCGAGCCCGAGGCCCTGGAGTGCCTGGACCGCGCGGCCGCCTTGGCGCCGCGCGCGGCGTGGGTGCTGGCCCTGCGCGGCCTGGTCCTGCTGCGCCTGGGGCGCCTCGCCGAAGCCGAGTCGGCGCTGAGTCTTTCCCTGCGTCGCGACGGCCGCTCGGCCGACGCGTACGGCTGGCGCGGCGAGACGCGCCTGGCCGCGGGCTGGCCGCGCGATGCGGAGAAGGACTTCACCGCGGCCGCGCGCCTGGACTTCCGCTCGGCCTGGGCGCGCCGCGGGCGCGCGTTGGCGCGCGCGGCGCAGGGGCGGACCGCCGCGGCGCTGGAGGACCTCCGAGCCGCGCTCGCCATCCATCCCGAATACGAAGAGGCGCGCCGCCTCGTCGCCGAGCTCTCGCGGGGGGCCGCGTGAGCCTCGCCGCCGCCGAACGCGCCGCGCGCGAGGGCCGCCACGAGGAGGCCGTGGCCATCCTCGACGCGTTGGTGGCCAAGGACCCGGGCGACGCGCAGGCCCTCGGCCGCCGCGCCGAGGCGCAGCGCAACCGCGGCCGCCACGACCTGGCGCTGGCGGACCTCGACCGCCTCGTCGCGCTGGCGCCGAAGGACCCCGGGCGGCTGTGCGCCCGCGGCGAGGGCCGGCGGCACCTCCTCGACATGGACGGCGCCGCGGCCGACGCCGAGGCCGCGCTCGAGCTCGACGCCGCGAGCGCGAGCGCTTGGGTGCTGCTCAGCGAGGCGCGCCGCGGCGCGGGCCGTTTCCCCGACGCCGTCGCCGCCGCCGACAAGGCGGTCGCGGCCGACCCGCGCTGGGCCTGGGTGTTCGTCGTGCGCGCCAAAGCCAAGCGTTACGCCGGCGACCTCGCGGGCGCGCTCGAGGACACGAAGGCCGCGGAGAAAGCCGATGCCAAGGACCCGGCCTACGCCTTGGGCTGGCGCGGCGAGATACTGCGCAAGCTCGGCAAACACAAGGAGGCGTTGGCGGCGCTCGACAAGGCCGTGAAGGCCCGGCCGGGCATCGCCTGGATGCGCGCCCTGCGCGGGGAAGTCCTGCGCGCCTGCGGCAGACCCGGTCCCGGGTTCGCCGAGGTGCTGGAGGCGGTGCGCACGGACGGCAACCTCTCGCACGCCTACGACTTCCTCGGCTCCGAGCCGGCGGCCGTCGCCTCGGACCCGGCCCACGCCTGGACCTACGCGTGGCGCGGCGCGTGGCGGCGCGGCCGCGGGGACGCGGCGGGCGCGCGCGCCGACCTGGACCGAGCCTTGGCCCTCGACGGCGGCCTGGCCTGGGCCGCGGCCTGGCGCGGGGAGCTGCGCCTGCGCGGCGGCGACGCCGCCGGCGCCCTGGCCGACCTCTCCGCCGCGGCCAAGGTCCTGCCCGCCTACGCCGACGGGCGCGTCTGGCTGGGGCAGGCGCGCCTGGAGGCGGGCGACGCCAAAGCCGCGCTCAAGGACTTCGACGCCGCCGCCAAAGCCGAGCCGAGGCACGCTTTGGCCCAGGTCGGCCGCGCCGTGGCGCTGGAAGCCTTGGGCAAACCCAAGGACGCGACGAAGGCCCTGGAGAAAGCCTACGCCCTCGACCCGCGCCTGCGCCAAGGAGCCGCCGCGTGAAGAAGGCGCCCGTGGTCGCGCTCACCAGCGGCGGGGAGGACAGCGGGGTGCTGGCCGACGAACTCGCCGCCTCGGGGCGCGTCGTGTTCCCGTTGTTCGTGCGCTGCGGTTTCCTGTGGGAGGAGGCCGAGCTGCGCCGCCTGCGCCGCCAGCTGCGCGCCATCCGCCGCCCGAACCTGAAGCCGTTGACCGTGATGAGCGCCAAGGCCCTGATGATCCCCGAGAGGCATTGGAGCCGCGACGGGCGCGGCACGCCCAGCGACCGAGACGCGTGGGACTCCGTCTATCTGCCCGGGCGCAACCTCCTGCTGTTGACCTGCGCGGCCGCGCTCGCCCATCGCGTCGGCGCGCGCGAGATCGCCATCGCCACCCTCGCCGGCAACCCCTTCCCCGACGCCACACGCGCCTTCTTCCGGGACATGGAGCGGGCCATCCGCGACTCCTTCAAGCTCCCGGCGCGCGTCATCGCGCCCTACCGTAGCCTGAGCAAGGAGCAGGTCCGGCGCCGCCGCCCGGACTTCCCGTTCCACCTGACCTTCTCCTGCCTGCGGCCGAAGGCCGGCCTCGCCTGCGGCCGCTGCTCCAAGTGCGGCGAACGCGACGGGAGGCGCCCATGAGCGCCCCGCTGGCGCCGCCCGACCGCGGCTGGAAGGGGGGCAAGGACCACGCCGCCGCGCTGGCGCGCCTGGACGCGCTCATCGGGCGCGAGGGCGAGTCTCCCGACCGCAACGCGCTGCGCGCCGAGGTGCGCGCCGCGGCCGGCCGCTACAGCCAGGCCGTCGAGGACGCCGAACGCGCCGTCGAGCTCGACCCGGGCAGCGCGCGCGCCCTCGCCGCCTTGGGCCGCGCGTTGGCGCGCGCCGGACGCCTCGAGGAGGCGCTGGCCCGGCTCGACGCCGCGCTCCGGGCCGCCCCCGGCACGCCCTGGCTCGCCGCCGAACGCGCGCTG
>JANRKA010000168.1:0-5191 GCA_033875325.1 Elusimicrobiota bacterium | reverse complement strand
CGAAAACTGAGTTAGGTACCTGTCCCCTTTCTCAGTTCCTGTCCCCTTTCTCAGTTGGTGCCTGTCCCTTTCCGAATGTGATATCCTGCGGAAATGGTCGGCTTGCGGGCGTTCGCCGCTGAACTGTCGGGCACATTCTGCCTCGTCCTGGGCGCGGCGGGCGCCGTGTGTATGGACGCGCTCACGGGGGGGAGGCTGGGCCCCGGCTGCGTGGCGCTGGCCTACGCGGCGGCGACGGTGGCCGCCTTCCACTCCTTCCCCGGCGCCATCGGCCGCTTCAACCCCGCGTTGACCCTCGCCGACGCGGGCTTCAAGCGCATCGGCGCCCTGCAAGCGGTCTTCGCGCTCACCGCGCAGCTCCTGGGCTCGGCCTGCGCGGCGCTGTTCCTGCGCGCCGCGCTCTCCGGCCGTCCCGACCTGCTCGAGCCGCCTTATTCGCTGGGCGCCTGCGCGCTCCAGGGCATCGGCTACCGCTCCGCCACCCTCGTCGAGGCCGTCTTGACCTTCTTCCTCGCCTGCGCCGTCGCGGCGTCCAACGACGCGCGCGCGCGCCGCCGCGGGCCGCTGGCCATCGGCGCGGCCACCTTGCTCGGCGCGTTGGCCGCCGGGCCGCTGACCGGCGCGGCCCTCAATCCGGCCCGGGCCTTCGGCCCGGCCATCGCCTCCGGTTTCTGGACGCACCACTACGTCTATTGGGTCGGGCCCCTCGCGGGCGCGGCCCTCGCCGCCCTGGTCTCGCCCTATCTGGTCCACGAGGAGAAACGCCCATGATCGCCGTCAAAACGCTCGCCCTGAAATCCCTGGAAGCCGACGCCCGCGACCTCGCCGTGTTCGGCTACGACGACGGCTCGCTGGCCGGAGCGAAACTCCTGCCCGCCGCCGCCAAGTCCGCGTTGTCGGCGGCCCTCAAGGCGGAAGGGTTCAAGGGCGGCGCGAAGGAAGTCTGCCGCGTCGACCTCGAGCTCATCGGCAAGCCCCGCCGCGTCTATGCCGTCGGCTTGGGCAAGAAGAAGGGAGCGGGCTCCGAGGCCTACCGCCGCGCCGCCGGCGCGCTGCTTTCGGCCCTGCGCGGCAAGCGCCCCTCCATCGCCCTGCTCGGCGCCGAGCACCCGCAGGCCGCCGCCGAGGGCCTCCTGCTGGCCTCCTATAAGTTCGAGGAGTACAAGAAGGGGGAGGACGACAAGCTCGCCGAGGCCTTCCTCGTCGCCGACGCCGCCTCGCGCGTCGCCGTCGAGAAAGCCGTCGCCAAGGCGGCGCTTTACGCCGAAGCCGTCGCGCTCGCGCGCGACCTCGTCAACCGCGGCCCCTCCGACAAGACGCCGCAGAGCCTCGCCGACCTCGCGCTCACGCTCAAGGGCTCGGGCGTCACGGTCAAGGTCATCGACAAGGCCGAGGCCGAGAAGCTCGGCATGGGCTCCTTCCTCGGCGTGGCCCGCGGCTCGGCCCAGCCGCCCGTCATGGTCCACATGGTCTACAAACCCAAGACCGGCGGCAAGAAACGCGTCGCCCTGGTCGGCAAGGGCGTGACCTTCGACTCGGGCGGCCTCTCGCTGAAGCCCGCGCAGTCCATGGAGGAGATGAAGTGCGACATGGCCGGCGCGGCCTCCGTCATCGCCGCGTTCAAGGTCATCGCGCGCCTGCAGCCCAAGGCCGAGGTGCACGGCATCTTCGCGGCCACCTACAACATGCCCGGTCCCGACGCCTACAAGCCCGGCGACGTGCTCAAGGCGATGAACGGCAAGACCATCGAGGTCTGGAACACGGACGCGGAGGGCCGCCTCATCCTGGCCGACGCGTTGTGCCTGGCCGCCAAGCAGGACCCGCACGCCATCGTGGACATGGCGACCTTGACCGGCGCGGTCGTCATCGCGCTGGGCTCCAAGGTCGCGGGCATCATGGGCAACGACTCGCGGCTCATCGCCGCCCTCCAGAGCGCGGGCAAACGCGCCGACGAGGCCTTCTGCGAGCTGCCGCTGGTCGAGGACTACAAGGAGAACATCAAGGGCAACATCGCCGAGCTGCTCAACATCTCCAAGGCGCGCGGCGAGGCCGGCTCCATCATCGGCGGCCTTTTCCTCCAGGAGTTCGTGGACGGCAAGCCCTGGGCCCATCTCGACATCGCCGGCACCGCGTTCTGGTCCGGCGAGGGGCCCTACGGCCCCAAGGGCGCGACCGGCTCGCCGGTGCGCACCATCCTCGAGTGGCTGAGCGCTCTCTAAGATGACCCGCATCAAATCCAAGGCGCCGGTGGTCAAAGGCGAGCCGGACCTCGCCCGCATCCAGGCGCACTACGCGGACATCCTGAGAGACCTGGGCGAGGACCCCAAGCGAGAAGGACTGCTCAAGACCCCCAAACGCGTGGCCAAGGCCCTCGCCGAGCTGACCAGCGGCTACCGCGTGGACCTGGACGCCCTCATCAACCAGGCCCTGTTCACCGAATGCTACGACGAGATGGTCCTGGTGCGCGACATCTCGTTCTACTCGATGTGCGAGCACCACATGCTGCCTTTCTTCGGGCGGGCGCACGTGGCGTACATCCCCAACAACAAGATCATCGGCCTCTCCAAGATCCCCAAGATCGTCGAGGTCTTCGCCCGCCGCCTCCAGGTCCAGGAGCGCCTGACCATGGAGGTCGCCTACACCCTCAACTCCAAGCTCAAGCCCCGCGGCGTCGCCGTCGTGATGGAGGCGCGCCACATGTGCATGGAGATGCGCGGCGCGGAAAGCCACCACTCGCCGACGACCACCTCCTGCATGCTCGGCGTGTTCCAGAAGGACGCCCGCACGCGCAAGGAATTCCTCGAGCTGGCCAAGAGCCGGCCGGTCTGATTCACTAACAGCGCAGCCGCCTCCACCCCTACCATGCTAGCGTTTAGACGCGTAGCTTACTCCCTAAGCACACTACTCATCGCCCAACTCGTATCGGTACCGGCTTTTTCAGAATCCCTACCTTCTGAGTTAAAGCAATCTGTTGCGTTTATTGGGGATACAGCTGCAGGACGGCCTCTTGGCACCGGCTTTTTCGTCATGGTGTCTACTGGCAATACTGGATACGGCTATTTTGTAACCGCCAAACACGTACTGCAGCAATGCGCAGACGATGGCACAAACTGCAGATGGCATAGCGCCTTGGGAATTCGCCTCAACACCAACGATGGCTCCAGCCAGGTCGTGCCACTCCCAATTGTTACCTCCGGCGCGAATAAGACTGTGTTCTTTCACAAAGACGAATCGGTAGATATAGCAGTCATACCTGTTCATTTGGACCACGTTAAGTTCCAGCACAAATATATTCCAGTAGAATGGTTATTGCCAACCGATCGAGAATCGAAACTTAAAGAAGGAATGGAAGTGTTCTTCCAAGGACTCTTCACCCCTTACTTGGGCTATCGCAGAAACAGCCCAATCACGCGATTCGGCAGAATCGCGCTCCTCACCGATGAAAAAATCCAATTCACTCAAAATGCACCGCCACAGCGCCTGCATCTGCTAGAAATGGCCTCATTCGGTGGCAACAGCGGTTCACCCGTCTTCCTTCTTGGCGACCCCGCGCAGGCAGGCACAGTTGTCATTTCAGTTCGGCCTAAAATTTATTTGATTGGCGTCATGAAGGGAACCTATCGTGATGTGAATAGGCTTATCGCCATCGAGACTGCGGTCACACCTGCTTCGCTGTCTTCGATGGGCATTGCAGCCGTCGTTCCGTCTCAGTACCTGTCTGAAATCATCTATAGCAAAGAGCTCAAAAATAGCCGTCGCAACGGCACGTAAGACGCCTATTGGAAGAATTAAAACAAGCGCTTGGCTAATGAAAAGGCCCCGGCTCTTGCGAGCCGGGGCCTTTTACTTGCTACTGAGCAAGTCTTAAGGCTGCGCCGGGGGAACGACAGGCGGCAGGGACCGGTGGGTCCCGTCGCAGTACGGCTTGTTCTTGGACTGCCGGCAGCCGCACCAGGCCACCTTCTTGGCCTCGGCGAGCTCGCAGATGACCGGGGACATCCCCGTGTTCTTGCGGGCGTGCGAGCCGTCGCAGTAGGGCTGCTTCTCGGACTGCCCGCACGCGCACCAGGCCTTGCGGCCGGGCTGCTCGTCGATGACGAAGGGATTGTTCTGGATGCCGGACATGGGCCCTCCTAGACGGACTGACCGACGAAGGTCGAGTGCGCGTAGGAACCCTTGACGACGACGAAGCCGATGAGCGCGGCGCCGATGAGCGCGAGATAGCTGAACGCCATGCCCGCATGGCCCGCGCCCAACATGCCGACGAGCATCGGAGCCGACAGGTAGGTGTTGATGCGCGACGCCAGCGCGGCGCGCGCGCGCACCGGGCCGGCGGCGTCGCCCGTGATCTTGCCCGACAGCAGGCCCTTCTGCGCGGGCCAGATGATGAACCAGACGTTGAACCACATGACGGAGCCGAACAACATGCCCCACATGATCCAGCGCGCGCGGTCGGAGAGGCCGCCTTCGGCGCCGCGGAACAACATGTTCGCGCCCCAGCCGACGCCGGGCGTGTAGAAGAAGATCAGCGTGAACAGGAGCAGGCCGGAGAGGAAGGTCACCATCGCGCCCCAGCGGAACCACCACAAGGCGCGCGGCATGAGCTGCGGGTTGACGGCCTTCTTGGCCGCGTCGTCGAGCTTGCCCTGGAGGGGCAGGTTCACGAAGTTGAAGAAATACAGGTGACCGATCCACACGATGCCGAAGAACACGTGCAGCCAGCGGAAGAAGAACTCAGCCTGGGCCATTGCGCCTCCTTAGATGATAGGGACGGTGAATCTTGACCGAATATATCGGATTTGAAGGAGGCCCGTCAAACCTTGACCGGGGACGGGGGGAAACCGCTACAATGAGGCGTTACCGCGGGCGTAGTTCAATGGTAGAACGGTAGCTTCCCAAGCTTCAGACGTGGGTTCGATTCCCATCGCCCGCTCCATTTTGATCCGCGACGCGCTCACCTGCGCTCGCCGCCGTCTCCGACGCTCGAGCCGGCGCCTTCACCCGCCCAAGCGCGTTCCCATCGTCGGCCGAAGGTGATAGAATCGCTCCCGCTCATGCTCCCCGGCGCCGCCCGCGGCACGACGACGGTCCTGCTCCTGCTCGCCGCCCTCGCGGCGGCGCGCCCGGCCGCCGCCCAGGCCCCGGAGGACCCGCCCGCCGGGACCACGGCGGCCGCCGCGCCCGCGCCGCC
>JANRKA010000167.1:0-51577 GCA_033875325.1 Elusimicrobiota bacterium | reverse complement strand
GGAGGCGCGCGCGGCCGGCTCCGCCTGCGGGGCGGCGGCGGGCGCGGCGGGGGCCGAGCCTTGCGCCGCGAGCGCGGCGCCGGCCCCTCCGGAGCCGAGGGCGTCCATGCTCAACGGCTCGGCGGCGCCCTCCAGGAGGGGCCGGCCCTTCGCCCGGGCGCGTTCGCGGCGGGCGATGAGGGCGGCGCGCGACTCGTCTTCGGTGATGGGCACCGACGGAGGGTGGAACTCGGGCGCGGCGACCCCGCCGATGGCGGGTGAATCGGCCGAGGCCTTCTGCGCGCGCGACACCTTGTCGGCCAACTCGTATTGGACGGGCGGGGCGTCGGCGGCGTTTTTGACGGCGACGGCGGCGTAGGGCATCACGACGGAAGATTTGTCGGCGACCTTGTCCCAGACCACGAGCGCCACGATGAAGCCGGACAACGCCGCCGCCACGGGCCGGTAGGTCGGGTGGAGGAACACCCAATCCCGGCGCTCCGCGGGGGCGCCGCCTTCGGCGCGACGGCGCTCCAACCGTTGGAGGAAGCCGACGGGCAGGGGCTCCTTGGGCAGGTCCTTGACCAGCTTCGAGACGGCCTTGAGCTCCTCGAGCTCGCGCAGCAGCTCGGGGGACTTGGCGATGTCGAGCTCCAGGGCGGCGGCCTGCTCGGCGGGGAGGGCCCCGTCGAGGTACGCGGACAGCTTCAAGCGGGTCTCTTCGTTCATGACGCCCTCACGACCGGCTTGAGGAGCTCCTTGAGCTTGGCGCGCGCCCGGAACAGCCGCGACTTCACCGTCCCTTGCGGCAGGTCCAACATCTCGCCGATCTCCTCGTACGACCTCTCCTCGATCTCGCGCAGGACGACGATGGCCCTGTCGTCCTCCTCGAGCTGCAGCAGCGCCGTCTGGACCTGGCCCGACTTCTCCGTCTTCTCGAGCTCCGCGTCCAGGGCAGGCTCGTCGGCCTTCACGTCGCGCACCTCGTCCTCGCCGTCCTCGTCCTTCCCGTAGAAGCCCAGCGTCACCGTCTTCCAGAAGGCCCGCCGCTTCTCCGAGCGGACCCGGTTCTTCCAGGCGTTGACCGTGATGCGGTAGACCCAGGTCGACGCCTTGCTCTCGCCTCGGAAGCGCGGCAGGGCCTTGAGGGCCCTGATGAGCGCGTCCTGAGCGAGGTCTTCCGCGTCCGCCTTGTTGCCGGTGAGGCGCAGGGCCAGGTTGAAGACCAGCTCCGCGTTGCCGGCCAGGAATTCCTGTTCGGACACTGGTCTTATGACCCCAGGGCGCCTAGGAAGTTCCTAGCTCGCGTAAGCCGCGACCTTCGCCGCCGTCTTGAAGGGGACGCCCGTGAGGGCCTTCACCTTGTCCACGGTCGTGTCGGGGGAGATGGCGGTCAGGACGAGGCCGTCCTTGGTCACCTCGAAGGTCGCCAGCTCGGTGACGATGACGGAGACCACGCCCTTCCCGGTGAGCGGCAGCGTGCACTTGGGCAGGATCTTGGGTTTGCCGTCCTTGGTCGCGTGCTCCATGGCCACGATGACCTTTTTGGCGCCGGCCACCATGTCCATGGCGCCGCCCATGCCCTTCACCTTCTTGCCGGGAATCATCCAGTTGGCCAGGTCTCCGTCGGCGGAGACCTCCATGGCGCCGAGCACGGTGGCGGCCAGGTGACCGCCGCGGACCATGGCGAAGCTCTGCTCGGAGCCGAAGTAGGAGCAGCCGGGCTGCTCGGTGACGGTCTCCTTGCCGGCGTTGATGAGGTCCGGGTCGGCTTCGCCCTCGTAGGGGTAGGGGCCGTAGCCGAGCATCCCGTTCTCGGTGTGCAAAGTCACCTCGACGCCCTTGGGCAGGTAGTTGGGGATCAAGGTCGGTATGCCGATGCCGAGGTTGACGTAGTCGCCGTCCTTGAGCAAGGTGGCGGCCTGTCGCGCGATGACGACGCGGGAATCCTTCGGTTCAGGCGCGGACATGGGCTTTCCTCACGGTGAGCTTCTCGATGGGCTTCTTGTAGGACGGGCCCCGCAGGACCAGGTCCACGTAGATGCCGGGGGTGTGGATGTGCTCGGGATGCAGCCCGCCGACCTCGACGAGCTGTTCGACCTCGGCGACGACGCAGTCGGCCGCGGTGGCCATGACCTGGTTGAAGTTGCGCGCGGTCTTGCGGTACTCGAGGTTGCCGAGCACGTCGCCTTTCCAGGCCTTGATGAGCGCGAAGTCGCCGCGCAGGGGCTTCTCGAAGACCATGGGGCGCCCGTCGATGACGCGCGTCTCCTTGCCCTCGGCGACCGGCGTGCCGAAGCCCGTGGGCGTGAAGAAGCCGCCGATGCCCGCGCCGCCGGCGCGGATGCGCTCGGCCAAGGTCCCCTGGGGGTTCCACTCGACCTCGAGCTTCTTGGTGAGGGTCATCTCCTCGAAGGCCTTGCACTCGCCGCCGTAGGACATGATCATCTTGCGCACGCGGCCGGCGCGCAGCAAGGTGCCGATGCCGAAGTCGTCGAGGCCGGCGTTGTTGGAGACCAAAGTGAGGTCCTTGGCGCCCGAGTCGAGCAGGGCCGCCACGAGGTTCTCGGCGACGCCGCACACGCCGAATCCGCCCATCAGGATGGTCGCGCCGTCCTTGACGCGGGAGACGGCTTCCGAGGCGGTCGTGACGGTCTTGTTCATGGGGGAATCCTACAAAAAAGCCGGCCGGGCTCGACGGAGCCCGGCCGGCGTCTTCGGATGCGGCTTAAGCGGCGACGAGGGCGCCTTTCTTCGCGCCTTTGCCGAGCACGAGCTCGCGCAGCGCGTCGGCCTTGTCCGTCTTCTCCCACTCGAACCCCTTCTCATCGCGGCCGAAGTGGCCGTACGCGGCGGTGGGGCGGTAGATGGGACGGCGCAGCTTCAGCGTGTCGATGATGCCCTTGGGCGTCATGGGGAAGAGCTTGCGGACCGCGGCCTCGATGCGCGCCTCGGGGGCGACGCCGGTGCCGTGGGTGTCGAAGTACACGCCGACGGGCTCGGCCACGCCGATGGCGTAGGCGAGCTGGACCGTGCACTCCTCGGCGAGGCCGGCGGCCACCACGTTCTTGGCGATGTAGCGCGCCATGTAGCAGGCCGAGCGGTCGACCTTCGTCGGGTCCTTGCCGGAGAACGCGCCGCCGCCGTGCGGGGCGCGGCCGCCGTAGGTGTCCACGATGATCTTGCGGCCGGTCAGGCCGGTGTCGGAGGCGGGGCCGCCGACGACGAACTTGCCGGTGGGGTTGATGAGGAAGCGGGTCTTCTCATCGATGAGCCGCTTGCCCAGGACGGGGCGGATGACCGTGTCGATGATCTCCTTGCGCGCCTTCTCGGTGATCTGGTTGCCGGTCTTGTCGAGGATCTCGGGCCCGTGCTGGGTCGAGAGCACGACGGTGTCCACGCGCACCGCGCGGCCGTCGAGATACTCCACGGAGACCTGGCTCTTGCCGTCGGGGCCGAGGTAAGGGAGCGTGCCGTTCTTGCGGACCTCGGCGAGCTTGCGGGTGAGCTTGTGCGCGAGCATGATGGGCAGCGGCATGAGCTCGGGCGTCTCGCGGCAGGCGTAGCCGAACATGATGCCCTGGTCGCCGGCGCCGCCGGTGTCCACGCCCTGGGAGATGTCGGGCGACTGGCGGCCGATGGCGTTGAGGATGGCGCAGGAGGCGGATTCGAAGGCGTATTCCGGGCGGGTGTAGCCGATGTCCTTGACGACCTCGCGCACCAGCTTGTCCACGTCGATCCAGGCCTTGGTGGTGATCTCGCCGCCGACGATGACGAGGCCGCGGGCGACGAAGGTCTCGCAGGCGACGCGGCTCATGGGGTCGATGGCGAGCACCGCGTCGAGCACGGCGTCGGAGATCTGGTCGCAGACCTTGTCGGGATGGCCCTCGGAGACGGACTCGGAATTGAAGAAATACTTGCCTTTCCGCTGCATAGACTCGCTGTTCCTCTTGGACGCCGTTTGGTAGGGAGGCGGTTTCCGCCCCGGCGGTGTTCCAACGAGTATATCAATTTTACGACGAGGATGAGGCGTTGACCCGCCCCCGCCGCGTCGCTATACTCCACCCATGAAGCGCCTGCTGGCCGCCGCCCTGCTCGCCTGCGCCTGCGCCCCGTCGCGGGTCGCCTTGGAGCGTCCGGGACGGACCCTGGACCTGGCGGTGGGCGTGCTGCCGGTTTCGCCCAGCAAGTTCCTGTCCTCCCGCAAGGCGGAGGGGCTCAACGCGACTTTGGCCGGACGGATGGACAAGCTCGGCGTGCTGCGCTCGGTGGAGCCCGTGGACTCGCGCCGGGCCGAGGGCGTGGACCTCGTGTTGGCCATCGACGCGATGGACGCGCGTTACCAGGTCACGGTGCGCGTGTTGTCGGCCGCGACCGGCCGCCAACTCCATGCCTTCAACCCCAAGCTGCCGTTCAACGAGCCGGGGGGCATCAGCCCCGAGGCCGTGGTCAACGGGCTGACGGCCGCGTTCTCGGACGGCGGGCCCGGGGCGCGCGCTTTGCAAGCCGAGCGGAGCGCGCGGCCCGCGGCTCCCGCGTCGCCGGCACCGGCGGCGGCGGCGGCGGCGGCGGCCGGCGTCTCGCGCGAGGAGTTGAAAGCCCTGCTCGCCGAGGCCGTCAAGGCGGCGCCGGCCGCGCCGGTCGCTCCCGTCGCGGTGGGCGCCTCCGCGGAAGCCGACTTGCCCGTCGTCCGCCGTCCCGAGAGACCCGACGACCTGGCCGTCGTCATCGGGGTGCAGGACTACGCCGACCTGCCGCCCGCCACCCACGCCCGCCGCGACGCCGAGGCGATGCGCCGCCAACTGCTCGCGTTGGGCGTGCCCGAGCGCAACCTCGTCCTGCTCACCGACGCGCGGGCCGGCCGCTCTTCGTTGGAGAAACACCTCGAGGCCTGGCTGCCGCGCCTGGTCAAGCCGTCGAGCCGTGTGTTCGTGTTCTTCTCGGGCCACGGCGCGCCCGACCCGAAGACGGGCAAGGCCTACCTCGTGCCGTGGGACGGGGACGCCGCCTATCTGGAGACCACCGGCTACCCACTGGCCCGCCTGTACGACAAGCTGTCCGCGCTGCCGGCGCGCGAGGTCGTGGTCGCGCTCGACGCCTGCTTCTCGGGGGCCGGCGGGCGCTCGGTCCTCGCCAAAGGCGCGCGTCCGCTCGTGGCCAAGGTCGATGCCGGCGCGCCGTCGCCGCGACTGACCGTGCTCGCCGCGGCCGAAGGCGACCAGATCACCGGCGCGCTCGACGACAAGGGCCACGGGCTGTTCACCTACCATCTGCTGCAGGGCATGGCGGGCGGCGCTGCCGACGCGTCGGGCCGCGTGACGGCGCGGGCCCTGCACGACTATCTCTCGCCTCGGGTGGCCGATGGAGCCAGGCGTCAGAACCGCGACCAGACGCCGGTGCTCAGCGGCGACGGCGCGCGCGAGCTCGTGCCGTCGCGCTAGCGGCCGAGCGCGCGATCGTCTCGGCCACGCGCGCGGCGCGCGCCACGATGCCGGGGATGGCTGAATCCGCGGACAGCGAGAAGCTCTGAGCGCCGACGACGAAGAGGCGCGCGTCGAGGGCGCTCGACAAGCCGTCGGGACCCCGCCGGAATTCCTGGGCGTCGTGCCCGTCGCCGCCGACGCGGACGAGCCGTCCGGCCGTTTCGAGGGACGCGGTGAGCGGGTCGGCGCGCAAAGAGCCCCGGTCGTAGCCGGTCGCCCAGACGAAGCCGCCGTCGATGGCGGCCAACCTCGCGCCGTCCCGGCTCGTCACCAGGTAGGTCGGCTTGCGATGCGAGCCGCGCCGCAGCCAAGCGGCGCCGTCCGGCGCGAAGCGGCCGTCGAGCTCGTGCAGCGTCACGCGCCCTTCAAGCCGAGCGTCCATGAGGTCGGAGAGCGTGTCCGGCGTGACGGGCGTGCCGAACGCCTTCCACTCGTCGAGCGTCTCTCGGGCGCGGGCCGGGTCCGAGTGGGCGGCGGCGATGGCGTCCGGCGTCGCGTGTTCCTTCGGGATCTGGAGCTGCGCGGCGCTCAGGCGACCTTTGACGAACAAGTCGACCGACAAGCCGCGGTTGACCCGCAGCAGGTCGAGGGCGGCCTTGGCCGCGGACTCGCCGCTCCCCGCCACGGCCACGCGCGAGCCCGCGGGCAGCAGGGCGAAGATCTCCCGGACTTCGGGCATGCCGAGCAGGCCGTCGTGCACCACCGGCAGGCGCGGCGGTGCTCGGCCGCGGCGCAAGGCGGAGGCCAGCGACGCCAGGCGTTTGGCGTCGGCGTCCAGAGCGCGGCGGTCCTTGAGGATGAGCGTCTCCGCGGGTCTCAGCGCGGAAGCCAGGGCGTCCATCGAGCGGCCATGCTCGCCGTCCGCGCCGACTTGGCCTTGCGCCAAGACCAGGTTGCGGGCGTAGACCCGGTGGCCTGCCCCGGTCCGCACCTCGTAGAGACGGCCGTGACGGGGGTCTTCGATGACGCGCCAGGAGCTCACGGGCGCGCGCTCCACGAGCTTGGAGCCCAAGGACTCGACCTCGTCCGCCGTCGCCGCGAAATGCTGCAGCAGCTCGTTGCGCGCCGAGGCCGCGGCGGCATCGGCCGGCGCGGAGGGGTCGAGTCCGTTTCGGGCGCGGCCTTGGGGCGCCGAGCCTTCCCGGCGGAAGCGGGATGCGTCAGCCCGCTGGCCGCGTCCGCGGATGAGCTCGAGCCGCGTCTCCAGGCCCGCGCGCGCGATGAGGCCGGGCGGAGAGAAAGGGGCCTGTGCGAGCGAGTTCCGGGGAGAGGGCGTGCGCATGCGATACACGGGACGCATGCCCGCATCGGTGAAGCTTTGCGCGAGGTGGCCCGCTTCGAACACCACGACCCGCGCTCCCGCGTCGGCGGCGTGCAGAGCGGTGGAGAGCCCGCCGGGTCCGCCGCCGACGACGACGGCGTCGGCGATCGCGCGTCCATCCGCGGCGGTCGGCCAGCCCTCCGCCAGCAGATCGAGCTCCAAGGCGCGGGCCGACGGCGCGTACACGCGCGTGCGCACGATGCCTTCGGCCGTCAGCTTCGGAAGCTCCAGCACGGCACGCAGCACGCGGCCGCGGCGCGGCAGAGTGGGCAGCGCGCGGGTGAGCTCGCGCCTCAGCGCGGAAGGCGAGGCGGCGGACGCGGACCAGGCGGGGGTCAGGTAGAGCCGTTCGGCGAGTTGCCGGAACTCTTCGACCTCCGTGACCGAGCCGCGCCGTCCGGCGAGGCCGTCATAGAGACGCGACGAGGCCGTGAAGCTGTCCAGCACATCGGCCAGGGAGGCGGTGCCGGCGCCCGCGGGCGGGACGTAGGGATTGACCGGGGAGCGATGCGCGCGCGGGGCGTCGGCCGGCGCTGCCGCGACGGGAGCCGCCACGGCGAACGGCGCGGGCCGAGGCGCGGCGAACTGCTCAGGGCGAGCCGCGGCGACGGTCGGCGAGGGCAGTTGCGCCGGCGCGTCGGGCGCCGTGAGAGAGACGCTGAGTCGCAGGCCCGGCGCGGCGACGGGCTGCAGCCGGACGCTGGGCGTCGGGACCCGTGGAGCGATGAACCTCGACGCGGCCGCGCCGACCGGTGGCCGCGCGAGCAGCGCGGCGAGCAACAAGGCGCAGCGGACTGAGTGTCTCAGGCTTGCGTCGTGGGCGTCAGCCCATCGCCTTCGTGAAGATGAAGCCGAACAGGCCGCCGATGAGCGCGCCCGTGATGGCGCCCAGCGGGCCGGCTATCATCGCGCCGGCCGCGCCCATGGCGAGCGCCATGCCGGCGGGCACGAGGAAGGAGGGCTTCTTGACGGCCGCCCAGGTCTTGGCGAAGAAGCCGGGTTCCGAGGGCTCCGCCGCGCGCGCAGGCGCGGCGGGGGTGCGGCCGTTGATGGTGATGTTGCCCCGCGCGCCGGTGGTCACGACGCGCGCGCCGTCGCCGGGCGCTCCGGCGGCGGCGACCACGGGAGCCGCCTGACGCTGGCCGTCGATGACGGCCGCGGCGGGCGCGCCGTCCGCGAGAGCCTGGGCTTGAGCGAGCGCCGGGCCGTCGGCGTGGGCGGAAGCGGCCGTCAGGGCGAGAACGAGGGCGAGCGGTATCGTCTTCATAGGCCTACAGTATAAAGGGAGGGGGCGGCGGCGTCCTGAGGCGGGCGGCCCCGCCGGGCCTGGGCCTAAAGACCTAGGCGTCAACGCCTCAGCAGGAAGACCAGCGTCCCGAGCAGCAAGGCGGGCAGCAGGCGCGCGAGGAAGTGGCCCGCGGTGCGCAGTCCCTTGCCGCGCGCCGCGCCCGGCGCGGCGGCCGCGGCGCCGGTCGCCCGGGCCGCGTCGGCGCGGTCGGGGAAGGCCCACAGCGACGGGGCCTCGGGGTCGGTCACCGACGCGTACAGGGTCCCCCGGGGGTCTCGGGCGAGCACGGCGCTGCGCCGCGGCGCCCAGGGCACGCTCCAAGTCTCCCGTCCCGCGCGCAGGTCCACCTTGGTGAGCCGTCTCGGGCCTCTGTCGGACGCCGTCGGCAGGCTCTCGGAGGAGCGCGTCAGCAGGAACAACGCGTCGTCGAGCGGGAGCATGGATTCGACGGGGCCGGGCACCGGGATGACGGCGCGGCGGCTGCCGTCGGCCTCATCGAAGGACTCGACCACGAAGGTCGAGCCGTCGGCCGCCATCGACGCGACCCAGACCGCGCCGCGCGGACCGCGCGCGAGGAGCGAGGGTTCCCCGGCCGTCGCGTAGCGCCGCTTGGGCGCGGGCCCGGCGTGCCATGGGGCGGGGCGCCGGTCCGCGACGACGCCGTCCTCCTCGACCACGGGCTGCCCTCCGTCCGCGGGCACGGCGAGGACGGCCGCGCGCCGAGGCGGCGCGCCGGGGGAGTCGGAGGCGTTGACCTTGCGGGCGAGGACTTTCAAGCCGCCGTCGGGAGCGAAGGCCGTTTCGACCAGGCTGTAGCCCTTCAGGCGCCGCCGCGCCACGCGGCCGCTGGCCAGGTCGAGCACGGCCAAGGTCGTGCGGTCGGGCCAGACGCCTTCGACCCAGGCGGCGGCGTCGAAGCCCGGGGAGACGGAGTAGCCGCCGGTCTCCGGCGCTCCGGCGAGCCGCCGGCCCGCGGCGGGCGGCTCGGTCGCGGGCCCGCAGGCCGCGAGCACAGCCGCCGCGGCGAGGAGGGCCGCCCGCATCCTACTGCCGCAGATTGAGGACCGCGGCCTCGTAGACCGAGATGTTCTCTTTGACGCGGCCGTCGGAGCCGATGATGCAGTTGTTGAGGCGCACGCCGTCGCCCACGACGACGTTGTCGAAGAGGATGCAGCGCTCGAGCAGGGCGCCGGCGCCGATGCGCGCGCGGTCGCCCACGACCGTGTAGGGGCCCACGACCGCGCCGGCGGCCACGCGCGAGCCCTTGCCGATGAGCACGGGCGCCTCCAGGCGCGCCTTCGGGTCGATGACCACCCCGTCCTCGACCCAGACGCCCTTGCGGAGCTCCTTGCCGGGGATGTTGACCTGCGCGGTGCGGTCGAGCGTGTCGATCTGGCAGCGGCGGAACTCGGGCAGGTTGCCCACGTCGCACCAGTAGGCGTCGGTCTCGTAGGCGTAGATGGGCTTCTTCATCTTGAGCAGCTTGGGCCACAACTCGTGGCCGAAGTCGTAGGGGCGGCCCTTGGGGATGAGCTTGAGGACCTCGGGCTCGAAGAGGTAGATGCCGGTGTTCACCTTGTTGGAGAACACGTCGCTCCACGACGGCTTCTCGAGGAAGCCCTTGATGCGCTGGCTCCCGTCGGTCATGGTCACGCCGTACTCGAAGCGCGCGTCCACGCGTTTGATGGCCATGGTCGCGAACGAGCCGCGCCGGCGGTGGAACGACCACATCGCCGTCAGGTCGATGTCGGAGACGCCGTCGCCCGACATGACGAAGAACGGGCCGTCCTTGAAGAAGCCCTCGACTTTCTTGATGGAGCCCGCCGTGCCCATGAGCTTGGGCTCGTGCGAGTAGCGCAGCTTGAGGCTCCAACGCGAGCCGTCGCCGCAGTAGCCGCGCACCTGCTCGGGGTGCGCGTGCAGGTTGACCATCACCTCCTCCACGCCGTGCTTGAGCAGGTTGTCGAGGACGTGGTGGATGACCGGACGGTTGACGACGGGGACCATCGGTTTGGGCGTCTCGAAGGTCAACGGCCGCAGGCGCGTGCCCGCGCCCGCCGCCAGGAGCATCGCCTTGCGCGGCCCCATCGAGTTCAATTGAGCCCCGGGGCGACCCACTTCTTGGCGGCCTCGAGCAGGCCGGCCGTGCGGTCGGCCTTGTCGCTCTCGGCGTACACGCGCATCAGGGGCTCGGTGCCCGAGGGGCGCATGAGCAGCCAGTGGTCGCCTTCCAAGATGATCTTCAGGCCGTCGGTCGTGACGAGCTGCTTGATGGGCGTGTTGAGGATCTTCTTGGGCAGCTTCTTGATGAGCTTGGTCGCCCAGACGGCTTTGTCCGGGATGGCGCGGTGCAGGCGGTAGTCCACGCGCTTGTAGAAGGACGCGCCGTATTTGGCCTCGACCTCCTTCCAGAGTTGGCCGGGCGTCTTGCCCAGGCTCGTGCACATCTCGAGCAAGGTCAGCGCGGTGAGCAGGCCGTCGCGCTCGGCGATGCCGCCCTTCCAGGCGTAGCCGCCGCTCTCCTCGCCGGCGAAGACGGACTCGCCGGAGGCGAGCTTCTCGGCGACGAACTTGAAGCCGACGGGCAGCTCCTCGAACTCGAGGCCCTTGGCCTTGGCGATGCGCATGGCGAGATAGCCCATGGACACCGACTGCGAGATCTTGCCCGAGAGCTTCTTGTGCTCGATGAAGTAGTGCACGATCATCGGGAACACCTGGCAGGGCGTGAGGTAGACGCCGTTCTCGTCCACCAGGCCGAAGCGGTCGGCGTCGCCGTCGAGCGCGAGGCCGATGAAGGCCTTGTTCTTCTTGACGGCCTCCTGCAGCGCGCCCAGGTACTGCTCGATGGGCTCGGGGTGGACGCCGCCGAAGAGAGGGTCGTGTTTCCCGCGGATTTCCACCAGATGTTTAGACGGCACGAGCTCCGCCATCAGGCCCGACGCGGCGCCGTGCATGTAGTCCACGACGAAGGGCTTCTTCACCTTCGACTTGATCTTGCCGCAGTCCACGCGCGACTTGAGGTAGTTGAGATAGACGTCGCGGTAGGACTTCACCTTGATCTCGGGCGCGCGCGTGGGGGCCACGCGGTCCACCCAGCCTTCGACGCCTTTGGTCACGTCCTCGAGCGCGGCGCGGCCGTCCACCTTGATCTTCACGCCGTTGTAGGACGGCGGGTTGTGGCTGGCCGTGACCATGACGCCGACGCCGCCGAGCTTCTTGGTCATGTAGCTGACCGCGGGCGTGGGCAGGGCCTCCGCCATCAGGGTCGGGTTGAGCTGGTTGGCCTCGAGCACCTTGGCGATCTCGCGGGCGAACATGTCGCTCTGGAAGCGCTTGTCGTAGCCGACGACCATGGGGCCGGAGAGCGGCGTCTTCTTGCGGCCGGCCTTCACGTTCTCGTCTTTGATGAACTCGGCGATGGCCTGGGCCGCGCGCCGCACGTTCTGGAAGGTGAAGTCGCGGGCGATGACGCCGCGCCAGCCGTCGGTTCCGAACTTGATGGGGTCCATGGTCAGCCTCCGGTGCGTCCGTAGTCGTCCTGCAGCCTCACGACGTCGTCGAGCTCCGGCGTGGAGACCTCGACGAGGGTCACGCGTCCGCCGACGGCCGCGAAGCGGTGCGTGCGTCCCGGGGGGACGGCGAACGAAGCCCCCGGCCCGAGCGTGCGCGTCCCGCGGCCCAAGGTCAGGCGCAGGCGTCCTGCCAGCACGTACACGGTCTCGTGCTTCTTGCGGTGGTACTGCAGACTCAAGCGATGGCCTTTCTCGATGACGATGATCTTGCCCACGTAGCGGGCGTGCCGGGCGAAGAGCAACTCGCGGCCCCAGGGCTTCTTGATGAGCGCGGTCTTCACAGTTGGCTGTAATCCCCGATCCGCGATCCCGCCGCCAGGGCCGCTCCGGCGCCCAGCGAGGCGTGGGTGCCCACGCGCGAGGACGGGCCCACGACGCAGCGGTCGAGACGCGCGCCGTCTCCGATGCGAGCCCCGTCGAGCACGACGCAATCCGAGAGGAGGGCGCCCTTGCCGACGGAGACGCGCGCGCCCAGGCTGACGGCGCCGGTGAAGCGCGCGAACCCGGCCACCGAGGTCCCGGGGCCGGCCGTGACGACCGCGCCGTCGTAGCCGGCGAGCAGCCGCGAGCCCTTGCCGGGCTTGAACGGGGTGCGGCCGGCGAGGATGTCGAGGTGGACCTGGAGGTACTTGCCCACGGTGCCGATGTCGATCCAGTAGCCGGGCGTGACCCAGCCGGCGATGCGGCCGCCCTCGAGCAGGCGCTCGGGGAACAGGCCGCGCTCGAGGGAATACGCCTTGCCCGCGGGGATGTGCCGGAGCACCGAGGGCTCGAAGAGGTAGCCGCCGGCGCTGACGGTGTTGGTCTCCACCTCGTCCCAGGAGGGCTTCTCGAGGAAACGGCGCACCAGCCCTTTCTCGTCGGTGATGACGAGGCCGTACTGAGTCGGGTCCTTCACGCGCGTCAGCGCGATGGAAATCTCGGCCTTGCGCGCGGCGTGGAACTTGCGGAACGCGGCCACGTCCAGCGCGTTGAGGACGTCGCCGTTGAGAACGAGGGCGGTGCCCTTGAGGTAGGGTTCGGCGTTCTTGAGCGCGCCCCCGGTGTTGAGCGGGCGCTTCTCGTGCACGTAGGCGATTTTCAGGCCCTGGGACGCGCCGCCGCCCAGCGCCCGCCGGAACACCTCGGCGCGGTAGGAAGTGCAGAGGATGACTTCCTTGATGCCGTAGCGCTTCAGGATGCGGAACTGGTACTCCAGGAAGGGCCGGTTGAGGACGGGGAGGAGGGGTTTGGGCGTGTGCAAAGTGAACGGACGCAGCCGGGTGCCCATGCCACCTATAAGGATAACGGCCTGCATAAGGGCGGGATTCTACTAAAATTTACTATCCTAACGGCCCGCAAGACCGCATGATCGACCCACAAGCGGCGGCCGCCGCCCGAGAGCGCAAGACCCTCGTCCTCAGCCTCCTGGGGTTGGCCGTCTTCCTGGTCCTCCAGGCCCTGCTGCTGCGCTCGCACGTCAAAACCGACACGCGCCCGCCCGCCTGGGACCAGGCCATCCATCTCGAGATCGCGCTCGACTACAAGCAGGCCTTGGCCGAGGGGCGCGTCGCCGACGCCTTCTTCCTCGCGCCCAAGCCGGGGATGCCGCAGTTCCCTCCGGCCTATCATCTGCTGCTCATGCGCGCCTACGCCTCGCCGGACCCCGCGCACGCGGCCCTGTGGGTCAACTGGTTCTACCTCGCGCTCCTGGCCGCGTCCATCTTCGGCATCGCCTGGCGCTTCCGCGCCGACGATACCGCGCTCGCGGTGACCATCATCTTCTGCGGCGCGCCCGCGGTGCAGGACATGGTCTCCACTCAGCTCATCGACCTGCCTCTGGCCGCCTGCGTGGCCGCCGCGTACTGGGCGTTGCTGGCCAGCGAGCGGTTCGTGCGCTGGGGGCCCGCGCTCGCCTTCGGAGCGCTTCACGCCTTCGGCATGCTCCACAAGTGGAGCTTCTTCAGCTACATGATTCCGGCGTATTTCGTCGCGCTGCGCGCGCTCTCGTACACGCCGGGGCGGGTGTTGGCCGCCGCCGCGTTGTCGGCCGCGCTGTCGGCGCCGTGGTATGCGGCCAACATCGCGCTGCTGCCCTCGCGGCTGGTGCAGGCGTCCGCCGATTTCGCCATCCCGTTCTGGAAGCAGGGCGCTTGGGCCACTTATTTGCGCGTCTCTCTCGAGCAGCTCGGGCCGCTGTTCGCGTTGTTCGGTTGGGTGGCCATCCTCGTGCCGCAGTACCGGCGACGCCGCGAGGACGGCGACATCATGCTCGCGTGGGCCGCGGTGGCCTATCTGTTCTGGACCGTCGTGCCCAACCGCCAGTTCCGCTTCCTGCTGCCCGGCCTGCCGGCGCTCGCCGTCGCGCTCGCCTCGGCCTTCCCGCGCCAGCTGGTCTGGGGCGTCGCCGTCGTGCAGCTCTTCACCTTCGTGAACTTCACGAAGGGCTGGATCGGCCCGGTCACCATCCCGCTCCCGTATCAGGACCTGACCTTCTTCGTCAACGCCCCGCCGCGGGCCGAGGACTGGAAGACCGAGGAGATCCTGCGCGCCGTCGAGGCCGCCCGCGACCCCGCGCGGGCCATCACCAACGTCACCTTGGTCGCCAACGACACCCACTTCAACGCGCCGACCTTCCACTGGTCGCAGCGCCGCCTGGGCATGGACAAGGTCCGCATGCGCGGGGTCAACAGCCGCCTGTGCGAGCTCTCCGAATTCCTCATCCTCAAGGACGGCTTCCTCGGCCCGCCGACCGTCATCTCCCAGCTGCCCGAGGCGGCCGCGCAGGTCAAGGCGCCCAACGGCTGGTTCGCGCGCGCCTACGAGCAGCTCCGGGAATGGCCGCTGCCGGACGGCTCGACCGCGCGTCTCTACCGCCAGCGGCGGGAGATGCCCAGGCCGTTCTCGTCGAACAAGATGACGTACCAGTATTTCCAGGCGGGCAAGGCGGAGCTGCAGGACCTGCGCGTGGCGCTCGGCGAGTGGGACAAGGCCGCCTCCGTCTACAAGACCGCCAAGGTGACGGCCGCCCGCGTCACCGTGCGCGGGCTGGTCCTGCGCGGCCTGGACGCGGAGCTCGGCGGAGCGGGCTTGGTGCCCATCTATACCGGGGAGCGCTCCGAGGAGTGGGTGGACGCGCGTCTGCTCAAGCTCGAGCGCCTGCGGCTGAACTCTCTCGACGTCGGCGCGGCCGAGCTCCAGGCCTTCCTCGAGGCGCGCGTGAAAGGCCTGAAGGTCTCCTCCGTCGAGTTGGAGGACGGCGCCGTCAAGGTCGCCGGGACCTGGAAGGGGTATCGCGTCGCGGCCGAGGCCGGGGTGTCCCTGCTGGACGCGCCGCGGCGCCTGAAGGTGGACGTTCGGTCGGCGCGTTTCGGCGGCTCGGCCGTCCCGGTGGCGTTGTTCCGCCCCATCAAGGAGCTCACCGTCCCGCTCTACCCGAGCCCGGAGACGCCTTTCGCCATCGAGTTGCCCGGGCTCACCCTCGACAACGGCCGGCTCACCGTTCCCTGACGGTCAGCGCGCGAGCGGGAAGACGACGAGCGCGCCGTCATCCCAGGCGGGGCGGCCTTTGGCCCGCAGGGCCTTGTAGAGGACCCCGTCCTCGGCGAACGCGCCTCTCTTCTCGCAGGCCACGAAGCGCGCGCCGTCGCGTCGGCGCTCCTCGATGACGGCCAGGCCTTCGGCGCCGCCGCGGTCGAGCGGGTGCCACCAGCCGCGGCGGTCGAGGTAGTAGAGGAGCACGGAGGGGGCCGAGCCGCAGGTCAGGAACAGGTCGGTCTCCAACGAGACGGCCTTGGCCGCCTCGGCCGCGCGCGCGCGGTACTCCAACCCCTGCTTGTACCAGTGCGGGATCCGCAGCGCGGCGTGCGCCGGGACCGACGCGACGAGCAGGAGGGCGGCGCCGCGCGCCCATGCCTTCTTCGACGCGCGCAGCGCCGCGACGCCGGCGCCCATGAGCCCGGCCGAGACGGGCACCAACGGCAGGGCCGTGTAGTCGTGCGAGTGGCCGTAGTAGCCCAGCGCCACGATCGACAGCAAAGTCCCGAAGAACCAGGCCAGCCAGAACGCGTCCTTGCGGTCGAGGAGCACCCGGCGCGCCCCGACGAGGAACAGGACCATGCCGCCGTAGGTCGTCACGACCTCCAGGAAGCGCGAGGCGAGGAGGAACTGCGCGAAATACAGCGTGCGCCGATAATCGAAGAGGGAGGCGAACTGCTCGCCCTTGGTGGGCACCACGTACACGCCGCGGCTGGCGTGCAGGTACCAGGCGGCGACGAGGCCCACGGAGACGAGGCCCGCCGCCCACATGCGGCCGTCGGTCCAGGTCTTCGCCCGCAGGCGCCGCCAGGTCAGGCCCAACAGCGGGAAGAAGACGAGCGCGTACGGCAGCTTGTGGCCGACGGCGACGGTCACGCCGGCCGTGGCGAGCGCCCAGGCCCAGAGCGGCCGCGGCTTCTCCAGCGACAACGCCCAGAAGTAGAGCCCCGAGACGAGTCCGAGCAGGGCCGTGGCCTCCGGCTGGACGGTGCGGCCGAAGTAGACCTCCAACGGGGACAGGCTGAACAGCAGCGCCCCGTAGAAAGCGGGTTCCGTCCCGAGTTCGCGCTCGAACAAGAGGAAGAGCAGCAGGGCCGTCAGCAGCGAGGCGACCAACGACATGACGCGGCCCCAGGTCTCGCCCAGGCCGCCCACGCCCCAGAGCTTGCCGTACGCGTACATGTAGAGAGGCAGTTCGGTGGCGGCGAGCCGGTCCTCGGGCCCTTCCCAGTCGATGCGCGGCCGGTGGAGCGGCCGCGATTCGCGCCAGTAGTTGCGCGCGATGGAGGCGGTGTTGACCTGGCGGTGGAAGTGGTAGTCGAGCAGCGGGGCCTTGAGCCCGTAGAGATGGACCAGGACGGAGAGGCCGGCGACGGCCGCGAGCAGCCAGCCGCGACCGGGGAGGCGGGTCATTCCTTCAGGGCGTAGACTTCGATGGTGCCGCCCGAGTGCAGGGCGGCCTCGACGACGCACAGGACGAGGGAGAGGGGCAGGAGCGCGGGCAGCAGCGCGGCGACGAGCAGGCTCTGCACGGGATACTGCAGCGCCGTCTCGGTGCGCGCGGAATTGGTCTTCAGCAGCGAGTAGAGCAGGTTGAAGCGGAAGCCGAGCGCGTTGTAGAGGCTCTGCAGGATGCCGTAGGGGTTCTGCTCGAAGGAGAAGTGGTCGGCCTGCACGACGCGGAAGCGGTGGCGCTGCAAGAGCTGCTCGAGGGAGCGCTGGCCGAAGTGGGTGTAGTGGCGCGGCACGTCGAGATGGAACCAATAACGGCCGAAGACGCGGGCCTGCCAGCTGTCGTAGTTGGGCACCGCGATGGCGAGCAGCCCGCCGGGCTTGAGCGCCTCGTGCGCGCGCTGCAGGGCGCCGACGGGGTTGAAGAAGTGCTCGAAGGAGTGCCAGAAGATGACGGCGTTGTAGCGGTCGTGCTCGTGCGGCGAGGAGGAGAAGTCCTCCGTCGTCACCGGCAGCTTGAGGACCTTGCGGGCGTGGTAGGCCGAGGTCTCGGAGAACTCGACGCCGTGCGGCTCGTAGCCCAGCTCGCGCAGGTAGGCGAGCATCAGCCCGCGGCCGCAGCCCACGTCGAGTACCGGCCCGCGCGCCACGCGGTTGTGGAAGACGCGCGCGCGCCGCTTGCGGAACTGGCGGACCAGGGCCTCGAAGAGCGGGTTGAAGCGGACGTTGCCGTCCCCGTAGTAGCTCTGCGGATACCATTTCCCGATCTCCTCGGGGGGCGGCGCCGGCCAGGTGCGCCCGAAGCCGCAGTCGCGGCAGCGCAGGACCTTGAAACCGGGCTCCACGGCCTCGCAGGCCGTGTCGGCGGAATAGGAGCCGCAGACCAGGCAGCGCGGCGGCGTCTGGTCCTGGTCCTTCGTCTGGGGCTGGAAGCGCGAGGCGTTGGTCGTCACGGCGACGGGTATTCTACCCGTTTTGCGCCCGGGCTACTCGTCGCCGTCGTGGCAGGCGCCCAGGTAGGTGTTGGGATGGGCGAAGCGGCCGTCGGCGTGGAACCAGACGATGAGCTCGGGCTCGCACACCAGGCCGTTGTGGCGGCGGCGCAGCTCGGCCTCGGCGCCCGCCGGCAGCAGGGCGGACAGGGAGAGGGGGACGGTCAGTCCGCGTTTGTCGCCGCTGTAGTCCACCATGGTCAGGCCGTTGGGGTTGGCGGTCAAGCGCCAGAGGTCGGTGGCCGGGTCGTTGATGCGCGCGGCGAGGGCGGCGAGGGCGTCCAACGACGCGCGGTCGCCGCCGACGCGGGACTCGAACTCCTTGAGCACGTCGCCGACCAACAGGCTCTTGAGCGCGGCCGTGAGTTTGGCGTCCTCGGCGGGCGCGAGGGTGCGGCGGAAGGCGTCGGTGCTGGTGCGGCACCAGACGGAGCCCGGCTCAGGCGCGCACGAGGGGAAGCGGCCGGCGGCGCCGGCCTGAGCGATGACGGCGCGCAGGTCGTCGAAGGCGCGCGTCGGAGCGAATTCGACGGCGAAGGCGTGGGCGGCGACAAGAACCAGGAAAACCGGGGCCATGAGCGTATCTTACACCAGAAAACGCCGGAAAAATCCTAGAATCCGCCCATGAAAGCCCTCATTTTCGCGGCCCTCCTGGCCGCTCCCGCCGCGGCTCTCCTGCCCGAGGAGGAGAACAACATCCGCCTCTTCAAGGAAGCGGCTCCTTCCGTGGTCTTCGTCACCAACATCGCCGTGGGGCAGAACGCCTACCTCGACGAGTTCGCCATCCCGCAGGGACAAGGCTCGGGTTTCGTGTGGGACGACAAGGGGCACATCGTCACCAACTTCCACGTGGTGCAGGGCGGCGACGCCTTCCTGGTGACCTTGCGCGACCAGACCCAGCTCGAGGCCAAGATCGTCGGCGTGGAGCCCCGCAAGGACATCGCGGTGCTCAAGGTGAGCAAGAACCTCGACAAGCTCAAGCCGGTCAAGGTCGGCAGCATCGAGAACCTCCAGGTCGGGCAGATGGCCATCGCCATCGGCAACCCCTTCGGTCTCGACCACACGCTCACGCACGGCGTCATCTCGGCCCTGGGCCGAGAGGTGCAGGGCATCGGCGGCGTCACCATCCGCGACATGATCCAGACCGACGCGCCCATCAACCCCGGCAACTCCGGCGGGCCGCTGCTCGACTCATCCGGGCAGCTCATCGGCATGAACACCCAGATTTACAGCCGTTCCGGCGGCTCCTCGGGCATCGGCTTCGCCGTGCCGGTGCACTACATCAAGCGCATCGCCGGGCAGATCATCAACTACGGCAAGGTCATCCAGCCGGGCATCGGCATCACCATCCTCACCGCGGGCCAGAAGTACTACCTGCTCGGCGACGCCGAGGGCGTCGTCATCAACCAGGTCACTCCCGGCGGTCCCGCCGCCAAGGCCGGCCTGCGCGGCCTGCGCCGCCTGCCCTCGGGGCGCGTCGTCATGGGCGACGTCATCGTCGGCGTGGAGAAACACGCCGTGAAGGACTACGACGACCTCTACAACGCCCTGGACCGCTACAAGGTCGGCGACGAGGTGGCCGTGAAGGTCCTGCGCGACGGCAAGCCCCTCACCGCCCGCGTCACCCTCATCAACGTCTACTGATCAAGCGCGTTCGCGCAGGTAGGGCATGCACCAGGGCCGGTACTCGGCCTTGAGGGCGTCGGAGAGGCCGGACCAACCCTTCTCGATGACGCCGCGGCAGCGGGCCGCGCCGCAGCGGCACTCGAAGGACTCGGGGACGCCGTCCTCGAGGAAATCGGCCTCGGCCATGGCGTAGTCCCAGGTCACCTCTTCCCCGGCGGCGATGGGGCGGCGCGCGCTCAGGGCGACGCGGCCGTCCCCGGCGACGAGGAAGCCCGCGTTCGGGTCGCAGGAGTGGTTGGCGATGCCCAACGGCTCGTCGGGATCGAGGTGCGCGAACTCGCCGACCTGGAAGGTATAGAAGCCTCGTTTCACCGTCAACGGCCCGGAGACGGGCAGCAAGGTCTCGCGCGCCGCGTAGGGGCGCAGGGCGAACAGGCCGCGGCCTTTGCCGTCGAGCGTCTCCACGCGGAAGCCCTTGATGCGTCCGCCCACGCGCACCCCGGCGGCGCGCAGGGCGTCCTTGACCGCCTTCTTGAGACGCTTCAACCCTACTTGACCCGGTCGAGCTCGGCGACGTCGCCGTAGAGGTAGGTCGCGGCAGCGATGGCCTTCTTGAACATGCCCAGGTGCAGGCTCTCGTTCTCGGAGTGCGGGTTCGACAGCGGGTCCTCGACGCCGATGAGCAGCGCGGGCGCGCCCTTGAGCGCCTTGGCGAACGGCCCGACGAAGGGGATGGAGCCGCCGCAGCCCATGTCCACGGCCGGACGGCCGTAGCCTTTCTGCAGCGCGGCGCGCGCCGCGGTGAAGGCGGGCGCGTCGGTGTCGGTGGTCCAGGCCGGCGAGGCGGACTCGTTGGAGAAGGTCACCTCGACGCCCCACGGGGCGTTCTTCAGAAGATGTTTCTTGAGCGCCGCGAGGATGGCCTTGGGGTCCTGGCCGGGGACGATGCGCACCCCCATGTGGCACCAGGCGCTGTCGTTGATGATGTTGGCGCAGTCCTTCTTGGTGGAAGCCTGGACGGCGTTGACCGAGAAAGACGGCCAATACCAGTTGGAACGCAGGATGTCCTGCGGCTTGACCATCAGCTTGGTCTTGGCGTTGAGCCCGGACTGCTGGCGGAAGACCTTCTCCGGGTACTTGAGGCGCTGGAGGCTCGCCTCCATCGCCTTGGCCGGCTTCTTGACGCCCGCGTAGGCGCCGGGGAAAAGCATCCTGCCCTTGCCGTCCACGCAGGCGGCGATCATCTTGGCCAGCGCGATGGTCGGGTCGGCGACGGGGCCGCCCCACATGCCCGAGTGGAGGGGATGGTCCATGGACTTGACCGTCACGTCCATGGCGACGAGCCCGCGCAGCGCGACCGTGATGGAAGGCGTGTCCGCGTCGAAGTTCCCGGTGTCGGTGAGCACGATGGCGTCGGCCATGACCTTGGCCGCGTATTTCTCGAGGAAGGGCTCCAGGTTGTCGGAGCCGACCTCCTCCTCGCCCTCGATGATGACCTTCACGTTGACGGGCAGCTTGCCCGCGGTCCGCAGCCAGGAGGCGATGGCGCTGGTGTGCACGACCGCGCCGGCCTTGTCGTCGGCGCAGCCGCGGCCGTAGAGGCGGCCGTCGCGCTCGGTGGGCTCGAAAGGAGGCGACTTCCACAGCTCTTCGCGGCCCGCGGGCTGCACGTCGTGGTGGGCGTAGAGGAGCAAGGTGGGCTTGCCGGGGGCGTGGAGCCAGTCGCCGTAGACGTAGGGGAAGGCGCCCGGGATGCGCAGGATCTCGACGTTCTCCAGGCCGCGTTTGCGCAGCAGCTCGGCGGTGGCCTGCGCGGAGCGGTCCACCTCCTTGGGATCGAAGCCGGGGAACGAGACGCTCGGGATGCGCGCGAGGGTCTTCAAGTCCTCCAGGAAATGGTGATGGTTCTCGGCGGCGTACAGGACGGCCTTGTCGATGGGTCTCATGCCGGGATTATAACGGTTTACCACGAAGACACAAAGGTTACTTGGTAGAATCACGACGATGTCCCTGCCGACGATGCCGCTGGTCCCGCGCTACCTGCTGCGGCAGTTCGCCCCGCTGTTCGGGGCCTGCCTGGCCCTGTTCCTGGGCGTGCTGCTCATGAACCAGTTCCTGCGCCTGTTCACCTTGGCGATGATGAAGGGCATCCCGGTGTGGTGGATCCTCTCCTGCTTCGCGCGCCTGCTGCCGTCCTTCGCGACCTTGGCCGTGCCCATGGCCTTCCTCGTCGCCGTGATGCTCACCTTGGGGCACCTCTCCTCGACGGGGGAGCTCATCGCGCTGCGCGCGGCCGGCTTCTCCTTCCGCGAGATCACGCGGCCCTTCTTCTGGGCCGCGCTGGCGCTCTCGGTCCTGCTCCTGCTCGTCAACCACAAGACCGGGCCCGAGGGCTTCCGCTCCTTCCGCAAGGCGGTGGAGACCGCCTCCTCGAAGATGGCGCGGCTGGACCTGCGGCCGCGTTCCTTCACCGTCATCGGCCCGTGGCGGCTCTACGCGCGCGACTACGCCGAGTCCACGGGCCGGCTGGAGGGCGTGTACCTGGTCAAGCCCGGCGACCGCAGCGCGGTGCGCGTGAGCGCCGAGCACGGCAGCCTGGTCCTCGACCCGGGCCGCGGCATCAGCCTGGAGCTGCTCGACGGCGAGCTGCAGCTGCCCAACGACGAGCCGTCGAAGTTCACCTCGGGCCGTTTCGACCGCTACCGCGTCCACATCCCGCTGTCGGGCGGCCAGGCCGCGGCGCGCGACCTGGACATACAGGAGCTCAACACCGCGCGCCTGCGCGAGCGCTCCGCCGACGACAAGACCCCGCCGGACCGCCGTCGTGAATACCGCGTCGAGGCCGCTCTGCGCAGTGCCTCGGCCTTCTCGCCGCTGGTGTTCTTCTGGATCGCGGCGCCGTTGGGCCTGGGCCTCAAGCGCAGCGCGCGCGGCGGCGACTTCGCGGCGAGCCTGGGCGTGTTGTTCGTCTTCTACGGCCTGCTCGTCGTGGGCGTGAGCGCGGGCCGCCGCCACGACCTCCTCGCCCCGCTGGCGCCGTGGCTGGCCGACGCCGCGGGCTTGTGCGCGGGCGCGTGGCTCAGCCGCCGGGCGGCGCGGCTATGATGCGGACCACCATCTTCGGCCGCTACATGGCCATGCGGTTCCTCAAGCCCTTCGCCTACGGACTGGCCCTGTTCGCGCTGCTCATCTTCCTGGGCGACACCTTCGACCGCATGAACCACATCGTGAAGTCGAAGGCGCCCATCTGGGTCGTGCTCGAGTGCCTGTGGCTGTCGGTGCCCTACTGGGCGGTGCGCGTCATCCCCATGGCGACCTTGCTGGCCACGCTCGTGGCCATGGGCGGCTTCGTCAACAGCGGGGAGTGGCTGGCCACCCAGTCGGTCGGCCTGGAGACGCGCCGTTTCTGGACGCCCGTCCTTTGGTGCGCGGCGGGCGTGGCCGTCCTCGCCTTCGCCGCGCAGGAGACGGTCTCTCCCTGGGCGTGGGCGCATTCGCGCCGCTTGTGGCGCGAGCGGGTCCATCCGGAATGGGAGTGGACCAAGTACCAGAACGTGGCTCTCGTCGGCGGGCCGGACCAGTTCGTCGAGGCGTGGCTGTTCCTGCCCAAGGACGGAAAACTCGAGCGGCCGACTTTGGAGACCTTCGGGGAGAAGGGCGTGGCCTCCCAGCTCGACGCCAAATACGCGCTCTGGAGCCCCACGGCGGGGCGCTGGCTGTTCCATGAGGGAGTGGAGCGCCATTTCGCCGCGGAGGGCGTGACCGAGAAGCCGTTCAAGGTCTTCTACTCCGACCTGCGCACGCCGCCGCTGGAGCTCGTGCCGCGCTCCACGAACCCGGACGAGCTGACTTTGCGGGAGGTGCGCGCCCAGGCGGGCCGCGTCGGACGCTTCGGCGGCTCGGTGCGGGAGCTGGAGGCGGCCGCGCACGCCAAGCTGGCCTACCCGTTCACCAGCGTCGTGTTGTGCGCGCTGGGCATCCCCATCGCGCTGCGCCTGCGCAAGTCCTCCATGGTCGTGAGCTTCTGCGCGGCCCTCGGGCTGTCCTTCCTGTACCTCTGGTTCATCGAGGTCGGGCGCGCCCTGGGCGTGAGCGGGGCCGTGCCGCCGTTCGCGGGCGCGTGGCTGGCCAACGCCGTGTTCGGCACCCTGGCCGTGGTCCTGCTCAGGCGCTGGGACCTCTAGGGCTTCTTCGCCGCTTCCGCGTCGAGCTCCCGCTGGGCCTTCTCCATCGCTTCCTTCACGCGCTCGGTGGGGACGGGCTGCGGGGGCTCGGGGATGGCCTTGGGGTCGAAGAGAGGGGCGGGCTCGGCCGACGGGCGCCCGCGGGGGGCGTCGTCGCGCTCGCCGCCGAAGAGCAGCCCGACGTGCAGGCCGACGGCGGCCTCGCGAGGGAACTCCTCGGTCTTGCCGGTGCTCTGGGTGCGGACCTTCTTGGGGCTGAGCGCGACCGAGGCGTCCACGTGGAAGTGGGCGAGGTTGAGGCCCGCGCCGAAGGTCAGCATGGTGCCGGAGCGGCCGTCGGCCAGGTTGCGCTGAAGGCCGACGCGCAGCGGCACGTTGATCCAGGAGCGGTTGAACACGTTGAACTCGCTGCCCAGGCCCCATTGGCGGCTGGCGACGCCGTCGACCGTGGTGAGGTTCTTGGTCATGTCCAGGTCGGTGGCGACGTTCCACCAGTTGAACGGGCTGATGGCCGCGCCGAAACGCGCCTGCGGGTTGACCGTGAAGCGGTCGCCGCGGCCGGCGGCGGTCGCGGCGGCGGGCTGCTTGAACTTCGGATTGTTGAGGTTGCGGCCGGTCAGGCCGACGCGCGGGCGCAGGGGGATGCCGTCGAAGGTCCTCTCCAGGTCCCACAGGGCGCCCAGGTCCACGCCGAAGCTCGAGCTGGTGCGCGCGCCCGACTTCATCTTGTCGAGCAGGTCGCCGAACTCCTGCTCCTCGCGCAGGATGAAGGCGTCGGCGTAGCCGACCTTGGCCTGCATGAGCTTGAGGTTGCCGCCGAGGAACAGGCCTTCGGCGAAGGGCAGCTCATGACCATAGCCCACGCCGAGCTCCGAGACGTTGGCGCCTTTGACGACGAGCTTGGAGTTGTTGGTCTTGGCGGCGATCTGCGCGGGCAAGGTGGCGGCGAGGTCCACTTGAGGGAGCGCGCCCATGAGGGCGAAGCCGTTGAGGAACACGGCGAGCTTCTTGATCTTGAGGTTGAGGCCCACGCCCGCGTCGGCGCGCACGCCGTTGCCGCTGGCGCCGAGTTTGGCCAGCGCCGCGTCCACGTTGGCCTGGGTCTGCAGCGCGGCGTTGTTGGCGATCTCATCGAGGTCGTTGGCGCCCTCGAGTACGGTGCCCGTGATGCCGAAGTGTGCGCCCACCGGCAAGGAGAAGCCGGACTTGGACTCGGCGTGGCCGAGGTTCGCCGGGTTCCAGTAGTTGTCCGCCGGTCCCTGGGGCACGGCCACGCCGGCGCCGCCCATGCCTTGGGCGCGGGCGCCGAGCACGGTCCATTCCACGGCGTGCGCGGGCGAGACGGCGAGCAGGACGGCCACGAGGGCGGAGAGCTGTTTCATCCCGCGAGTATGCCAAAAAAAGAGGCGGGGCGGCCTCGCGGCCGCCCCGCCGGGGTCATGGTCCGACGAACGGTTACTCGAGCCCGAGCGAGCGCAGAGTCCAGCGCACGAGCTGGGTGATGCGGCCCGGGGCCGCCGGGAGGGTCACGCCGTGGGCCTTGGCCGCGGCGCGGATCTCCTTCTCGTGCAGGATGGTGCCCTCGTTGCTCATGGCGTTGACGAGGACCTGCGCCATGGCGTCGGGGATGGTGCGGGCCTTGGCGAACATCGTGGGCAGGACGAGGGCCTCGGCGACGGCCGCGCCCTGCTCGTAGCCCAACTTCGCGATGAGCATCTTGCGCAGGCGCCACGCGAAACCGCCCCACGCCTGGCCCTGGTCGTGGACCTCGTCATACTGGTTGTACTGGTAGTCGTTCTCGCCGTGGCGGATGTAGTCCACGCCGCCGCGGGCGACCTTGAGGAAGTGCTCGCCGATGACGGGGTTGTTCAGGCGGAACATCGAGAGGATGTCGCCCCAGCCTTCGGAGAGGCCGCCGTTCTTGATGCCGCCGGTCTTGTCGTCCCAGTAGTGGCCGTTCTCATGCTCGGCCACGGTGTCGTAGGCGGAGTTCACGCAGTTCTTGCTGGAGCGGAAGAAGTTCAGCGTCGGGCGGCCCGGCGTGTAGTAGGCGTTGCACTCGTCGTTGATGTTCGTGCGCACCGGGATCTGGTAGTTGTCCATCGCCGCGGTGGTCAGCTTGCGCTCGCGCAGGAAGCCCAGCGACATGTTCACCTTGTGGAAGGCGTTGATGTCGGCGAGCAGGCGCTCATCGGAAAGGGTCGAGTCCGGGTTGACGACCACGGTCACTTCCTGGCCGGGGATGAGGCGGATGGAGATGGACGGGGTCTTGCCCTGCTGGTCCTCGATCTTGGCGTAGGGGCCGGCGAGCTCGGCGGTCAAGACGACCTCCTGGCTCAGGTCCAAGCCCATCGACGCGTCGGCGGTGAAGCGGCCGTTCTTGTCGGTGACCACGGTCTTGCCGTTGGGCAGCTTGACCGAGAGGTAGGGCAGGGGGACCTCGGTGATCTTGGAGTCCTTCAGGATGGGGCCCGCGTCCACGGCCTTGCCCTTGAGCACGGCGGTGGTGGCGGCGGCCGGCTCGGCCTTCTCCAGGCCGGTGCGGTTGTCCCAGGCGAACACGGTGCCGTCGGCGACGTTCACCGCGATCATGAAGGGGAGGCCGTCGGCCATGTACAGCTTGACCGCGTGCCAGCGGCCGCGGGAGTAGACGATCTTCTGCTCCACGAACTCGAGGCGGGCCAGGTCGGCGGGCGTGGCGCCCGTGCGCTGGGCGATGCGCTCCATGATCTGCTCGTCGGTGAGCACCTGCTGGGTGTTCACGTCGAGCTCGGGGAAGAGGGTCGCGTCCTGGGAGACCAGGATGGGCTTGCCGTCGAGGACCTTGATGACGAAGGCGAGGTCCGTCCCGTGCACCACGAGGCCGTCCTTGACCTGGCGGAACAGCGCGAAGAAGGTGTCGGCCTGGCCGGCGTGGCCCGTGAAGCGGCGCACGTGGACGGTCTGCAGGTCGGCGGAGCGCACGCCGTAGCGCGAGCCCTCGGCGTCGATGAGGCCGCGCAGCGCGGTCTCGACCGAGGACTCGGAGGACGGGTCGGCGGCGAGCTCGCGGCGGGACTCGAAGGTCACGCCCGAGCGGCGCTCGCCTTCGATGCCCCAGGTCTGGAAGCGCACGCCGGGGACTTCCTCGGCCGAGGGGGCCGAGGGCTCGTCATCGAGGCGCGAGCCGTTGGGCAGCGAGGCCGGCCGCTGCGGCATCAGGCCGGTGTTGCTCAGGCCGCCTTTGCCGCGGGACGCGTCGAAGAGGTCGCCGACCTGGGAGCGGTTTCCGGTCAGCGCGCCCATCAGCCGGCCCAGCAGCGAGCGGGGCGCGGCCGGCGCGGCGGCGACGCCCGCGACGGCGGGCGCCTCGTCGGCGGCGTAGGCGGCGGCCTCTTCGGCGACGCCGGACAGGGCCGGGTTGGCCTGGAAGCGCGCCTCGGCCGGGGCGACGACCCCGGCGCGCGGGGCGTCGGCGGCGACGCCGGCGGTCCGCGGCGCGGGGGCGGAGATGGCGGAAGGCGCCGCGGCGAGCGGCGAGCCCGTGAAGGCGGGGGCGCCGACCAGGGAAGCCCGCAGGGAGCCGCCGAGGTCGGGAGCGGAGAGGGTCAGGGGCGCCAAGCGCATCGAGGCCGCGGCGGAGCCGACGGGCATCACGACGGGCCGGACGGCGCCGGCGGTCACCGGGGCGACGCGGACGTTCGCGGCGGCGGAGAGAGGGGAGAGGGCGAGGAGGACGGCGAGCGAGGCACGACCGGTGTTGATCATCATGGGGCCATCCTATTTCTTTCCATTAATAGGGGCCCGGGTCCATGGTCCTTTCCGAGCGCGGCAGAAGGCCCGTCGGGGACCGGGACCTTCGGTCCCCGGGGGCGGGGAGGGGCGATTTGATATCATGTCCGTCATGGAGATCGGAATCGTCGGCCTGCCCAACGTCGGAAAATCCACCATCTTCAACGCGCTGACCTCCGGCAACGCGCAGGCGTCCAACTATCCTTTCACGACCATCGAGCCCAACGTGGGCGTGGTGGGCGTGCCCGACCACCGGCTGGGCCGCCTCACCGAGCTGGTCAAGCCCAAGAAAACCGTGCCCGCGTCCTGCCGCTTCGTGGACATCGCCGGCCTGGTCAAGGGCGCGGCCTCCGGCGAGGGCCTGGGCAACAAGTTCCTGGCCAACATCCGCGAGGTGGACGCCATCCTCCACATGGTCCGCCTCTTCAAGGACCCCGACGTGGTCCACACCATGGGCGACGTCGACCCCAAGCGCGACGTCGAGGTCATCGAGACCGAGTTGATGCTCGCCGACCTGGAGAGCCTGACCAAGCAGTACGACAAGGTCTCGGGCAAGGCCAAGTCCGGCGACAAGGCGGCCCGCGAGGCGTTGGTCATCCTCGACACCCTCAAGAACGGCCTGGAGTCCGGCAAACCCGCGCGCGCGTTGGGCCTGGACCCCAAGGTCCTGCGCGACTTCATGCTCCTGACGGCCAAACCCGTCCTCTACGTCGGCAACACCGACGAGACGCCCGACGCCGCCGTCGTCGCCGATTTCCAGGCGTTCTGCAAGGCGCGCGGCTCGGAGTCCGTGGTCATCTGCGGCAAGCTCGAGAGCGAGATCGCCCAGCTCGCCGGCGAGGACCGCGCGATGTTCATGAAGGACCTGGGCATGACGCAGAGCGGCCTGGAGAAGGTCATCATCGCCGCGTACAAGACGCTCGGCCTGCAGTCGTATTTCACCTGCGGCGAGACCGAGGTCCGCGCCTGGCCCATCCCCGTCGGCGCCAAGGCGCCCCAGGCCGCCGGCGTCATCCACTCCGACTTCGAGAAGGGCTTCATCAAGGCCGACATCTACGGTTTCGCCGACATGGACCGCCTGGGCTCCGAGAGCGCGCTGCGCGAGAAAGGCCTCATCCGCTCCGAGGGCAAGGAATACGTCATGAAGGACGGCGATGTCTGTCACTTCAAGTTCTCGGCCTGAGCCGTCCGTCGCGCCGCGCTGCCGTCACTTCGGGACCTGCGGCGGCTGCGCCCACCAGGACCTGCCCTACGAGGTCCAGCTCGCTCATAAGAAGGAAGCCGTCTCGAAGGCCCTCTCCGGCCTGAGCGGCCTGCCGCCGTTGTCCATCCTCGGCGCGCCCGAAGCCTGGAACTACCGCAACAAGATGGAGTTCTCCTTCGGCGACGTGTATCCGCCCGTCGAAGGCCAGTGGCTCAAGCTCGGCATGAAGCCCAAGGGCCGCTGGCACACCATTTTGGACCTGGAGGAGTGCCACCTCCCGTCGCCGGAGGCGGCGGGTCTGTTGAAGGCGGTCCGAGAGTGGGCGCAGAAGGAGAAAGTGCCTCCGTACAACAGCCATAAGAAGGAAGGCGTGCTGAGGCATCTGGTCATCCGCGAGGCGAAGAACACCTCCGAACGGATGGTGGTGCTCATGTGCAACGCGGGCGCGGTGCCCGAAGACAGCTTCGTGGCCGCCGTCTTGTCGTGTTATCCGGCGACGACCATCCTCGTCGGGCGGCACGAGGCCGTCTCCGACACCTCGTCCATCGACTCCATCGAGGTCCTCCACGGCCCCGGCTTCGTCACCGAGACCCTCCGCTTCGACGACGGCAAGGTGGATTACCGCGTCTCACCGGGGTCGTTCTTCCAGACGAACTCGCGCGGGACGGAGGTCCTCTACTCGTTGTTGAGGTCTTGGGCCCGCGAGCTCGGGGGCGGCCTGGCCTTGGACCTCTATTGCGGCGGGGGCGGCATCGCGCTCGCCCTGGCCGGCGCCTGCCGCAAGGTCGTGGGCGTCGAGGCCGTCGAGTCCGCCGTGCGCGACGCCGAGGCCAACGCCCGCCTCAACGGCATCGCCAACTGCGACTTCTACCACGCCAAGACCGAGTTCCTGCTCCCGGCGCTGCTCGACATGGCCCCCGACTTCGCCGTCGTGGACCCGCCGCGCGCCGGCCTGCACAAGGACGCCGTGAAGGCCCTTCTCGCCCACAGCCCCGCCGCCCTGCTCTACGTCTCGTGCAACCCGGAGGCATTGGCCCGCGACCTCAAGCCCCTGTCGGAGCGCTACGCGGTCGAGCGCCTGACCGCCGTGGACCTGTTCCCGCACACCGACCACGTCGAGACCGTCGCCCTGCTCCGCCGCCGTTGACGAGGGGCCCGGTTCCCACGGCGGACGAAATCAGCTATAATGCCCCCTCAGTCCCCACCTCGCGCTCGTAACACAAAGGATAGTGTGCTGCCCTGCGAAGGCAGATATCCAGGTTCGATTCCTGGCGAGCGCACCATTTTTTCTCAGATGAGATTCATTCCATCCCCTTGTGATGTAGGCGGCTAGGGGATATACTTCGAACTAGAATGGACATCCCCCTTGTCTTGCTTGCGGACTACGCCAATGTCAGTCGTGAAGGGAAGTTGAATGTTCTTGGTATTTTCACGACCATTCATGCGCGGAATTTCCCAGCGATTCATCCACAGCTCCAGATTGTGATTATGTGGGAAGCCTCTAGGACGGAAAGCGGGCGGAAGAAAAAGCTGGAGATACAACTTCGCGATCAGGATGGCGGCAAGATGTTCGCCGTAGGTGGCGAGTTCGTCATACCCGAGGGAGTTCCTGGCAAACGCATCCAGGGAAACAACATCGTCGTCTTGAACGGGGTCAAATTTGAGAAGCCCGGCGACTACACATTTCACGTGCTAATCAACGACGAGGAGAAGGGCGAAGCCGTGCTCGCGGTAGCACCCATACTCCCAGCAAAACAATCATGAAAACAGCGCCGAAATCGAGCCGTCAGCCGGACTTTCACTGGTTTGCCGTCGGAGGCGACACATTCACGGCGAACAGTTCGCATTGTCCCGTTGTCGCTGATTTGAAGCTCGTTGACGCAGTGGAGGCCAAGCTGGAGGCACTCGTTCGTGAGGAGGGGGTTGTTCTTGCGAACTCCGCGCAGGCACTCGCCCATCTTGATGGTCTCGTTCGGTGTCGATGAAGTATGAGTTCAAGAAACGATTCGATAGAGCGTTGCGGAAGGCGTCGCGCGTTGATTGCGAGATGGTTCGTGATGCCATCGATCAGCTCATTCGGGTTCTAGAGCAACGAGAAAAGCCTACCGCGGGATTGGGGCTTAAAAACCTCAGGGGGCGATTCTGGGAAATTCGTGCGGGAATCCAATTGCGCGTAGTGTTTGCCTTGGATGGCGATACTACGAGGTTCCTGCTCCTTGGGAATCATGACGATGTACAACGATTTCTGCGGAGTTAGTCTCTGCGAGGGTGCCGATTCCCCGCGTTGAGATGGGCGCCCTCGACCCTCGCTCCTTGACCGTGATCGTCACCGGGGCGACCTCCGGTTTCGGCGCCGCCGTCAGCCGCCGCTTCGTCAAGGAAGGCGCGAAGGTCGTCGCGACCGGGCGCCGCGTCGAGCGGCTGCGCGCGCTCAAGAAGGAGCTGGGGCCGCGCTGCGCGACGCTCGCCTTCGACGTGCGCGACCGCCGCAAGACGGCGGCCGCGCTCGGCAAGCTGCCCAAGGGTTTCACGGAGCCCAACGTGCTCGTGGCCAACGCCGGGTTGGCGCTGGGCCTGGGGCCCGCCGCGCAGGCCGACCTCGACGACTGGGACGCGATGGTGGACACCAACGTAAAAGGCCTGCTCTACACGGTGCGCGCGGTCCTGCCGGGCATGGTCGCGCGCGACGAGGGCCATGTCATCACGCTCGGCTCGGTCGCGGCGGACTTCCCTTATCCGGGCGGCAACACCTATGGAGCGACCAAGGCCTTCGTGAAGCAGTTCGCGCTCAACCTGCGCGCCGACCTGCTGGGCTCCAACGTGCGCGTCACCAACGTCGAGCCCGGCCTGGCCGAGACGGAGTTCTCCTTGGTGCGCTTCAAGGGCGACAAAGCGAAGGCGGCCAAGCCTTACGAGGGCATCGCGGCGCTGACCGCCGATGACGCGGCCGAAGCCGTCTATTGGGCGGCGACCTTGCCGCGGCGCGTCAACGTCAACCGGCTCTCGCTGATGCCGGTGATGCAGGCCTTCGGGCCGTTCGCCTTCAAGCGTTCTTAAGGCTTGCGGAAGGCGACGACGCGGTAGCGGACCTTCCCGAGACGGGACGCCCACCACAACAGGCGCGTCGGCCAGACCATGCGGGCGGCCGGAGGACGCGCTCGCAGCAAGTCGAGCAGGACGGGATAGGTGGGCAAGGTGTTCTTCGTGACGTCGCGGTCGAGGACGACCTCGAGCCCGGCTTTCGCCGCCATCGCCGCGTAGTCGCCGCCCTCCCAGCCGCCGCCGCCCGCGCCGTAGCCTTCGACGATTTTGGCTTCCACGAGGCGTCCGAGAAAGCCGCCGCGCGCGCCGGGCTCCTCGGGGACGAAGTCGGAGAGCGACAGCAGGCCGCCGGGTTTGAGAACGCGCGCGGCCTCGACGAGGAAACGGGCGCGGGAGGGGAAGTGGAAGATGCACTCCACGGCCAACACGCGGTCGAACGACGCGTCGGGGAAGGGGAGGGCGCAGGCGTCGCCTTCGACGAAGCGCGCGCCGGGCACGGCGGCGCGGGCGCGTTCAAGCTGTCGCGGATCGATGTTGAGCCCGGTGAGGCTCATGGCGCTGCGGCGCTTCTGGACCGCGGCGAGCGTGCCGCCGAAGCCGCAGCCCGCGTCGAGCACGGTCTGGCCGTCGCTCAGGCGGGCGGCGTCGAGCACTTGGTCGTCGAGTCGGGCCATGGCCGCGCGGAATCCCGCCGCGTCCAAGGTCGCCGTCGACGGGTCATCCCAATAACCCCAATGCACGGAGCTCTCGAAGACCCGCGCGGCCGCCTCTTCCGGGTGCGCGAAAAGGAGGTCGAAGTAAGGCAAGTCGGGTTTGGTCGCGCTCACGCGAGGTCCTCGTCGCGCAGCGGCGTGAGCAGGGCGCAGGCCAGAGTCGCCAGGCCCAGCGCGCCGAAGGTCGCCGGGATGGAGCGTTCCGCGCCCCAACCCACCAACGGGTAGATGAGACCGGTCAGCAGCTGGCGCCCCATGCCGACCGAGGACATCACCGTGGCCCGCATGCTGCTGCCGACGTGTTTGTTCATGTAGGTGCTCGACACCGTCATGCGCGAGAGGCCGATGCCCGGGACGAGCATGAAGAACGGGATGGCCCACAGCGGGTCGCCGATGAAATAGAGGGCGAGGAAGCCGGACGCGGGGATGAGGCTGCTGAGCAGCAGGTAGCGCTTGGCGCCGCCGAACAGCCTCTCGACGGCCTCGAGGTTGGCGAGCACGAGGACCTGCAAAAGCGTGGCCCCGCTGGTGACGAAGCCGAAGTAGGCCATGGGAAAGCCCAGCTCGCGCAGGCGCGGCTGATAGAGCCAGATCATCATGAAGCTGAGGGTCCACACGCTGACCGCGTCCCAGGCGAGACGACGCAGGGCCGCGTGGCCCGCGAAGTAGCGCACGCCCCGCGTCATCACGTCCCAATACCGCTTGCGCTCATGGACCTCGCCCGGCGGCTCGACGAGCCCCGCCGCGACGAACAATGACAGCGTGAAGGGGACGGCGCCCGCCAGCAGGGGCGCGCGCAGGTCGGTCTGCGCGGCCAGCAGGCTGCCCAGGGGCGCGGCCACCGCGATGGCGCCGATCTGGAAGGAGCCGAGCCGGCCCAAGGCGCCCTTGGCCTCGTGCTCCAGGCCCGCGGCCTTGAGGCTGTCGTAGACCATGGACTCATCGGCGCCGGACATGAAGGCCGCGGCGCAGGCCCACAGGAACTCGGCCAACAGGAACCACCCGAGGCCTTTGAACTGGTGGTACACGAGCACGGCGGCGATGAGGCACAGCGACGAGCAGATGAGCGAGGCCTTGCGCCCCAGGTAGTCGGCCACCGCCCCGGTCGGCACCTCGAGCGCGAAGATCCAGAACACGAACCAGGACTGCAGCCACAACACCTGCGACAGCGAGATGCCGCCCCAGTCCGTGAAGAAGGGGATGAGCACGCCCGCGAAGAAGTGCATGTGGGCGAGGAACTGGAAGGCGTACATGCGCCGGACGTTGGCGCGGGCCTGCGCGGGGGTCACGCGTCGAGCCCGACGGCGCGCGGCGGCGCGACCGGCGTCTTCTTGTGCATGGTCGTGCCGGTCAACAGCTTGACGACCGTGGCGACGCCCTTGCGCACGAAGAAACGCGCCTCGAAGTCGTGCAGGAAGAACCCCAACTCGAGGCCTTCCTCGTTCTGAGACTTGTCGCGCGGGTTGCGCGGGTCCTGGGTCAGCAGGTCCGTGATGAGGCGGACGAGTCCGGCCACCTTCAGGCGTTTCTCGGCGGCGGCGGCGTCGCGGCGCGCCCTCGGGGAGAAGGCGACCTTCAGCGTGGGGAACGGCGCGTCCTTGACCCAACCCGCGTCGGCGTGCGGGACGCTGTCCCACTCGGGGATGTAAGGCTTCACGTCCAGGATGGGCGTGCCGTCCACCAGGTCCACGCCGGCCAGGTGGAGGGTCGCGCCTTCCACCCTCACGAGCCGGGCCAACGACAGGCCCAACGCGCTCGGCCGGTGCGGCGAGCGCGAGGCGAACAGGCCGATGGCCGCGCCTTTGAGGCGCGGGGGCCGGACCTTGGGCAGGAACTTCTTGTTCGTGTTGAGATGGAAATACGAGAACAACCACACGTGGGAGAAGCCGTCGAGACCGACGAGGGAGTGCTCCGGCAGGAACTCGCGCTTGAGCGTCAGGGACGCGGTCGCGCCGGGGGCGAGCAGGGGCTGGCGCGGGGCGGCGAACTTCTCGCGCAAGCAGGAGCGCAGGTGGCCGATGACGCGCAGGCGGGCCGAGGCCACGGTCAGGAGTCGACCTGCTCGAGCAGTTCGGCCTTGTCGTTGAAGACGAGGAAGGACGCCTTCTCGCCGGCCTTCTGCGCCTCCTCCTTGCCGAGGTAGGCGCGGTCCACGGCCTCGGGCATCTTCTCGAAGTCGCCGAGCAGGGCCAACCCGCCCGCGCCGCGGCGCGCCGCGCGGAACCAACGCTTCTCGAGGGGTTTCTCGGCGAACAACGCGGCGACGTCCGGGGCGGGCACGAGCGGCGCCGTCTTGTTGATCCAGCGCACGACCAGCCAGCCCAACACGATGGGGCCGACGACCCAGTAGAGGAGGGGGAAGAACATGCCCGGAGATTCTACCGCTTCGGGAGCGGGGGCGGAGCGGGGAGGCCGGCGGCCTCGGCGGCTTCGCCGGAGCGTTTCTGGTAGTTCGCCGCCAGGCGCGTGTTGCCCTGCGCCAGCTCGCGCAGCGCCAGCAGGTGGTAACCTTCGACGCGCAGGGCGGGCCAGCGGGCCTCGAGGTCCGAGCGCCACGCGCGCCAACGGGCGTTGTTCACGTGCACGTTGTCCTTGTAGGAGTCGCGTTGGTCGATGCCGGCGAGGTAGCCGCTCAGGTCGGCGAGCGCCTCCATGTAGGAGAACAAGTCGTCGCTGCCCAGGTCCACGGCGGGGTCGGCCTTCAGGCGTTCATGGGCGTAGAGCAGCTCGTTGACGTAGGCCTCGTATTCGTGCTCCATGGCGGACTGATAGAACTCGCGCTCCAACGGGTTGCGTCGGCCCTGCCCCGCGTGGGTCAGTTCGTGCAGCATGGTCCCCTGGTTGCGGCGGACGAACTCGCGCTGCAGCTCCGGGGAGGCCAGGAACTCCTCCACCGTCCAGCCCAAGGCGGTGATTTGGCCCTCGTCGATGTAGATGCCGTTGAAGAGCGGGTTGTGCACGGCCATGATGGCGCCTTGGCTGTTGGACACGAAGAAGTTGGGCAGGTGCAGCACGCCGGCGCGGTCGCGCAAGGCGTCCAGGACCTCGCGTCCCTTGGCGTGCGCGGACAGCTGGATGACGGTCTCCTCGGCGATGGCGCGGCCGGCGATGAGGCGCACGGACTCCCGTTTCGAAGCCTCGACGCGCGAATCCATGACGGCGTGGTAGCGCTCGATGAGCGCCCCTTGGTAGGTCATCGCCGCGCCGAACAGGCCGATGCCCAGGCCGATGCCGGCCAAGGACGCCAGCAGGCGTTTGCCGCGCGTCGCCGCGACCGGCGGGGGCGCGGGGCGCCGGCTCAGCCGCCGCCGCAGCGCGCGCGTGAGGTCCATGCCGAGGATGACGGCGATGGCGGCCGTGCCCGTGATGACGGCGACGACCGGGTAATGCAGCCAGGGCATCGCGCCCCAGGCGGCGTAGCCGAGCCCGGCGAGAATGGCGGCGCGGCCGACCCAGTTCTGGAAGACGAGGCGCGCCGTCGGCGGCGCGCGACGCGCGGGGCGCCGGCGCGCGGAAGGCGCGTCGAGTTCGGGCCCCCGGGGCCCCAGGACCGGGCCCCCGGCTCCGGGCGCGTCGGCGGGCGCGGCGCGCCAGCGCGAGCCGTCGAACGCGCGGGCGACGGATGATGGAGCGGCGTCCGGGGCGGCGATGGAGGCCAGCGTGCCGAGGGCCGTCTCGAGCGTCCCTTGCATCGAGGACACGGGCGCCGCGACCGCGGCGGGGCCGAAGACCGCCTGCTGGAGCGCCGGGCCGGCAGGCGCGTCCGCGGCGGCGTCCGCGCCCACGCGCGCGAGTCCTGCCGGCGCGGACGCGGCGAAGGCGCCGGCAGGCGAGTCGAGCCGCAGACGCGGTAGGGTGTCGTTGACGGCGAGCGCGGCGGAGAAAACGGTCGTCACGCCCGGCAGCGGGTTGATGGTCGCGCGCAGGCTCGTGATGGAGACGGGCGCGGCGACGGGCGCGACGGCGCGCGCGGGCGCCGCGGGGGCTCGAAGCGCCAGGGCGGCTTCGGCCGGCACGGAGGCCGCGGCGAGGGCCGCGGCCAGCAGGAGCGCGAGGGGGCGCTTCATGCCTCCAGGGTAGCCCTTAAAGACGGCGCCGGGGGCGGTCCAACGGGCCCAAGGGGCGCGGGCAAGGGGCCCAGGTCCCGGCGGGCCTTTGGGCGCGTCCCGTCAGGCCGTGGCGGCCAAAGCCGCGAGCATGTCCTCGACGCGGGTGAACTTCTCGCGTATCTTCCCGGTCTTGGCGCCGCGCTCGCGCTCCAGCGCGTCGAGCTTCTGCCAGTCGGCGAAGCTGATGGTGCGCAGGCCCTTCTTCTTGAGCAGGGCCAGCGTCGCGTCGAGCGAAGCGTCGGCCGCCGCGGGCAGCTTCCCCGCCTGCCAGTCGTCGAGCAGGGCCTTGACCGTCGCGACGGAGTCGGCGCGGTTGGTGCCGATGAGGCCGGAGGGGCCGCGTTTGGCCCAGCCCACGACGAACTGCCCGGGCAAGGCGGCGCCGCCGGAGACCACGCGGCCGGCCTCGTTGGGCACGTGGCCGGATTTCTCATCGAAGGGCACGCCCGGGACGGGGATGCCGCGATAACCGACCGAGCGCAGCACCAGGCCGACGGGATGCGTCTCGAACTCGCCGGAGCCGACGGCTTTGACGCCGCCGCGCCCGTCGGAGACGAGCGTGTTCCTCTCCAGCTTGATGGCCGTCACGCGCCCGCCCTGGCCGAGCAGCTCCACCGGGCTGACGCGGAAACGCAGGCGCACCTCGCGCGGCTTGGCCGCCGCGGGCGCGGCGGCGGCGGCCTGCGCGTAGGCGACCTTCTTCTTGACCTCGGGGTCGGACAGCTCGGGCTCGGACACCGCGTCGAGCGCGGCTTCTTTCGGGTCCACGACCAGGCGCGCCGTCGCCAGCTCCCCGATCTCCTCGATCTCGCCGGAGGAATAGGCGGCTTCGGCGGGCCCGCGACGGCCGAGCAGCCAGACGGTCTTGACCTTGCTCAGGCGCAGCGCGTCGAGCGCGTAGCCCGCGATGTCGGTCTTGGCGAGCGCCTCGGGGTCGCAGGCGAGGATGCGGGTGACGTCCATCGCCACGTTGCCCACGCCCACGACGGCGACGGCCTCGCAGGACAGGTCGAAAGTCCGGTCGCGGTGGTCGGGGTGGCCGTTGTACCAGCCCACGAACTCCGTGGCGGAGTGCGAGCCGGCCAGGTCCTCGCCGGGCACGCCCATGTGCCGATCGCTCTCGCAGCCGACGGCCCAGATGACGGCGTCGTGCGTCGCGGCCAACTCCGCGGCCGTCACGTCGTGTCCGGCCTTCACCGCGCCGAAGAAGCGCAGTCGCGGGTCCTGGGCCGTGCGCTCGTAGACGGCCTTCACCGACTTGATCTTCTGGTGGTCGGGCGCGACGCCGCCGCGCACGAGCCCGTAGGGGCAGGGCAGGCGGTCGAAGAGGTCCACGCGCACGGTCAGACCGGGCGTCTTGAGCAGCGCCTCCGCGGCGTAGAAACCGGAGGGGCCGGAACCGACGATGGCGACGGCGAGGGGGCGTTCGGGGGTTCCGAGGGCGGGCATGGCTCAGGCTATCTTTTTTTTCAGCGCCCGAACAGGAGACGGGCGATGAGCGCGGCGTGGCGCGAGAGCTCGCGCCAGCGGCGCAGCTTCGACGCGCCGGCGACGCGCGTCTCGAGCGCGGCGGGGGCCTCGGCGACCTTCCAGCCGTCGAGCAGGGCGCGGGCGGCGATCTCGGCGTTGATCTCGAAACCCTCGCTCGTCAGGGTCAGCTCGCGCAGGCGCGCGGCGCGGTAGAGCCGGAACACGGGGGTGTAGGCGGTCAGCGCGAGGCCGAAGAGGCCGCGGTAGAGGGCGTTCATCATCAGGCTGGGCAGGCGGCGCGCCCAGGGCACGCCGGCCATGTCGCCCGGGCGCAGGTAGGGCGAGCCCGCGACGAGGTCCGCGCCCGCGTCGGCTTTCTCGAGCAGCCCCGCCAGCGCCGCGGGACGGAAGGTGAGGTCGGCGTCGAGCGTGGCCACCCACTCGCCGCGGCAGGCCGCGAAGCCCGCGCGCAGAGCCCCGCCCAGGCCGCGATTGGGCGTCAGCGACACGACGCGCACGCGCGGGTCGGCGGCGGCGAGGCGGGCGGCCGCGGCGCCCGTGCCGTCGTTGGAGCCGTCGTCGACGATGACGACCTCGAAGGAGCGGCCGAGAGAGGCCAGCGCGGGCAGGAGTTCGGCGGCGTAGCGCGCCAGATTGCCCTCCTCGTCGTGGCAGGGCACGACCACCGACAGCGCCGGGGTCAGACGACGGTCCGGAAGTAGGCGATGGTGCGCGCCAGCCCGTCCTCGGCGCTCACCGTCGGCTCCCACTTCAGCGCCTTGCGCGCCAGGGTGATGTCCGGGCGACGGACCTTGGGGTCGTCCACGGGCAGCGGCTTGTGGACGATGGGCGACTTGGAGCCCGCGAGACGGCGGACCGTCCGCGCGATGGAGAGCAAGGTCATCTCGCGCGGGTTGCCGATGTTCATCGGACCGGTGTGCTTCGAGCGCGTCAGGCGCACGATGCCCTCGACGAGGTCGTCCACGTAGGTCAGGCTGCGCGTCTGGGTGCCCTTGCCGTAGACGGTGATGGGTTTGTCCTTGAGAGCCTGGGTGATGAAGTTGGGGACGGCGCGGCCGTCTTTGACGCGCATGCGCGGCCCGTAGGTGTTGAAGATGCGTACGATGCGCACCGGGATGCCGTGGGCGCGGTGGTAGGCCATGGTCAGCGCCTCGGCGAAACGCTTGGCCTCGTCATAGACCCCGCGCGGGCCGATGGGGTTGACGTTGCCCCAGTAAGTCTCGGGTTGGGGCGAGACCTGGGGGTCGCCGTAGACCTCGGAGGTCGAGGCGAGCGCGAAGACCGCCTTCTTGTCCTTCGCCAGGCCCAGCGCCTTGTGGGTGCCGAGCGCGCCGACCTTCAGCGTCGGGATGGGCCAGCGCTGGTAGTCGTCGGGCGACGCGGGACTGGCGAAGTGCATCACGAGGTCGAGCTTGCCGGGGACGTGAAGGTAGTTGCTCACGTCCATGCGGATGAAGGAGAAGCGCGGGTTGGCGACCAAGTGCTCGATGTTCTCCATACGCCCCGTCAGCAGGTTGTCCACCGCGATGACCTCGCAGCCGTCGGCGAGGTAGCGGTCGCAGAGGTGGCTGCCGAGGAAGCCGGCGCCGCCCGTGATGAGGACGCGTTTGAACGCGCCCATGTCAGGGCCTGCCGACGCCGGCGTACTCGAACCCGAGGGCGCGGGCCTTCTCGGGGTCGAAGATGTTGCGTCCGTCGAGGATGAGCGGGGTGCGCACCAGTTTCTTGACGCGGCGCAGGTCGAGCTCGCGGAAGCGTTTCCACTCGGTGACCACGGCCACGGCGTCGGCGCCCGTCACGGCCTCGTATTCGTCCTTGCAGAGCTTGACGCCCTTGAACTCGGGCAGGACCTTGGCGCGGCCCATGGACACGGGGTCGAAGGCGCGCAGCTTGACGCCGTGCGCCTTGAGCTGGCCCACCACGTCGATGGAGGGAGCGAAACGCATGTCGTCGGTGTCGGGTTTGAACGCCAAGCCGAGCAGGGCGACCGTCTTGCCGGAGAGGTTCCAGAGCTTCTCCTCGATCTTGCGCCCGATCCAGGTCTTCTGGTCCTCGTTGATGGCTTTGACCGCCTGCAGCAGCTTGAAGTCATAGCCCTTCTGCCGGCTGATCCAATAGAAGGCCTCGAGGTCCTTGGGGAAGCAGAAGCCGCCGAAGCCGATGCCGGCGTTGAGGAACATGGGGCCGATGCGGCGGTCCATGCCCATGCCCTGGGCGACGAGCTTCACGTCGGCGCCGACCTTCTCGCAGAGCGCGGAGACCGCGTTGATGTAGGAGATCTTGGTGGCGAGGAACGAGTTGCTGGCGTGCTTGATGAGCTCCGCGCTCTTGACGTCGGTGACCAGCACGGGCGCCTTGAGGGGGGCGTACACCTCGCGCATGACGGCCTCGGCGCGTTTGGAGGAGACGCCCAACACGACGCGGTCGGGCTGCATGAAGTCGCGCACGGCGGTGCCTTCGGACAGGAACTCCGGGTTCGAGACGACGTCGTAGGGGATGCCGCGCTTGTTGAAGCGTTGGATGGTCTTGGAGACCCAGTCGCCGGTCTCGACCGGCACCGTGGACTTGTCCACGACCACGGTGTAGCCGCTCATGTGTTTGGCCACGGTCTCCGCCACGGCCTCGACGGCGGAGAGGTCGGCCGAGCCGTCGTGGCGCGGCGGGGTGCCGACGGCGATGAAGACCACGACCGCGCGGCGTCCTTTGAACTTGAGGCCTTCCTCGACCGAAGCCGCGAAAGCGAGCTTGCCGGAGCGCACGACCCGGCGGAACACCTCGTCGAGCCCCGGCTCGTGGATGGGGATGCGGCCGGCCTTGAGGGCCTTGAGCTTGGCGGGGTCCGAGTCCACGCACACGACGCGGTGGCCGATCTCGGCGAGGCAGGCGCCGGTCACCAGGCCGACGTAGCCCGCGCCGACGACGCAGATGTCTTGGCTCTTCATGAGGGACGGATTCTTCCATATAGAGGAAGGGATGGACAAGCCCCGCACCATGGTCTATACTGCCCCCCATGGAGTGGTCGAAAAAGATCGAGGACCGCCGCGCCCGCATCGGCGTCGTGGGGTTGGGCTACGTGGGCCTGCCTCTGGCCGTCGCCTTCGCCCGCCGCGGCTTCCGCGTGACCGGCATCGAGGCGCACCCCAGCCGGGCCGCCGCCGTGCGCGCCGGCCGCTCCTACATCGAGGACGTCTCGTCGGCCGAGCTCAAGCGGCTCGTCGGCGAGGGCCTCCTCACGGTCGACGAGTCCGGCGCGCGGGTCGGCGAGCTCGACGCCGTCCTCATCTGCGTGCAGACGCCCCTGCGCAAGACCAAGGAGCCGGACATCTCCAACATCCTCTCCGCCTGCCGCGGTCTGGCCAAGCGGCTGCGCCGGGGGGCGCTGGTCGTGCTCGAGAGCACGACCTACCCGGGCACCACGGAGGAAGCCGTCCGCCCCGAGCTGGAGAAGTCCGGGCTGAAGGCCGGGAAGGACTTCTTCCTGGCCTTCTCTCCCGAGCGCGTGGACCCGGGCAATACGCGCTGGAAGATCGAGAACACGCCGAAGGTGGTCGGCGGCTGCGGCGCGGAGTCGACCCGTCGCGCCGTCGCGTTGTACTCCCAGGTCATCTCGAAGGTGGTGCCGGTGTCGAGCACGACCACGGCCGAGGTCGTCAAGCTCCTGGAGAACACCTTCCGCTCCGTCAACATCGCGCTCGTCAACGAGCTCGCGCAGATCTGCGACCGGCTCGGCCTCGACGTCTGGGAGGTCGTCGCCGCGGCGGAGACCAAGCCCTTCGGCTTCATGCCCTTCTGGCCCGGCCCCGGCATCGGCGGGCACTGCATCCCCAAGGACCCCCACCTCCTGAGCTGGAAGATGCGCACGCTGAACTTCGAGCCGCGCTTCATCGAGCTGGCGACGACCATCAACGGCGGCATGCCGGTCTACGCGGTCTCGCGCATCGCGCGCGCCCTCAACAAGGACGGCAAGGCGGTCAAGGGCAGCCGCGTGTTGGTGCTCGGGGCCGCCTACAAGCCCGGCGTGGGAGACTTCCGCGACTCGCCTTCCCTCGACATCATGCATCTGCTGGCGGAGGACGGAGCCGTCGTCGAATATCATGACCCGCACGCGCCGCGGGTGAGCGCCGGCGGGCGGACCTGGCGCAGCAAGCCGCTCACCGACGCGCTCGTCAAACGCGCCGACTGCGTGGCCGTGCTGACCGCGCACGCCGGCATCGATTACGAGCGCGTGTGCCGTTTGGCGCGGCGCGTGTTCGACGCGCGCAACGCGACTCGCGGCCTCAAGGGCCGGGTGGAGCGGCTCTGATGGCCGACGAGACCCCGCCCGGTCCCCCGCCCCCGCCCCCACCGTCGCCCGCGCCGGCTCCGGGCGGAGGAACGAGCCTCGAGAAGCAGTCGCTGGAGGCGCTCAAGGCCATCGGCAAGGCGCTCGGCCAGATGGCGCTGTACAAGGTCGGGCACCCGTCCGTGGCGGCCACCATCCAGTCGGCGCTCGACAACCTGACCGCGGCGTTGGCGGCGACGCCCAAGGGCTCCTTGGTCATCAGCGTCGACCAGGACAAGCTCATCGCCAACGGGCGCATGGCGGGCACGGTCGCCCAGCTCCCGAACTCGGTGGCGAACCTCTTCAACCGCTTCAAGCTGTCGAGCCTCACCTTCACCACCGGGTTGACGCTCGAGGAATTGTCCTCCTTCTGCGAGCTGGCCGCCTCGCGCGCCGACTCGCCGGCGGCGCGCGACCCCAAGGCGTTCCTCTCCGAGCGCGGCGTGTTCCGCGTCGTCTTCAACGAGGCCGTCTACACCAAGGTCGGAGAGAAGGGCGCCCCGGATTCGCCCGGCGGCGAGGTGGGCGAGGGCAAGGGCGCGGGCGCGGGCGGGGACGCGGGCGCCGGCACCATCAATCCCGAGGAGGAGATCAAGGACATCTCCGACGCCATCCAGTCCGGCTCGCTCGAGCGGACCCTCATGGCGCTCGTCGAGAAGTCCGTGCCCGACCCCGTGCTCCGCGCGAAGGTGCTCGCGCAGGTCATGAAGCTGCTCGAGGAGGACATGGCCCGCCGCGTCGAGGAGGTCACCCTCCCGCTCAAGCGCGAGAAGAAGGTCGTCGAGAACGAGCAGGTCCGCACCCAGAGCGTCATCAACGACATGGTCGAGGGCGTGGTCGTGGTCGACGACGCCGGCAAGATCCTCATGATGAACCCCGCCGCCGAGCAGATCTACGGCTCGACGCTGGCCCAGGCCGCGGGCAAGCCCATCACCGACAAGGTCAGCGAGCAGTTCGTCGTGACCGTCGCCTCGGAGCTGCAGGCGCCGGCCGACCGCGACATCAAGACCGACGTGCAGCGCCAGGGGACGGCCGAGACGCAGCGGACCCTGCGCGCCTCCTCCGCGGTCGTCAAGACCGAGGACGGCAAGGTCGTCGGCATGGTCTCGGCCCTGCCCGACGCGGCCAAACACCGCGAGCTGCAGAAGATGCAGCGCGACTTCGTCGCGCACGTCACCCACGAGCTGCGCGCCCCGCTCTCCTCCATCCGGGCCGCGCTCGAGATCATGCAGGGTCAGTTCGCCGGCAAGATCGAGGAGGAGGAGACGCGGATGCTCAACACCGCGCTCAAGAACTCCGACCGCCTGGCCGAGATGATCAACTCCATCCTGGACTTCTCCAAGCTGGAGTCCGGGCAGATGACCGTCTACCCCAAGCCCCACGACCCCGCGAAGGTCGCGCAGGACGCCGTGGAGGGGCTCCAGCCCTGGGCGCAGAAGAAGCGCGTCGAGTTGACCCTGCAGGCGCCGAGCGGGCTGCCCATCGTCGCGACCGACGCGCCGCGCACGGTGCAGGTCATCGTCAACCTCCTCTCCAACGCCATCAAGTTCACGCCGGCCGGCGGCAAGATCACGGTCAAGCTCGCCAAACGCGCCGAGGGCAACCAGGGCTTCGTCGAGTTCGCCGTCTCCGACACGGGTCCCGGCATCCCCAAGGCGGAGCAGGCGCGCATCTTCGAGAAGTTCGTGCAGATCGCCGCCGGCGAGATGCACGTGGGCGGCACGGGGCTGGGCCTCTCCATCGCCAAGGCCCTCGTCCACCTGCAGGGCGGCAAGATGTGGGTGGAGAGCGACGGCGCGACCGGCTCGACCTTCCTCTTCACCTTGCCCGTGCACGTCGCCGCCGCCGCCGAGGTCGCGCAGGTCCGCACCAAGGCGCCCGACGCCAAGCCGACGCCCTGGTACAAGCGCCTCTTCGGCGGCAAATAGCGTCCCGCTAGTCCCCGGCTCGCGCGAACACCAGCCCCGCCGCGTCGCGCGCCCCCGCCCGCCGCAGCGCCCGCGCGCAATCCTCCAGCGTCTCGCCGGTGGCGCACACGTCGTCGATGAGGAGCAGGCGCCGGCCCGCCGCGAGCCCCGTCGCCCAGGGCGCCGGGCCGAAGGCGCCGCGGACCTGCTCGCGCCGCGCGACGCGCCCCAAAGTCCAGGCAGGGGCTCCCGCGCGCCGTCTTTCCAGCAACCTCAGCACCGGCAGGCGGGCGACGACGCCGAGTTCTCGCGCGATGAGCAGGGCCTGGTCGTAGCCGCGCCGTCTCTCGCGTGACGGGTGGGCGGGCACCGGCACCAAGGCGTCGCAGCCCCACAGTTCCGGGCGCCTGGCGAGCTCCCGCGCCATAGCGCGGCCGGCCTGCCGCGCGCCGTCGCGCGCGCCCCGGAACTTGAGCGCGTGGACCAGGGCCGCCGCCGGTCCCGCGTGACGCGCGGCGGCGCGCACGAAGCGGCACGCTTTTCCCGTGGAGGGGGGCTGCGCGTCGGGCGGGGCAGGCAGGCCGTCGAGGCAGGCGGGGCACAACGGACCGTCCTCCCCGGGAGCCAGGTCCTCCCGGCAGAAGGGGCAGGCGGCGGGCAGCAGCCAGCGCAGCAAGGTCCGGCTCCAGGTCTCCATACCCTCCATACGACCGAGACCCCCGGAAAGTTCCCGGCCCGTAAGTCCTTCCGGGGGCAAGTGGTATCATGGGCGCATGCTCGCCGCGTGGGCGCGTCGCGCCGTCATCGCGCTGTCGGGCCTCGCTCTGGCGGGGGCCGCGGCCCTGGCCGTTTTGACCGGGCGCGCCTGGAGCCGCTACCGGACGCACGAGCGCGCCATCGTCGAGAAGATGGACCGTTACTGGCTCAATCTCACGGTCCCCGGCCGCGAGGAGTACCTGCTCGAGTCCGACGAGGTGTTCGTGGTCCCGTACATGGCCTCGAAGCTCTCGGTGGACGCCGTGCCCACCCGCATCCTCGACGCCTCCGACCGCCTCATCGCCGAGTTCTCGACCGAGCGCGGCCTCTACGCGCGCTCCCCCGAGGAGCTGCCCGCTTATCTCAAGAAGGCGCTGGTCGCCAGCGAGGACGGCCGCTTCTACTCCCATCGCGGCGTGGACTGGAAGGCCACGGCCCGCGCGGTGGCGGTCACCCTCACCGGCGCGCGCCGCCGCCAAGGCGGCTCGACTTTGACGCAGCAGCTGGCCAAGCAGATGTTCACCACGAGCGAGCGCACCGCCGACCGCAAGCTCTTCGAGTTCTTCTGCGCCCGCAAGCTCGAGGAGAAGTTCACCAAGGACCAGATACTCCTCATGTACCTGAACTTCGCCTACTTCGGGCACGGGACCTTCGGCGTGGAGTCGGCGTCGCGCTATTACTTCGGGAAACCCGCGTCGGCGCTGGAGATCGGCGAGGCGGCGCTCCTCGTCGGGCTCATCCCCAACCCGTACAAGTACTCGCCTCTCGACCATCCGGAGTTGGCGCGAGCGCGCGTGCGCACGGTGCTGCGGCGCATGGTCAAGGACGGCTACCTCGCCGACACCGCGCTCGAGCGCGTCGAGCGCGACCTGTGGGACGGCTTCGCGCGGCGCGGCGGCGCCTCCGAGGTCTCGTTCTGGCGCACGCGTATCAACGAGTCGCCCTATCTCACCGAGTTCGTGCGCCGCCGCATGCTCCAGCACTACACCAAGGAGCGCCTGCTGCGCGGCGGCCTGGTGGTGCGGACCACCTTCGACCTGGACGCGCAGCGCGCGGCCCAGGAGTCGCTGCGTCGCGCGTTGGCCCGGGAGAACGACCCCTCCGCGGCGGCCGACGAGGACGGGGAGCCTGCCGGCAAACGCGCGCCGGTGGAGGGCGCGCTCGTCGCGCTGCGTCCGCAGGACGGCGCCCTGCTCGCCCTCGTGGGCGGGTCCGGCTTCTCCTTCTCCAACCAGTTCGACCGCGCGGCCGACGGCCGCCGCCTCGTCGGCTCGGCGGTCAAGCCGTTCATCTGGGCCGCGGCCTTCGAGTCCGGTCGCCACAAGCCCGACGACCTGTTCGTGGACGAGCGCGTCACCTACAAGGTCGGCGGCGGCAGGCGCTGGTCGCCGCGCAACTACGGCGACAAGTACTACGGCGAGGTGCGCCTGGACTTCGCCCTGCACAAGTCGCTCAACACCGTCGCGGTCAAGCTGCTCAAGGACCTGGACCTCGACGCGGTCATCGGCGCGTTGTCCATGGCCTTCGGCATCCCGCGCGAGCGCTGGCCGCGCAACCTGTCGCTCGCGCTGGGCACCGCCGACGCCTCGCCGCTGCAGGTCGCCGCCGCCTACGCCGTCTTCGCCAACGGCGGCCGCGCGGTGACGCCTTACTGGCTGCGCTCCGTCCATGACCGCGACGGCGAGGCCCTCATGGAACCCGCGAAGGCGGCGGAGGCGGCAGCGGCGGCTCCGAGCGTCGTGTTCTCCTCCGAGACGGCGCGCATGACGGTGGAGGTCATGAAAGGCGTCCTGGGCCCCGACGGCACGGCGCATTCCTCGGTGAAGAAGACGGGCTTCGCCGTGCCCGCGGCGGGCAAGACCGGCACCACCAACGACTACCGCGACGCCTGGTTCGCCGGGGTGACCGCGGACCTCTCGGCCGCCGTCTGGGTCGGCCACGACGACATGCGCCACGCCATGCCTCCGGGCAAGGCCGGCGGCTCGGTGTCGGCGCCCATCGGGATGGGCTTCATGAAGCAGGTCTACCTCAGCCGGCCCGCGAAGCCGCTGTGAGCGGCGGGCGGTTCAGCCGTCGAAAGGCGTCGGCGCCGGCAGGAGCTCGCCGCAGCGCGAGTGCGCGAACGAGGTGGGGTCGATGCTGTCCACAGACCTCATGCGCTCGACCAGCGCGGCGTTGAGGCCGCTGAGCACGGCCGCCTCGGAGGGCGCGGCGCGCGACGCGTCGTCGGGGCGGAAGCTTAGCGTGGTGGTCGTGAAGGTGAAGGTGCCTGGCACGCCGCCGGCGCCCGACCTCACCACCGCGACGCGCATGCCGCCCTGCTCTCGGAAGGTGCCGCCGCCGGAGCGGTAACACGACACTTGAGCGCTGTAGTCGGCGCTCACGGGCCGGCCGACCGGCCGGGCGGGCGCGCGCCCCACGGGGGCCGCTTGGAAGGCGGCCGCCGCGCCGCGCAACGCGGCCTGAGCCTCCTGGGCTCCGGGCAGCTCGTCGGCGAAAGAAGGGGCGGGAGTGATGAACGCGGCGACGGCGAGAGCGAGCAGTCTCTTCATATGGGCCTCTGGGGTTGCGGCATCGTTGCCCCCAGTGTAAACGCGGAGCCCGGCATCCGGTCAGGTGCATAGGACCCAGGCGGGACTGGGCCCAAAGGCCGGAGCTCGTGCGCCGTCTCGAAAACGCTAGAATGGCCCCGTGAGAAGCCGATGGCTCGCCGTCCTCCTGCTCGCCGCCTGCGGTCCTACTAAGGAAACCGAGCCCAACGACGCGTTCCAACAGGCGACCTTCCTCAAGGCCGGGGCCAAGGCCGTGGGCACTATCGCGTCGCCCGGGGACCAGGACTGGTACCGCATCGATTCGGCGGGGGACACGGCCTTCTCCGCGCGCATCGGGGGCATCCGCGAGGTCGACTTCGTGTTGACCTTGCTCGACAAGGACCGCGTGCCGCTCAAGAAGGTGGACGAGACCGTCGCGGGCGGAGACGAGGCCCTGCTCGACGCGAGCCTGCGGCCCGGCGCGTATTACCTCGTCGTCGGCAACAAGAACGAGAAGGCGGCCAACGCGGGGCAGGAATACGAGCTCTCCACCAAGAACGAGCCCGCCGCGGGCCGCGAGAGGGAGCCCAACGACAAGGCGCTCCAGGCCACGCCCATCGAGCCGTCCGGGACGGCGCGCGGGCACCACTGGCCGACGAAGGACCTTCTCTCCGAGGACCCGGAGGCGGGCGAGGAGGACTGGTACTCCGTGGAGGTGTCGCGCGAGGGCCTGTTCCTGCTTAACGCGGACGTCAGCGAGGTCCGCAACGTGGACCCCATCCTCGAGGTGTATGACGCGTCGGGCTACAAGCTCAAGGACCTCGACGCCGGCGGCGTGGGCGAGGGCGAGAGTCTGCGCAGCTTCGGCGTGCGCGGCCCGGGACGCTTCCTCCTGCGTTTGCGCGGCAAACACAAGGGCGCGGGCAACGCGGAGCTCCCGTACGACCTCATGACCGAGCTCCTCCCGTACCAGGGCCGCGTCGAGTTCGAGCCCAACGACCAGCTCGCCGACGCCACCCCGGTCAACCTCGACTCCATCCAGGGCGCCATCTCGCCGGCCGGGGACGCGGACTGGTACAAGGTGGCCGTGGACTCCGGCGCGAAGACTTTGCTGCGCGTCGAGTTGTCGGGCCTTCCGGGCGCGGACCTGGTCCTGTCGCTCAAGGACCCGGTGGGCGGCGACCTGCTCGTCGTCGACAACATGGGCAAGGAGCAGCCCGAGGTCCTCACCGGTTGGGGCTCGACCGGCGGCGAGGTCGTGTTCTCCGTGACCGAAAAGAGCGGGCGCAAAGCCGACGCGCGCCAGCCCTACACCCTGACGCGCAAGCTCATCCCCGCGCAGGACGGGCTGGAATGGGAGCCGAACAACTCCACCGCCGCCGTGCAGGCCCTGAAGGCGGGCGAGTCGGTGGACGGCTACTTCGCGCCGAAGGGCGACGAGGACTGGTATGAGTTCAACCTGTACCAGAAAGGCGCCGTCTCGCTGGAGTTGACGGGCGTGTTCCTCGTCACGCCCACGCTCACGCTGTTCGACCAGGAGTACGCCGAGCTCGGGTCCGCCGCCGCGACCAGGCCGGGTGAGCCGGTGACCTTCGCGCGCGAACTCGAGCCCGGCACCTACGCCGTGCGGCTCAAGCCGGCCGATCCCGGCCAGGCCAACACCCGGGACAAATACAGCCTGCGGGTGAGGGTCCGGTGAGTCGCCCGCTCGCGCTGGCCGCGCTCGTCGCGGCGCTTTCGGCCTGCGGAGGGGCCGGCGCCGGCCGCGTCCCGGTCGAGCCGGAGCCGCCCGCGCATCCCGGCGTGAGCCCCGCGCAAGCCAACTTCCAGCTCGTCGTCAACGAGACGGTGACCGACCCCGCCGAAGAGGGCGCTTCCTACACCGTGGTCTCCGTGGACGGCGTCGTGGCCGGCCGCACCGCGCCGGGGGCGCGCGGCGCCGAGAAGCGCCTCCTGCTCAAGCTCGAGCCGGGCAACCGCCCGCTGCGCCTGGAGCACTGGCTGCTGCCGCCCGTCGGAGAATGGGCTCCCGCCTCGGCCGACCGTCAGCCGCGCGAGCGTTTCGTGCGCGTCGAGGAGGGCTTCGTCACGCGCGTGTTCCTGCGCCTGCCGGCCTCGGGGCCCGCCCAACTCATCGTCCAGCGCGAGCCCAAAGGCACCTTCAAGCTCGAGCCTTAGGGCCCGGTCTTGCGCGCCGTGCCGCGCCGCTCCAGGGCCTTGCGTCGCGCCGACTCGGCGAGGAGCCTGCGCTCGTGCAGCGCGTTGGCCGCGTCCTGCAGCTTCACTCCCGCGTCCTCGGGCGCCTCGGCCTTCGCCCGCGCCACGGCGCGCCGGGCCGCGTCCAGGTCTCCGGCCGCGCGCGCGGCCTCGGCCAGCGCGACGAGGTTGGGCACCAGGCGCGGGTCGAGCTCGGCCTGCCGCGCTCGCGCCGCGACCGCCTCCTCCCAGCGTCCGAGCCGGCCCAGCGCCTCGCCGCGCTTGGCGTGCACCAGGGCGTAGTCGGGGGAGACGGCGCGCAGGCGGTCGTAATAGGCCAGCGCCTCCTCGGGTCGGTCCTGCTCCAGCCGCGCGTCGCCCCGCGAGTAGAGGCTCGCGGCGTGCCTGGCGGAGAAGAAAGGGACCTTCTCCCAGAGCGCGACGGCCTCGTCGAGACGCCCGCCTCTGGCGTGATGGACGGCGAGGTTGTGGTCCACCTCGGCGCGTAATCCCAGGCCGGGCACGGCGGCGGCCGCGAGCGCGGCGAGCAGGCCGGGGGCGTAGAGCGCGCGGCGGATCTCCGGTGACACGGGCAGCGGGTAGGCGCTCACGGGCGCGCGTTTGGCGGCCAACGCCGACAGTCCGGCGCCGAGGCCGGCGAAGGCCCAGAGGAACCAGCCCGGCGCGGCGAGGCGCCAGGAGCCGTCGAACTGGGCGCAGAGCAGGGCGCCGGCGGCCGCGGCGGTGAAGCCCGCCGCGTAAGCGGACTCCGCGACGGCGCCGGCGCGGCGCAGCGCGCTCGCGCCGCTCAGGCCGCTCCACAGGGCCGCCCCGAACAGCCAGAGCCAAAGGAAGGCGCCGACGAAGCCCGTCTCGGCCAATGCCCCGAGCAGAGTGGAGGCCGGTCGCGGGCTCGCGTCCGCGCGCGAGGCGTCCAGCCGGGCGTCTTCGGCCGAGCGCGAGCCCGGATAGACCGCCTCGAAGGCGCCGGGGCCGACGCCGACGAGCGGGCGCTGCGCGGCCATGCGCCACGCAGCGGCCGCGACGGCGCGCCGCTCGCGGAGGCCGTCGGCGAGGGCGCCGGCGCGCACGGAGCCCGTGAGAGCGGACGCGGCGCCGACGGCGGCGGCCGCCGTCAACGCGTAGAGCGCGGCGCGCGCGGCGGCCTTGGTCCCGGTCGTCCAGGACGCGAGCGCGGCGTAGACGCCGGAGACGACGACGAAGCCCAGCAGGCCCCAAGGCGCCTGCGTCAGCACGGCGGCGGCGGCGGCGACGGGCAGCAGGGCCAGCGACGCGGCGCGCAGGGCGGGAGGCGTCTCGGGGTCCTGGGTGAGCGCCAACGCCGCCGGCGGCAGCAACGCGAGGAAGGCGGCGCAGGCTCCGGGCTGGGCGAAAGTGGAGAACGCGCGATGCCTGAGCAAACCCTCGCCCCAGGCGCCGCGCCAGGCGAGGGGATCGACGCCCACGGCCTGCGCCAGCGCGTAGGCCGCGACGACCCAGCCCGCGAGCACGATGAACGCGGCGAAGCGCGCGGCGGAGCGCGCTCCGGCCAACCCGACGAAGGCGGCCAGGTAGGCGGCGAGCATGGCGGCGTCGTCGAGGGCCAGGGGCAGGGCCGCGACCTTGTGCCCGGAGAGGACGAAGCTCAGGAGCGACCAGGCGCCGTAGAGGAGGGCCGGCAGGAGCGGCGTCCACGACGCCGCCGAGACGGCGAAGCGGCCGCGCGCCAGGCCCTGCAGCACCCAGGCGGCCGTCGCGGCGATGGCGCCCCACTGCAGCACGGCGGTCTTGATCGCCGCGGGGTCGTAGGCGCGCAGGAAGAACGCCGTGGGGAGCAGGACGGCGCACGCGAACAGCGCGAGCTCGCCCAGGCGCTGGAACGGCCCGTCGCTCGAAGACTTCATGGACGCCTCCCGGCGACTTCGCCGCCGTCGAACTGCTGTGTCACGACGCCGTTCCAGCCCGCCAGCAGCGCGATGAGCGCGAGCGCGGCCGCGGCGCCGGCGACGCTGAGGGCGTCGCGGGGGAACACGGACAGCGGCCGGGGCGCCGGGTCGGCGGCCGGGACCGCGGATGCCGCGGAGGCCTTCAGCCTGGCCTTGAGCGCGGCGGGCGCGGGGCGC
>JANRKA010000166.1:0-104399 GCA_033875325.1 Elusimicrobiota bacterium | reverse complement strand
GATCAAGAAGCAGATGGCCGAGCTCAAGGGCGGCTTCGCCATCGGCGACCTCAAGGACAACCTCGACCGCCTGGACCAGGCCGTCAACGACAAGATCGCCGACGCCAACGGCGCCGCCGACTCGGTCGCGTCCAACCCCGATGAGATCCTCAAGAAGGCCAAGGACTCGGTGCGCAACGCCGAGGCCCTGGCCGAGATCGAGCGCCGCAAGAAGGCCATCGCCGAAGCCGCCGCCAAGAAGAACGGCGGCGCCCTCTCCCAGGCGACGGCGTTGAGCCTCTTCGGCAAGGCCATCGCGGTCGGCTTCGCGCTCGTGATGCCCATCGTCGCGTCCGTCGTCATCGCCGGCGCGGGCCTGCTCGCCTTGGTCCTGCCCTCCGAGAACGGCCGCAAGGTCGGCCGGCAGCTCGCCGTCATCGGCCTGCTGACCCTCGTGGTCGGCGCGGTGCCTCTGCTGCTGGGCGTGAACATGGGTTTCTTGGGCATCGCCACCTTCGGCGGCTCCTTCGGCTTCCTCATCCCCGGCGCCCTCGCGTTGATGGGCGGCATCCTCGCCAACCTCAAGGCCGCCAAGTCCGACGCCGCCGTCGCGGCGTCCGTGCCCGAGGCCGCCGCGCCCGTGGTCGTCGCCTCCCCCGCGCCCGTCGAGACCGCCGCCCCCGCCGCGCCGTCGAAGGGCGCGTCCTTCTCCGTCAAGCCGCTGCTCGACGCCATGTCGCGGCTGTGGAACGCCTTCCTGGGCGCGCTCGGCCTGGGCGTGCGCAAGCTCGAGACGCCGGAGATCCTCGCGCAGCGCGTCATCGACCAGCTCAACGCCGCCAAACTCGCCTACAACAACAAGGTCAAGGACGCCGCCACCTTGGTCGAGAGCCTCAAGCTCCAGGTCGAGAAGCAGAAGGCCGACTCGGCCAAACTCGACGAGGCCGTGACCATCCTGCTCTCCGACGCCGACGCGGCCAACGACCTCCAGGCCGCCGGCATCCTCAACCAGAAGAAGGTCCTCGACGCCTCGACCGCGGCGACCGAGGAGCAGCTCGGCATCGCCCGGCAGGGCCTGCAGGACATCAAGGACGAGCGCGCCCGCTTCTTCGCCGAGCGCGAGGAGACGATGGCCAAGATCTCCGCCAAGCTCACGGCCGCCAAGGCCGCCGAGGTCAAGGCGCAGATGGCCGAGCTCAAGGGCGGCTTCGCCATCGGCGACCTCAAGGACAACCTCGACCGCCTCGATTCGGCGGTCAACGACCGCGTCGCGGGCGCCGCCGGCGCCGCCGACGCCGCGGCGTCGAACCCCGACGAGGTCCTCAAGAAGGCCAAGGACTCGGCCCGCTCCGCCGAAGTGGCCGCGGAGCTCGAGCGCCGCAAGAAGGAGATCGCCGAGCGCGCCGCCAGGAACAACGGCGGGCGGGTCCCCGGCCTCGTCTGGGCCGGCGCCCTCCTCGGCTTGGGCTTCCAGGTGGCGGCCGTCTCCTCCATGGGTTTGGCCGCCGCGCTGCCGCTGCTGGGCGTGATGGGCTGGGCGGGCCTGGTGGGCGGCGTCCTCAGCCACCTCCTCGCCGAGCCTCGCGCCGGCGCCGTGGGCGGCGCCATCGGCGGCGCCATCCTCGTCGCCTTCTCCGCCGTCGGCTCTCTCGAGATGCTGGCCTTGGGCGCCGCCACCGGCGGCTTCGTGGGCTGGTTCGGCTCCCACGGCGTGCGCGCTCCGGGCATCGGCGGGCTCATGGGCGCGGTGTTCGGCGGCATGCTCATCGGCATGACGCTCCCGGCCTGGGTGGGCGCGCTCGGCGGCAAGGCCCTGCACGACACCTCGTTCAACCGGAACTGAGGCCGTCTCGGCGCCCCTTCGCCTCGACCGACGACCCGTCATCCGGACCCCCGAAGGCCCCGCGCGACCACGCGGGGCCTTCTTATCGCCGACATGAGCCCCGTCAAAGGGCATGCCGGCGCGAAATGGTAAAATCCCCCTCGTGAAGGCCGCCCTCCCCTTATTCCTCATCTTACTGGCCTCCTGCCGCGAGGAGCCCATCGTCCGCGTCAAGTCGCCCAAGGAGACGCCCGTCGCCGCCGCCGCAGGCACGGCGCCCGCCGCCGTGCGCGGGCCGCGTTGGAAGACCCCCAAAGGCTGGAAGGAGCGCGGCGCCGACGGCATGCGCGCGGCGACCTTGCTGCCTCCCGGGGGCGGCGTCGAGGTCACGGTCATCGCCTTGCCCGGCGACGTCGGCGGCGAGTTGGCCAACGTGAACCGCTGGCGCGGGCAGATCGGCCTGCCGCCTCTGGAGGAGGCCGGCCTCGCCGAGGCCCGGCAGACGCTGCGCTCCCGCCTCGGCGACGTCTCGCTCTACGAGTTCACGGGCGGCGGCACGGTCAAGACGAGGCTGGCCGCCGGCGTGCTGCGGTTGGGCGACACGACTTGGTTCTTCAAGCTGATGGGGCCCGACGCGCCGGCCTCCGCGGCGCGGCCGGCCTTCATCGAACTGCTCAAGGGGCTCCATGGCGACGCGCTCTGAGCCCAAGGCCTGGGTGAAGAAGCTCGGCGGCGTCGAACTCACCCTCGTCTGTCTCGCCCTGCTGATGGCCCTCGTGCTCGCCTGCACGCTCGCGCAGGTCAAACTCGGCACCGAGCTCGCCATGAACGCGGTGATGAGGACCTTCATCATCTGGTGGCGGCCTGAGGGCTGGTCGTTCTCCCTGCCCGTGTTCCCGGGCGGCGGACTGGTGGGCGGCGTGATGCTCGCCAACCTCCTCGCGCGGCTCTCCTACCTCGAGCGCAGCCGCCGCAAGGCCGGCATATGGCTCGTGCACGCCGGCCTCGTCGTGTTGTTCGCGGGAGAGTTCGCCAGCGCCCTGCTGCAGGTCGAGTCGCACATGCCCATCGAGGAAGGGCAGACGCGCGACTACGCCGAGAGCTTCCGACTCATGGAGCTGGCCGCCGTGGACGCGGGCGATCCGGCGTTCGACGACGCGCGCCTGATCCCGGAGTCCCGGCTCAAGAAAGCGAAGGAGCTGCGCGACGCCTCCCTTCCCTTCACCCTCAAGGTCCACGCCTACCACGACAACGCCGAGCTGACCATGCGCCGTCCGGGCGACCCGCCTTCTCCCGCCACGGCCGGCATGGGGACGAACCTCGTCTTCCGGCCCGTCGCGCCGGTCACCGTGGACGACCAGGCAAACACCGCCGTGGCGCTCGTGGAGCCGGTCGCCCCCGACGACCGCAGCTACGGCGTCTTCCTGCTCTCCAACGCGCTCGGCGCCCCTCAGGGCTTCCTCCACGAGGGGCGGCCCTGGCGTCTGTCGCTGCGTCCGCGGCGCTACTACCTGCCTTTCTCGCTCACGCTCAAGGACTTCCGCCACGACCTGTACCCGGGCACGGACATCCCCAAGAACTTCTCCAGCCTCGTGCGCCTCAAAGACCCCGCCTCCGGCGAGGACCGTGACGTCCTCATCTACATGAACACGCCCCTGCGCCACGGCGGGCTGACCTTCTATCAGGCCAGTTTCGGCAAAGAGGACACGCTCTCCGTCCTGCAGGTCGTGCGCAACCCCGGCTGGACCTTGCCCTACCTCGCCTGCGCTCTCACGGCGCTGGGCCTGCTGTGGCACTTCGGCGTCATGCTCGGCCGGGCCGTCAAGGAGTCGCGCGCGTGAAGCCCCGCTCCGTCGCGCCGGCCGTCTTCGTCCTCGGACTGTTGGCCGCGCTCCTGCCGCTGCGCCCGGCTCCCGCCGGCGACTACGACGCGGACGCGTTCGGGCGCCTGCCCGTGCTGGAAGGCGGACGCGTCAAGCCGCTGGACTCCTTCGGCCGCAACGCCCTGCTGATGATGCGCAGCAAGCAGAGCGTCCCGGTGGACGGCCGGCGCTTCACCGCGTCGCGTTGGCTGCTCGACGCCCTGTTCAAGCCCGAGGCCGCCGACACCTACAAGACCTTCGTGGTGGACGACCCCGAGGTGTTGGGCCTGCTGGGCTTGGAGCCCGGCAAGGAGCGCTACTTCGCGTACTGGCAGCTCGAGCCCAAACGCGCCGAGCTGCGCGCCCAGGCCGCTCAGGCCGAGAAGCTCGAGGCGCCGCGCCGCTCCCGCTTCCAGACCGCGGCCGTGAACCTCGACCGCCGCCTGACCCTCTACGAGCGCCTGAAGAACACCGTGCAGATAGCCGGCACCGACGACGCGGCCGTCGAGCTCGCCCTGCTGGGCTCGGTCGTGCCCGCGGCCCTGCGCGCGGTGCACGGCGGCGGGACCTCCGAGCGCGACCGCCGCGCGGTGCGGGTGTTGGCCGAGCTGCTGTCGCGTTTCCGCTTCCTGGCGGACGCCGCGGTGTTCAAGGCCGTGCCTCCGCGCGCCGGCGAGCCCGTCGACGCGTGGCGCTCCAACGGTGAGGCCTTGCTCAAGCCCCAACGCACCGACCTGCATCCCGCGGTCACCGCCTTCGCCCTGATGGGCCGCTCCTACCGCAAAGCCGACCCCGCCGGGTTCGACGCGGCCCTGCGCGAGTACCAGGCCTGGCTCGAGAAGGAGCGCCCCGCCTTCGCGCGCTCGGCGGAGGCCGAGGTCCTGTTCAACCGCGCCGCGCCCTTCGTCACGGGCATGGCGCTCTACGTCATCGGCCTGCTGCTCATCTTCGCGTCCTGGGCGCGGCCGCGCGCCGCGGGCCTGCCCGCCGCGGCCTCCGGCCTGCTCTGGGCCGCCTTCGTCGTGCACACCGCCGGCTTGTTCGCGCGCGTCGTCCTGCAGGGCCGGCCTCCCGTGACCAACCTCTATTCTTCCGCCGTCTTCGTGGGCTGGGTGGCCGCCTTCGCCGGCTTGCTGGCCGAGCGCCTCCACCGGCGCGGCTTCGCCGCCGCGGGCGCGGCCGCCGTCGGCTTCTGCACCTTGCTCGTGGCGCACCACCTCACCGGCTCCGGCGACACCATGGAGATGATGCGCGCGGTGCTCGACTCCAACTTCTGGCTGGCGACCCACGTCATCACCATCACCATCGGCTACGGCGGCACCTTCCTCGCCGGCCTGCTCGGCCTGGTCTGGGTCGCGCGCCGCCACTTCGCCCCGCGCCGCGACCCGGCCGACGAGAAGGCCCTCTCCTCGCTCGCCTACGGCGTGGTGTGCTTCAGCCTCCTCTTCAGCTTCATCGGCACCATGCTCGGCGGCATCTGGGCCGACCAGAGCTGGGGCCGCTTCTGGGGGTGGGACCCCAAGGAGAACGGAGCGCTGCTCATCGTGCTGTGGAACGCGCTCATCCTCCACGCGCGCTGGGCCGGCCTCGCGCGCGAGCGCGGCGTCATGGTGCTGGTCGTGCTGGGCAACGTCGTCACGGCCTGGTCCTGGTTCGGCGTGAACATGCTCGGGGTGGGCCTGCACTCCTACGGCTTCATGGACAAGGCTTTCTGGTGGCTCAGCGGCTTCGCCGCCAGCCAACTGCTCGCCGCCGCCTTGGGGCTGCTGCCGCCCCGCTTCTGGACCGAAAGGAGGAACGCGTGAACGGACTCTTGATGAAGCTGAAGCACCTCTGGCTCGGCCTGCTGGGCCTGGCCGTCTCCGCCCCGTCGGCCGGCGGGTTCTCCGGCGTGCGCGGCGACGCCGCCGCCAAGCTCGCCGCCGACCCGACCGTGTTCCTGCTCGACGTGCGCACGCCCGGCGAACACGCCGAGGCGCGGCTGACGCGCTCCACCCTCGTCCCCGTCGACGAGCTCGCCGGCCGGCTCTCCGAGCTGCCCGCCGACAAGGACAAGCCCATCCTCGTCTACTGCGCCATGGGCGGCCGCTCCGCGCGCGCTTCGCAGTTGCTCATCGAGAAGGGCTGGAAGACCGTCTACAACATGGAAGGCGGCATCACCGGCTGGAAGGCGGAAGGCCGCCCGGTCGAGCGCTGAGCCCCGCGTGAAGCCCCGCAAGCCGCTGAGCGAGGGCGCCGTCCTGTTCCTGCTGGCCTCGGTCCACTTCGCCAACCTCGTGGACTTCATGATGGTCATGCCTCTCGGGCCCGACTTCGCCCTCGCGCTGGGCATCCCCATGTCGGACCTCGGCCTCATCGGCGGCGCCTACACCGCGTCCGCGTTCGTCGTGGGCGTGCTCGGCGCGCGTTTCCTCGACCGCTGGCCCCGGCGCCAGGCGCTCGTGACGTCGGCGGCGGGCCTCGGCCTGGCCACGGTCGCCGGCGCCTTCGCCTGGGACGCCGGCTCCCTCATCGCCGCGCGCGTCGCCGCGGGCGCCTTCGGCGGGCTGGCCGGGACGCTCTGCTTCTCCATCGTCGTGGACCTGGTGCCCGACGAGAGGCGCGGCAAGGCCATGGCCGTCGTGAGCTCGGGTTTCTCCCTCTCCTCCATCGTGGGCGTGCCGCTGGGCCTGGAGCTCGCCCGCCGCGGCGGCTGGCGCGCGCCTTTCGTGCTGGTGGGCGGCGTCATCCTCGCGCTCGCCGCCGCCTGCCGTTTCGCCCTGCCGCCGCTGAGCGCGCACCTCGACTCGCGGGAGCGCGAGCAGCCGCTCGCCCTCGACGAGGCGCTCTACCTCAGCTTCGCCGCCTTCGCGCTCGCCATCCTGGGCAACTTCCTCCTCATCCCCAACCTGTCGGCGTTCCTCCAGTTCAACGCCGGCTTCCCTCGCGAGCACCTCGGCTACCTCTATCTGGCCGGCGGCGTGGCGAGCCTCGCCTCGATGCGCCTGGCCGGCGTCTGGACCGACCGCGCGGGCGCGTTCCCCGCCGTGACCGTCGCCAGCCTCGTGGTCGCCGCGACGCTCGCCGCCGGCGTGCGCCAGCCGCCGCTCATCGCCCCGGCCCTGTTCTTCGCGGCGTTCATGGGCGCCAACGCGATGCGCTGGGTGTCCATCTACTCCTTGGCCAGCCGCCTGCCTCCTCCCGGAGCGCGCGGCCGCTTCCTCTCCGCGCAAGCCGCGCTCGGCCACGCCTTCAGCGGCCTGGGCGCCTGGGGCTCCACGCGTTTCCTCACGGCCGACGCGGCGGGACGGCTGTACGGCATGGAGCGCCTCGCGCTCGCCGCCGCCGTGATGGGGCTGTGCGTCCCGCTCATCGTGCGCCGCCTCGAGGCTCGCGTGCCCCGCGCGCGGGCTTAAGTCGCCGCCGGTCAGTCCTTGAGCTGCCGCAGCAGGTAGGTGAACTCCAGGGCCTGCCGGCGCACGCGCTGCTCGAGGTTGGCGGCGGCGCTATGGCCGCCCTCCATGTTCTCGAAGTAGAGCACGGGCTGGCGCAGCTCCTTGAGGCGCGCGACGAAGCGCCGCGCGTGGCCGGGGTGGACGCGGTCGTCCTTGGTCGAGGTGATGACCAAGGTCTTCGGATACTTGGGCTTGGGCCTGGCGTTCTGGTACGGCGAATATTTGCGGATGACGGGCCCCATCACGGGGTCATCGGGGCTGCCGTATTCGCCCACCCACAGGTGCCCGGCGAGCAGCTTGTGGTAGCGCATCATGTCGAGCAGGGGCACCTGCACGACCACCGCGTTGAACAAGTCCGGGCGCTGGGTGAGAGCCGCGCCCACGAGCAGCCCGCCGTTGCTGCCGCCCATGATGCCGAGCCGGCGCGAGGAGGTCACCTTGGACGCGATGAGGTCCTCGGCCACCGCGAGGAAGTCGTCGAAAGCGAGCTGGCGGTTCTCCTTGAGGGCCGCGCGGTGCCAACGCGGCCCGAACTCGCCTCCGCCGCGGATGTTGGCCACCGCGTAGGCGCCGCCGCGCTCGAGCCAGGCCTTGCCCGCGGCCGCGGGATACCACGGCGTGAGGCTGTGCTCGAAGCCGCCGTAGCCGTAGAGCAGGGTCGGCGCGCTGCCGTCGAGCGGCGCGTCGGCCTTGCGCACGAGGAAATACGGCACGCGCGTCTTGTCGCGGCTCACCGCCCAACGCTGCTCCACGGCCAGGCCCGTCGCGTCGAAGCGCGCGGGGATGGACTTCCAGGCCGCGGGCGCGGCTCCGGGTCCGTCGAGGGCGAGCATGGTCGTGGGCAAGGTGAAGCCCTCCGCGTTGACGAGCACGCGCTCCCCGAAGGGGTCGTAGGCGGCGATCTCCAGCGAGGCGCCCGCGGGGAAGGCCAACGTCTGCACGCTCCAACGCGACCCGTCCCGTCGCGCGAGCGCGATGGAACCCTGCACGTCGCGCAGCAGCTCGAGATAGACGGCCTTGCGCGTGAACGCGACGCCGCCCAGCGAGGAGCGTTCGTCCGGCGCCCAGACCAGCTCGGGCGCGGCCTTCGTCCCGATGGGAAGGGCGATGAGCGCCCCCGCGGGGAAACTCGCGCCGTCCATGGCCAGCGCCTCGCGCAGGGAGAAGAACAGGCGGCCGTCCTTCCAGCCGCGCAGGTCGGCGCTCGGCGGCAGCGCGATGGGCTCGAGACCTCCGTCGGGCATGAGCACCCATTTGTCGCTCTCCCAGAAGGTCTTGTAGCGCGCCACGAAGGACATGCGCCCCTCCGGCGTGAACTCCGTCCAAGCGGAGACGGAGTTGTCGTCGAGTCCGGCCTCGAACACGGTTTTGGCGGCCCCCAGCGGGGTGCCGCGTTTCCAGCGCTTCACCACGCGCGGATAACCCGCCTTGGTCAGCGAACCGGGACCGAAATCCGTCGCGACGAGCAGGGCGTCCGCGGACTGCCAGTGCGCGTAGGACTTGGCCTCGGGCAGGGTGAAGCCGTCCTTCACGAAGGCCTTGGCCTTGGCGTCGAACTCGCGGATGACGGAGGCGTCTTTGCCCCCGCGTGAGAGCTTGAGCAGGCAGCGTTCGTAGGCCGGCGGCAGGCAGGTCGCCCCCTTCCACACCCAGTTCTCCTTCTCCGCCGCGGCGAACGCGTCGAGGTCGAGCACGGTCTCCCAACGGGGCGCGGGCTTGCGGTACTCGGCGACGGTCGCGCGGCGCCACAACCCGCGCACGGACTTGGCGTCCTGCCAGAAGTTGTACACCCAGCGGCCCTTCAGGTCCGGGGCGGGGATGCGGTCCTCGGCGAGCAGGACGGTGCGCAGCTCGCCCTCCACGGCCTTGTAGCGCGGGTCGCTCTCGAGCTCTCCGAGCGATTCGGCGTTGCGGGCCTTCACCCACTCGAGGGCCTTCGGCGCCTCGACCTCCTCGAGCCAGAGGCGGTCGTCGGCCGCGGCCGGCGCGCAAAGAGTGAGCAGGACGGCGACGAGACGGGCGGACGCGGAGGTCCTCATCAATCCCCCAGGAAACGCAGGTGCAGATGCGGCTCGGCGACGGCTTTGCGGGCGAGCGCGACGATGGCGCGCAGGCGCGGCTTGACCGCGGGCGCGGCTTCGGCCAGCCGCTCCAGCTCCGGCATCACGTCGGCCAGCTGGAGGCGGTTGAAGGTCGTCGTGCCTTCCAGGTCCACGCGGCGCAGGTACGGGTAGGCCGGATCGCCCGACGGCCAGGAGGCCGCCAGGCTGCCGTCGGCGTCGTCGAGGACCTCGAGCTCCTCGCCGAACTCGTCTTCGAGTATGCAATCCAGTCCCATCAGACCCCCGGGTACATGGTGATGACCAGCCCGTCTTCCTCGGATATGACCACGACCGTGCGCATGGGACGCCCCGAGCGGCCGTCCGTGCCGACCGGCTTTCCCGCGTCCACGACGCGTTTGTCCCGGCCGTTGCCCTGCCGCCTCGGCTTGGCCTTCTGCGCCAGGACGAGCAGAGCCTTCAGGTCCGTGCCCGCGAAGAACAGGCTCTTGCCGCGCGTCTGGCTCCCGCCCGGGAAGTGACGCTCGCGCACGTGCCTCTCGCCGCGCGCGTCGAGGCGCAAAGGGCGCGGCCCCGCCGCGAGCGCCGGCAGGGCGACGCAGAGCAGCAGCGTCAGGAGTCGCCTCATCGGGCCGATGATATCAAATCCCCCTTTTGCTATCGTCGAGCGATGAGGAGACTCGCCCTGCTCGCGCCCCTGCTCGCCGCGTCGTGCGCGCCGCTCATCAACGACGTCACCACCACCCCCGACGACCCGCCGCGTTTCCGCGCCCTGCCCGCCTACCCGCCGGCCAACGCCGCGGTCCAGCGGAAGGCCTACCCGGACCTCGCGCCGCTCGCCCGCCCGGAGGAGCCCGCCAAGGCTTTCGCCGCCGCCGCGGCCGCCGCCCGCCGGATGCCGCGTTGGGAGGTCGTCTACGAGGACGCCGCCACTTTGGCGCTGGAGGCCGTGGCCGTCACCGGCCTCCTGAGGTTCAAGGACGACGTCGTCGTGCGCGTGACCCCGGGTCCCGCGGGCGCCCTCGTGCACGCGCGCTCCAGGTCGCGCGTGGGCAAAGGCGACCTGGGCGCCAACGCCGCCCGCCTCGAGGCCTACCTGCTCGAGCTCGGCCGCGCGCCCTGAGCCTGCCGCCGCGGCAGGACCGCGGCGAGGAACCGCTCCACGGCGAAAGTGGAGAGCTGCCCGCAGACGCCGGACTGGAAGTAGTCGCAGCCGTGCGTGGCCCAGGGCAGTCGCAGGTAGTAGTGGGGCACGCCCGCGGCGGCCAGCTTGGCCGACAGGCGCAGCTGGTGCACGGGCCAGACCAACTCGTCGCGCTCGCCGTGTATCATGAGCACGGGCGGAGAACCCGCGCCGGCGCGCAGGATGGGCGAGGCCGCGTCGTAGCGCTCCCGCTGCTCGGCCGGCGAGCCGCCGAGGTAGAGGCGCAGCAGCAGACGCGACTCGAGGATGTCGCCCGGCTCGGCCCAGGCCAGGTGCAGGTCGTTAGGGCCGTAGAAGACGACCACGCCCGCGATGCCCGGGAGCGGCTCGTCGGCGTGCGCGGCGGCCAGCGCTATCTGCGCGCCGGCGGAGCGGCCGAGCAGCACGGCGGGGCCACCGTCGAGACCGAGCTCGGCGGCGCGGCCGCGCAGGAAGCTCAAGGCGTCGCGCGTGTCCTCGACCGGACCGGGGAACAGGTTGTCGGGCGCCAGCCCGTAGTCCACGGAAGCGACCGCGTAGCCGCGGCTCGCGAGGTAACGCGAGAGCTCCGGCAGCTCCAGGCGGTCGCCGCTGCGCCAGGAGCCTCCGTGGATGACGACGACGAGCGGCGACGGCCCCGTCGGCGCGTTCGGCCGGTAGAGCTGCAGGCGCAGGTCGCCGCAGGCCCGCGCGTAGGTCAGGGCCTCCTCGCGCACGGCCGGTCGCGGCACGCCGAGCAGCAGGTCGCGCCAGACGAAGGGCGCGGGACGCGCGGGCGCCCCCGGCAGCTCGCGCGGCGCCGCGTCGCCGAAGGCCCGCGCCAACCCGGCCTCCACTCCGGAACGGGCCGTCCTCACGCCCCGCGCCAAGGGCGTCAGCGCCAACGCCGCCGCGGCCAGGCCGAGCGCGGCGCCGACCCGGCCCTGACGCGTGTGCCGCCAGCCCGGCAGTAAGACGAGCAGGGCCGCGAGCGCGAAGAGGTGACCCATCTCGGTGATGATGAGGGCCGGTATCCACAACGCGAGCGTGGGCGCGCGGAACACCGCGAGCAGAGCCCAGGCGAACAGCAGCGCGCCCGACAACAGGCGCAGCATCCCGGGCCTCACCAGGCGCCTCGCAGCGCCGCGAACCCGCCCGCGAGTCCGAGCGGCGCCAAACCGATGGCCGCGGCCAGGCGCGCGGAGTCCAGCGAGGCGTCGCGCGGGCGCGGCGCGAGGAAACGCTTCTCCGCGGCGCGCGCGGGATGGACGAGGGTCTCGTCGAAACCCATCACGCGGGCGAAGGCGACCGCGGTGTCGAAACGCGTCGCCCGGTCGGCCCCTCCCCAATGGAACACGCCTTCCAGGTCCGGGTCGGCGAGCAGGCGGCGCGCCACCTCGGGCAGTTGGTCGGCGGCCGTCGAGGTCCGCCACTGATCCACGAAACCCGGCACGGGTTTGCCGGCGGCCAGGCCCGCGCGCAGGTGGTCCACGAAGCAGGTGCGCCCGCCCAACGGCCGTCCGTAACAGGAGGACACGCGCAGGACCACGGCGCCGGGGCACAGGGCCAGCGCGGCTTCCTCGGACTCGAGCTTGAGCCGGCCGTAGACCGACAGCGGCGACGGGGCGTCGTCCTCGTCATACCAGCCTTTCTCCCCGTCGAAGACCAGGTCGGTGGAGAAGTGGATGAGCCGCGCGCCCGCGCCGGCGCACAGGCGCGCGAGCGCGCGGACGGCGTCCAGGTTGACGCGGCGCGCCAAGCCCGGGTCGCGCTCGGCCTCGTCGGGGTCGGCGACCGCGCCGCAGTGCACGACGGCGCGCGGACGCGCCGCGTCGAAGGCCCGGGCGATGGACGCCGGCTCGGCGAGGTCCAAGGCCACGGCGAGCGGGCCCGCGGGCGAGCGGGAGGCGCCCCGCACCGTCCACTCTCCGGCGAGGCCCTCGGCCAGGCGCCGGCCGATGAAGCCGGTGGCGCCGGTGAGCAGCAGGACGGGGGGTGTCGTGGTCATCTGGGTCCAAGGGCCCATCCGGGGCTGGGGCGAGCGCCCCAGGCGTCCCGCGCGGGACCCGACTATACTGTTTTCACGGCGCGCTTCACCACGGCGCCCCAAGCTATCGCGCGGAAAGGCCGGCCCTCGGGCCGGCCTTTCCAGTCTCAGGGTTGAAATACGGTAAAAAACGCCCCGCTCCTTGCGGGAAACCTGCTTCTCCTCTTATACTAAGCCCATGACCCGCCGCGCCCCCCGGCTCGCCTACCTGCTCCTGCCGTTGGCCCTGCTCAGCGCCGCCGTCGTGGCGTGTAAGCAGGAGGACATCGACATCCCCGACGTCAGCGGCACCGGTCCCTGTCAGGGCCAGGACCAGGTCTGCAACAGCAGCGGCGATTGCTGCGGCATCCTCACCTGCAACTCCAACGGCGTGTGCTCAGACGGCGTGTGTTCGGGCGCGGGCGCCTCCTGCACGAGCTCCTCGCAGTGCTGCGGCACGCTGACCTGCAGCGGCGGCACCTGCGTCGGCATCACCGGCTGCGCGCCCAACGGCTCGGCGTGCACGCGCTCCTCGCAGTGCTGCGGCACGAGCACCTGCGAGCTCAACGTGTGCATGGCGCCCGGCTCGTGTTCGGGCCAAGGCATCCGCTGCTCGAGCTCGTCGCAGTGCTGCGGCACGCTCACCTGCAACGGCGGCTACTGCCAGTAGTCAGCGCCGCTTGAGCTTGGGCGCGTAGGCCTGCGCCAGCGCCGGGGCCGCCGCCGCGATGCCGCTCATGGCGTCCGGGTTCTCCCCCAGCCAGCGCAGCGTCGCCGGATTGCTCACCAGCGAGGTCAAGGTCGATGGGTCCTCCAACGCGCCCTGCGGGCCCGGACAATCCATGATCTTGCGGAACAAGGAGCTCGTCATCAGCGCCTTCACCGCCTCGGGGTCGCGCATGGCCGGGCTGCCCAAGAAGGCCGTCGCCACCTTCGGGTCGGAGAGCAGGGCCTTGGAGACGACCGGGCTGTTGAGGGCGATGCGCACCAGCGGCGAATCGAGATAAGCCTCGACCTGCTCGCGGTCCGCGAGGAAGGTTTTGAGCGCGCCCGGGCTGGCCAGGCGCGCGCCCTTCCCGGCGAGCATGCGCGCGGGCGCCTTGAGGAAGGCGGCGAAGACGCGGTGCGTGCGGGCCCACTTCACGGCCTTGGCCGTGACCACGGGGACCTTGCCAGCGGCCGTCGGCGCCGGCTTGCGCCCGGACGACGCCCGGTCGAGCGGGAGCGGCGCCACGAGCGATGACGCCGCCGGCACGGGCGGGAGCGCGGCGTCCAAGGCCGGTTGCGGCGCGACGGCCTCGGCCGCCACGGACGCTTCGGCCTGCGGCGACAGCGCCGGCGCGTCGAACGCGGAGCGGGCCTCGGACGCCCGGTACGAGGGATGTTGCCGGCTCGACAGGTAGCCGACCGCGAAAGCGGCCGCGACGGCCGCGACGCCGACGGCGACGACGCCGGCGACGCCCGACTTGCGGCGTCGCCCGGTGGGGTGGGGCGCGTGGTGGCCGTGTTTCACTGCGGATAGCATAGCGGACGCGGACGCCCGCGGCCAGGGGAGGAATCCTTGATAAGGTGCGGGTCCTGTCGCCCCGTCATATGTGAGCTTTCAGACGCCGCAGCCACCTACCGCCCAGCTATCACGACCTGGGGAAATCGCGGCGTCTGAAAGCTCACATATGACGGGGCGCCACCCGCACCTATGGATTCCTCGCCGTTTTCGACCGAGGCGGCCCGGCGGCGCCGCGTCCGGCGGGGTGACGCCTCGTTTTGTTATTAAAAAGCGAGGCGCGATTTCCCCAGGTCGTCATAGCTGGGCGGTAGGTGCCTGCGCCTCGCTTTTTAAAAACAAAACGGGGCGGCAGGACCCGGCCGGACGCGGCGCCGCCGGGCCGCCGCCCCCCTCCCCCTTGACAGAGCAATATGCGCGGACAATAATAAGGACGAGATGAGGCGCTACCTGGCGGCGGCCCTGTTGGCCGCCGTTTCGACTTCATGCGAGGCCCTGCGACCGGCGGAATCCGCCGCGCCGAGGAGCGTCGTCGCGCCCATCGTCATCGATCCCGGGCACGGCGGCATCGACTACGGCGGGGTCGTGGACGGCGTGAAGGAGAAGAATCTCGCGCTCGACCTCGCGCTCGAGCTCAAGAAGCGGCTCGCGCAGCGCGAGCTCGAGGTCCGGCTGACCCGCGAATCCGACGAGCGCGTCATGCTCGACAAACGCGTGGTGGACGCGGTGGACTGGAACGGCGCCGCGTTCGTCTCGCTCCACTTCAACAAGGAGAAGAACAAGAAGGCCAACGGCATGATCGTCTACACTTACGGGCCGGAGAAGCGCAAGCCGTGGCGCAAGCTCGCCCACCCGACGGTCGCGCCCATGCCCGCGCCGCCCAAGAACCAGGCCGACGAGAGCGCCCGTCTCGGCCGCGCCTTCGCCAAGGCCCTGCGGGCCGACGGCCATCGCGTCGAGGTCGGCCACGCCGACTACTACGTGCTCAAGAACCCGTCTCAGCCCTCCGTCCTGCTCGAGCTCGGCTACCTCACCAATCCCGAGGAGCGGGAGCGCATCAAAGACCCGGCCTACCGCGCGAAGATCGCCGACACGCTGGCGCGAGTCATCGTCGCCTACGCCGAGGAACGCGCGCTGCACGGCGTGCAGGCGTCCAACGCCGTCCCTCCCGCCGCGGACTGACGCCGGCCGCGCGCCTTTTGTTATCCTAGCGCCATGCGCGTGCGCGTGTTGGTCACCGGCGGGACCTTCGACAAGGAATACGACGAGCGGCGCGGCACCCTCTCCTTCCGGCGGACCCACGTCCCGGAGATGCTCGCCCTCGGCCGCTGCCGAGTGCCCGCGCGCGTGCAGGTGCTCATGATGAAGGACAGCCTGCTCATGACCGCGGCCGACCGCCGCCGCATCCTGGCCGCCTGCCGCCGCGCGCCGGAGACGCGCCTGGTCGTCACGCACGGCACCGACACCATGGCCGAGACCGCGGCCGTGTTGGGACGGGGCTTGCGGGGCAAAACCGTCGTGCTCACCGGCGCGATGCGCCCTTACCGCTTCGGCTCCTCCGACGGCCTGTTCAACCTCGGCTCAGCCCTGTCCTTCGCGCAGGCCCTCGGGCCGGGCGTGTTCGTCGCGATGAACGGCCGCGCCTTCCCCTGGGACCGGGTCCGCAAGGACCGCCGCCGCGGCGTGTTCACCGGGTCCCAGCGCTGACGGGCCGAAGGACCCGACCCAAAACCCAGGCCCCGGGGTATAATCTGGGCATGAGACTCGCGCTCCTGCTCGTGCTCGCCGCCTCGACCGCCTCCGCCGCCCCGTCGCTGCGTCTCAGCGGCGGCCCGAAGGCCGAGGACAAGCTGCGCCGCTTCGTCTCCGGCGACAAGGCCCTGCGCGAGCGCCTGGCCGACATATCCGCGCGCGAGGCCGCCTTCCGCGCCGAAGCCCGCGAGTCGGACCTGCGCGACGCCGTCTCCGACGCGCCCGTGGACCGGGCCGAGCTCATCGCCCAACTCCCGGGCCTGCGCCGGCCCTCGGTCCCGTCCTGCCCCACTTTGAAGGATTGCCCCGCTCCCGAGCTCGCCGCCGACGTCGCCGACGCCGCGGACCTCGCCGAGGCCGTGCGCGCGCTGGTGCGCCCGTGGATGCTGCTGCAGCAGGCCCGCGGCTCGGTCGCCGAGGTGAGCTCGGCGCAGGGCGGCGACGCCCTCCTCACCGTGCGCCTCAAGGACCTCGACGCCGACCCTCTCGTCCTCAACGCGACGCCGCGCCTGCTCGGCGGCTTCAAGGTCTGGTTCGACCGCCCCCTCCTCCTCGCCGCCCTCTACGGCCGCGAGCGCGAAGCCGCGCTCCGATAACGAAGGGGACAGGCGCCCGGCTTGACGGGCCGCGGTCCTACAGCAGGCGGAGTTGGCCGCCGTTGAGCGGCCTGCGGAACGAAGACGCCTCCATCGACTCCAGCTTCGCCGCGTCGAGCCCCAAGCGCCGGCAAGTCAGCTTGAACAACGCGGCCAGGTGGTCGGCGAAAACGCCCTCCCCGCGCATGCGCGTCCCGAAACGCGGGTCGTTGAGGCGCCCTCCGCGGATGGCCGCGATCTGTGACAACACCTTGGCCTTGCGGTCGGGGTAATGACGCTCCAACCAGTCCTCGAAGAGCGGGCCCAGCTGGTGCGGCAGGCGCAGCGGCACGAACCCCGCCGTGACCGCGCCCGCGTCCGCCGCGGCCTCGAGCAGCGCGGGCAGCTCGTGGTCGTTGAGTCCCAGGATGAGCGGCGCGGTCATGACCCCGACGGTCACGCCCGCTTTCGCGAGGACGCGCAGCGCGTCGAGACGCGCCGCCGGGGTCGAGGCGCGCGGCTCCAGGCGCCGGGACAACTCCGCGTCGAGCGTGGTCAAAGTCAGATAGACGCGCACGGCGCCGTGCCGGGCGAGCTCCTGGAGCACGTCGAGGTCGCGCGTGACCAGGGCGTTCTTGGTGACGAAGCCGCACGGGTTGCGCGCGTCGGCCAGGACCTCCAGCACCCGCCGCGTGAGCCCGAGCTTGCGCTCGATGGGCTGGTAACAGTCGGTGACGCCGCCCAACGCGATGGTCTCCCCCGTCCACGACGGCTTGGAGAGCTCGGCCGCGAGCAGGCGCGGCGCGTCCTCCTTGACGAATATCTTCGTCTCGAAGTCGAGGCCTGAGGAGAGGCCGAGGTACTCGTGGTAGGGGCGCGCGTAGCAGTACACGCAGCCGTGCTCGCAGCCGCGATAGGGATTGAGGCTCCAGGTGAAGGACAGGTCGGGGCTGTCGTTCTTCGTCAGCAGCGACTTGGCCGCGTCGCGGAAGAACCGCGTCTTGGGGGCGGGCCGCTCGCGCGGGTCCGCGTCCTCGTCCCAGTCGTAGGCGAGCTCCTCGAAGCGGTTGGCGGGATTGAGGCCCGTGCCGCGGCCGCGCGGCGCCTCGTCTGGGCGGGTGTCCACGCCCATAGAATAGTCGAACATCCGTCCGATTTCAAGTCAATAGCGGAGCGTGAGCGCCGCGTCGGGACCGGAGAGCCAGGCGGGACCCGCCAACACGCGCCAGCCCAACCGCAGCTGCAGACGCCCGGACGCCACACCCGCGCCCGCGCGAAGATCGCCGATGACCCCACCCGAGGCGAACGCCCCGCCGGCCGCGCCCTCGAGGAACCACGGCTTCGCCGGGAAGGACTCGAAGGCGAGCCCGGCGCGCGGGCCGAGGCGGTTGAGCCGTCCGACGAGGGCGCCGACGCCGGCCTGATGCTCGACGCGCCACTGCTCCTCGCGCCACAGGTCGCCGCGCGTGACGGCGTGCAGGTAGTGGAGGTCCTCGGCGCCGCGTCGCCGGTACTGGGTCCAGAAACCCTCGGCGCCCACGTGCCGCTCCGAGTCGTAGCGGTAGCGCCCGCCCCAGCCGCCGGCGTCGTCGCCCGTGCGCTGCGCGTGCGCCTCGAAACGATGGAGCTCCTGCTGGTCGCCGAAATCGCCCGGTTCCTCCTCCCGGTAGAGGGCGCCGGCGAATCCCTCCTCGGGGAGGCGCAGCGAGCGGCGGAAGGGCAGCGCCGCCAGCTTCCCGACGGCGCGCATCAGCAGGCCCAGGTTCTTGACCGGCGGCAGTACCTGGGCGGCGGCGGGCGCCGCCGGGAGCAGCAGGGACGCGGCGAGCAGCGGGGCCGCGCGCGACGCGGCCCGGTTCATCCGCCTCCGAGGCGGCGGAACTCCTCTTCTTTCTGCTGGATGGCGGCCTGGACGCGTTCCATGTCGGCGCCGACCTTCTGGACCTTGTCGTTGTCCTCGTAGAGGGCCGGATCGGACATCTTCTCGGCGATCTCCTCCATCTCCTTGTGCAGGCGCTCGAGCTCGGCCATGGCCTTCTCCAACGCCTTGGCCTTGCGGCGGGCGTCCTTGGAGGCCTCGTATTGGTTCATCTCGGCGGCGGCGGCCTTCTGCGCCTCGGTCTGGACGACGGGGGCCTCGGACGCCTTGAGCTGCTCCTGGCGGTGGCGGAAGTACTCGAAGTTCCCCGGGTAGACGGTGATCTTGCCCTGCACGACGTGCACGACGTGGTCGGCGACCGCGTTGAGGAAATACACGTCGTGGGAGATGGTGCAGATGGTGCCCTCGAACTTCTTCAAGGCCTCGACGAGGGCCTCGACGCTGGTGAGGTCGAGGTGGGTCGTGGGCTCGTCGAGGAGGAGCACGTTGGGCGGATCGAGCAGGAGCTTGGCCAGCTGGAGCCGGCTCTTCTCGCCGCCGGAGAGCACCTTCACCTTCTTGTAGACCATGTCGCCCGGGAACAGGAAGGTGCCCAGCACGGTGCGCGTGAACAGGTCGCCGTTGAGGCGCCCCACGTTCATCGCCTCCTGCAGGACGGTGTTCTCGTCGTTGAGCTGGCCTTCCCGGTGCTGGGAGAAATAACCGACCTTCACGTTGTGCCCCAGGATGCGCTCGCCGGAGTCGAAGGGGATGATGTCGCCCAGCACCTTGAGCAAGGTGGACTTGCCGGCGCCGTTGGGGCCGACGAAGGCCATCTTCTGCCCGCGCTCGAGCTCGAAGTTCAGGCCGTCGTACACGACGTTGCTGCCGTAAGCCTTGTGCACATTCTTGAGGCGCAGCACCGAGGTGCCCGTGCGGCCGGGTTGAGGGAAGGTGATGCTGACGGCCTTGAGCGACGGCGGGAGCTTGATCTCCTCGATCTTCTCGAGCTTCTTCATCACGCTCTGCACGCGCGACGCGGTGGACACGCGCGCGCGGTTGCGCATGATGAACTCCTTCATGGCGTCCATCTCGTCTTGCTGCTGCTTGTAGGCCGAGAGCAGGCGGTCGTAGGCGGCCTGGCGCTCGGCCAGGAAGCCGTCATAGTCGGTGTTGTACTTCTTGAGCTTCTTCTCCTCGACGGCCACGATGGCGGAGCACACCTCATCGATGAAGCCGCGGTCGTGCGAGATCATGACGATGGCGCCGGGATAGGCCTTGAGGTACTCCTGGAACCACAACAAGGTCTCCAGGTCGAGGTGGTTGGTGGGCTCGTCGAGGAGCAGCAGCTCGGGCTCCTCGACGAGCAGGCGCGCCATGGCCGCCCGCATCGCCCAGCCGCCGGAGAGCTCGGAGAGGTGGCGGTCGAAGTCCGTGACCTTGAAGCCCAGGCCCATGAGGATCTTCTTGGCGTCGGAGGTGTCGCGGCCGTCGGCGCCGGGTTTGCTCTTGAGCGCGGTCTCGAGCACGGTCTCGGGGCCGATGGGCGGGTTCTCCTGAGGGAGGTAGCCGGCCTTGGCGCCGCGTTTCCATTCGATGCTCCCCGCGTCGGGCTCCTCCTCGCCGAGCAGCATCTTGAACAGCGTGGACTTGCCCGCCCCGTTGGGGCCCACCAGGGCGTAACGGTCCCCGGCGTTGATCTGCAGGTCCGCCCCGTCGTAGAGGACCTGGTCGCCGAAGGACTTCTTCACGCCGCGCACGGAAATCATGAGAGGGTATTCTACCAAGCCTCAGTGTCCTAGAATACGCCCCATGTCCCCCGACCGCGCCCGCCTGGTCCTGCGCGCGACCGCGTTTCTGCTCGCGACGGCGGTCGCGGCGGGCTTCTGGCGCGGCGCGAGGGAGGAGGGCGGCCCTCCGTCGTTGGCGCTTTCGCCCCTCTCCGAGGCGGACCGGGCCTACGACGCCGACGACCATGCTCGCGCCGCGCGTCTCTACCGCGGCTACCTCGACTTGTTCCCGTACGATTTCGCCGCCGTCATCCGTTTGGGCCGCTGCCATCTTCTGTTGAAGGAATGGCGCGCCGCGGCCGACGCCTTCGAGCGCCACCAGCGCTTCAATCCACGCCGCGCCGAGCTCTACGAGGGCCTGGCCTTCGCCTACGCCAATCTGAGCATCGCCGAGACGGCCGACCCCGTCGCGCGCGAGGCGCATCGGGCCCGGGCGCGCGCCTACGCCTCCGCCGCCCTGGCCTCCGGAGCCCGTCTCGCCCCGGAGCTGCTCGGCCGCCTCGGCCTGCCGGTGGTGGCGGGGCCGTGAGCGCCCCGCGCGCGCATGGCGCGTTCATCCATCCCGTCGCCGACGCGTTGTGCGTCGGCGGGCTGCTCAGCCTCGCCGCGCTGCTGCTCGTGCGCGACCCCGGCGCCGCCTGGTACCGCGCGGCCGTCCCTTTCCTCTCGCTGTTCCTCAACATGGCTCATTTCTCGGCCTCGACGGTCCGGCTCTATGGGCGGACGGGGGCCGGCGAGTCCGCCCCGGCCTTCACCTACCTGGGGCCGCTCGCGGCCTTGGCCGGGGTCAGCGCGGCCATCGCGCTCGCGCCCTGGTGCGGCCGCGCCGTCAACGCCTTGTACATGACCTGGTCGCCGTGGCATTACTCGCTGCAGGCGTACGGCCTGTGCGTGTTGTACGCCCACCGGGCCGGCCTGCCGCCCGACGCCGGCGAAAGCCGGGCGCTGAAGGCCGCCGCCTTGTTCCCCTTCGCGTTGTCGCTGATGTCGCCCGTCCCGTCCAACGGGTTCCTGGATTTCATCGTGAGCCCGGAGTGGGCCGCGCGGCACCTGCCGCTCTACGAGGCTTACGCCGCGACGCGACGCGCGCTCTCCGTCGTCGCCGTGCTGCTGCCGTTGGCGCTCTTCGTCCGGCTGCGCGCGAAGGGACGGGCCTTCCCCTTCCTCATCCCCCTCGTGCTCGTCTCCAACGCCGCCTGGCTGGCCGTCAACCAGACCTCGTTCGACCGTTGGTGGTACCTGGTCTCGGCGGCCCACGGCCTGCAGTACCTGTTCGTCGTCACGACGGTGCACGCCCGGGAGAAGTCGGCCGCCGAGGGCGGGGTGGCGTGGCCGCACGCCCTGCGTTTCTACGGCGCCTGCCTGCTGCTCTCCTACGCGTTATGGCGCTGCCTGCCCTACGCGTACGGCTGGCTGGGCTTGGGCTACGCCGAAAGCCTGCTGCTGGTCATCGCCGCCATCAACCTCCACCACTTCGTGGCGGACGCCTACCTCTGGAGCGTGCGCAGCGACCAACGCGCGGCCCAGGCCGTCCTCTTGTGAAGCGGAGCGCGCTCAACCGCCGAGCAGGCGGCGCAGGCGGGCCTTGGTCGCTTCCGGCAGGATGGGCCCGGCGCGCGGCGGCTGCGCCGCCGCCGACGCGACGGTTTCCAGCTGCAGCTTAAGACGCCGGCACACCGCGCACACCCACAGGTGGAGACGCTCGGTCGCCGTGAGACGCCGGCCCGAGTCTCGCGCCTCGGACAGTCGCCGCGAGATTTCGCCGCAGCCGGGCATCATGCCGCCCCCCGCACGAAATAACCTCGCTCCAGGCAGCGGCGCAGGCGCATGCGCGCCCGGTAAAGGAGCACGGCGAGGTGACCCGGCGCGACGCCGATGGCCTCGGCCGCCTCGTGATGCTCGACGCCCTCCATCTCGCGCAAGGTGAACGCGCGCGCGGCGGCCGGGGTCAGGGCGTCCAGGCAGGCGCGCAAGGCCGCGAAGAACTCCGCGCCCTCGGCCGCGCGGACCGGGTCCGCGCCCCAGTCGCGCGGAGCCTGCTCCGGCCTCCAATGCCGTCCGCCTTCGAAAAGCTCCGACTCCCGGTCGTCCCCCTCGTCGAAGCCGAGCGGGACCTCCTTGGCTTGGCGGCGGTAGAACTCGAATATCTTGAAGCGCAGGATGCCGGTGAGCCAGGTCAGCTCGGAGGACTCGCCTTTGAAGCGGTCGCGCGACTTGTAGGCGGTCAACAAAGTCTCCTGCACCAGGTCCTCGGCCGCGCTCTCGTCGCGCACGCGCGAGAGCGCGTAGCGGTAGAGCCGGTCGCCGTGGGCGTCGGGCCAGCCCGAGGGGTCGGAGAGCATCCTCCGGATTCTAGCTAGTTCTTGAACCGGCCGCCCCGCCCCTCGCATTCGGCCTTGGCCAAGGCGATCCAACCCTGGCCCTTGCAGGCGTTTTTCCCGGAACAAGCGTGCCCCGTGCCGCCGCATTCGCCCTGACCCTTGCAGGCGTTGACGCCGTGGCATTCGCCCTTGGCCGTCGCCGCGCTCATCGCAGACTTGCTCGCGCAGCCCGCCGCCAGGGAAAGTGCCGCCAGCGCCGCCGCCGCCATCGTCATCCTCTTGTCCATTGCGCCTCCTATAGTCGCGCCGACACCGAAAGCCCCCCGAATGGGGCGCCGTCGCTCTTGAGTTCCACGCCGGAGGGCTCATAACGGAACCTCCGCGCCGCGGCCCAACCCGCCGCGATCTCCGCCTCGAAGTCGCCGCGCATCCACCGGGCTCCGCCGAGGACGCGCGTCGCGTTGTAGGAGAGCGTTTGACCGTTCACCTCGGGCCGGCCGCGTCTCGTGCCGAGGTCCTCGGCCACGCGGTATTGGCCCCCGGAGAGCGACAGCCCCGCGAACAAGTCCACGGTCTGCGCCTCGTCCCAGACGGCCCGGTACTCCACGCGCGGCTCGGGCAGGAGCAGGCGCAGGTTCCACCGCGGCGTCAGGCGCCAAGCGGCCCCGCCGAAAGGCAGGACCTTCGCCTTGCGGAAGGGGTCCACGGAGAGGCCGCCCAAGACGCGTAAGCCGGGACGCAGCAGCCGGTTGTACTGGACCGCGACCGGGAGGTTGGCGGCCCGTCCGCTGAGGCGCTCGTCTCCATACAATCCGGGCGCCGCGTCCACGAACGCCCAAGAACGGGAATCGATGAGCCACTCCGCGCCCAGCCGCGCGGCGACGGCCTGGAGGTGGTCGGGCAGCGGGGCCGACGCCGGACGCGACAGGCCGACACGCTCGAAGGACGCTCCGGCCAGGACGAACACGGAGTCCGTCGTCTTGAACCGGCGGCGCAACGACTGCTCCGTGGACCAGACGCCCAGGCCGCCGAGGTCGCGTCCGGCCTCGGAGACCGGTCTGCGGCCGGAGGCCTCGGCGCGCGCCGTGACCTGCCACTTCCAGACCTCCTGCGCCGCGGCGGGAGCCGCGGCCAAGAAGACGGACAGCGCGAGCAGGTTCTTCATGTTCCTCCTATGAGTGTCGTCGCGACGGTCAGGATGTCAGGTCCGCACCGCTATGACGGCTCCCGACTCGGCCAGGTCATGGAACAAAGACGACACCGTTCCCGCGTCGAGCCCTTCGGCGCCGGCCAGAGCCTCGTCCAACGGACGACCCGCGCGCAGGGCCGCCAACGCCGCGGCCTCGGACGGGGTGAGCGGCCGCGAGTAAACCAGGCCGTCCTTCTTATGGAGGAACAGGTCCTCCCGTCCTCGCCAGACCTCGGGTTCCAGCGGCGAGTCGTCCGCGAGGTCGCGTCGCCAGATGGCGTGCACGCGATGGCCGAGGGCGAGCAGAGCCGTCGCCTCGCCGAAGACGAGGCGACACCCCGACGACGCCGAGCGCGCCAGCTCGGCGGCGGGCAGCCCGGCGTTGTCCGCGGCGTGGAACAGCTCCTTGAAGGTCCACTCCAGACGCGCGAGGTCGCCCAGGAAAGGCGCGTGCGCCAGCTCGGCGCGCGACTCGAGGAACTCGGGGAAGTCCCGGCCGTAATCCGACAGGTTGTATGAAGCGGAACGCCGCGTCGGCACGAAGGCGGCGCAGGTCGCGAAGAAGTCCTCGTCGCCCAACACGCGCCAGACGCGCTCGAAGGTCTCGCCCAGGGCCTCGGTCAGGCGCGCGGGATAGGCGCGACGATAGACCCCGACCGCGCCCGCGGGCGTGAGCTTCCCGCCGCCCGTCACCTCCGCGGCGAAGGCCTCGTCGCCCTCGACGATGGCCGCGACGAAGCGGCGCTGCAGCGCCTCAAGCCCGGAGGGCATCGGCCTCCTCCCACAGCGCCGCCGCCTTCACGGCCTGCGCTTCCAGCTCGGGCCAGGCCGGGACTTCTTCGTCCCACTCCACCAGCACGGGCGCCGCCGGGAAACGCGCGGCCGCGCGGCGGAACAACGCCCACACCGGCTCGGTGGGCGCGCGCGAATGCGTGTCGAAGAGGAAGTCGCCCATGTCGGTGTAGCCGCCCAGGTGGAGCTGCTTGACCAGCTCCGGGGGCACGGCGTCGAGGTAGTCCTCGGCCGCGAAGCCGTGGTTGCTCGCGCTCACGAAGGCGTTGTTGACGTCGAGCAGGATGCCGCAGCCCGCGCGCCGCGCCACCGCGACGAGGAACTCCCATTCGGTCATCGTGGACTCGCGGTAGGTGAGGTAGCTCGACACGTTCTCGAGAGCGATGGGCCGCCGCAGCGCGTCCTGCGCCCGCGCGACGCCGTCCGAGACGCGCTCCACCGCCTCCTCCGTGTAAGGCAAGGGCAGCAGGTCGTGGGCGTTGGACGCGTGCGCGCCCGTGAAACACAGGTGGTCGGTGACGATCCACGGGTCCACGCGGTCGGCCAGGCGCTTGAGACGCTCGAGGTAGCCCGGCCGCGGTCCTTCGACGCCGCCGACCGAGAGCGAGACCCCGTGCAGCGCGACCGGGTAGTCGCGGCGCACCGTGAGCAGGACCTCGAGGGGCCGACCCTCGGTGTCCATGTAGTTCTCGGAGATGGCCTCGAACCAGCGCACGGCGGTCTTGGGTCTTGTGACGAGGTGCGGGTAGTGGACCGAACGCAGTCCGACGCCGACGGCCGGGCCGCGGCCCGGGAAAGTCCCGCTCATCAGCCGCCTTTGAACTTGCCGCCCTTGGCGTCGCACTCCGCCTTGGTCAGCGACAGCCAGCCCTGGCCTTTGCAGGCGTTGTTGCCCGCGCATTCGTAGCCGGGGCCGGCGCACACGCCTTGGCCTTTGCACGCGTTGATGCCGTGACACTCGCCTTTGGCCGCCGTCGCCGCCGCGGGCTCGGCCGCCGCCGCGGCGCCGTGGTGTTTGTGCGCGCAGCCCGCCAGCGTCAACGCCGCCAGCGCCGCTCCCGTCAACATCGTGTTGCGTTCCATGCCTTTCTCCTTGAGATCCGCGATGACCGACCTCATGAGTGTCCGAAACGAGCCGCCGATTTCAAGGCGCCGCGCCGCGCAGCCGACTCTCCGTATAAAGGAAAGCGTCCGGCGAGCGTCCGGCGATGTCGTCGGGCCCCAGTCCCGCGCGCCGCAGGGCCGCGAGCAGCCGCCGGGCGAGGGTCCTCAAGGCCTCGGGGTCGCTCTCCTTGGTGTCGGCCTCCAACTCGTAGAGCACGACGGAGCGGCCGTTCTCATCGAGGGCGCGGGTCACGCCCAAAACGGCCTTGAGCGTCGTTCCGTCATCGAGCGTCACCGCGACCTTGCGGCGCGTCTTCTCGTTGCGCGCGGCGGGAAGCAGGCGCGCCCCGGGCGTCGCGGCTGCGGCCTCGACTTCGGCGCGGCCTTCCCACGCGGCTTCTCCCATGAGCCGGCCGGCGGCCGAGGCCGCGGCTTCCAGCGGCCCGCTTCCGGTCAACGCGGCTTCGAAGCCGTCGAGCGCGGCGGAGAGCCGACGGCCCGTCTCCGACGGGAGGCGGGTCTCGCGCGACTCCACCGCGGTCACCGTCGCGGCGAGACGGCCGTCGTCGACGGTCTCGCGGGCGCCCGGGCGCGACACCTGCGCCCGCGCGTCGTCGCCGCGCTCTTTGACGCGCACCTTGTAGGGAGGCTCCAGGCGCTTGAGGACGAAACGCCCTCCGTCGAAGTAGTCGAAGTAGCCGTCACGACGGACCTCGTCGGCCGCCAACGCGGGCAAGGCGGCCGCGAGCTTGAGGTAGCCGGACTCCGCCAGCGAGACGCGTATCTCCGATTCGAGCTTCGGCGCGGACAGGGGCACGGCGACGCCCGCGAGCGCCGCAGGCACGCGCGGCAGGGCTCTCACGGGCGCTGCGGCCGAGGCGGGTACCGACGACAACAGGAGGACGAGCGACGCCGGGAGGCGCATCGGGGTCATTCTACCACCAAACGCCCCTGACGCGTCCGTCACGCGCTCGTGACGGACGCGCGGGCCTTCATTCGTTATCCTCCGGTCGAGACCAACGAAAGGAAAAGGAGAGAACATGGAACGCGATAGCTTGTTCGTGGAGATCGTGAAGGACGGAGAGGCCGTGCGCGAAGCCCAGCGGCTGCGTTGGGGCGTGTTCGCCCTCGAGATGGGCGCGCGCCTCGACACGCCCGAGCCGGGGCTCGACGCGGATCGCTACGACGAACACGCCGCGCACGTCATCGTGCGCGAGGGCCGCGGAGGACGGGCCGTGGCCTGCCTGCGCGTCATCACCCAGGAAGGCGCGATGGCCGCGGGCGGCTTCTACTCGCAAAGCGAGTTCGAGATGAGTCGGCTGCTCGCCCAGCCGGGCCGCGTGCTCGAGGTGGGCCGCACCTGCGTGTCCGCCGACCGCCGCGACGGGGCGACCTTGTCCGCGTTGTGGAGCGGCTTGGCCCAGCACGCCCGCGCGACGGGCGCCCAACGCCTGTTGGGCTGCGCGAGCGTCGCCTTCGACCCCGAGACCCAGGCGCTGGCGCCGCTGACCGCGCACCTCAGCCACCGCCTGGTCGCCGAGGAACTGCGCGTGCGCCCCCTGCGCCCCGCGCCGCGAGACCCCGACATGCCCAGCGGCCCGGCCAAGATGCCCGCGCTGCTGGCCGCGTACCTGCGCCTGGGCGCGCAGATCTGCGGCGAGCCCTGCTGGGACCCGGCCTTCGGCACGGCGGACTACCTCATCGTCGTGCCCGTGGAGAGCCTGGCCAAGCGTTACGCCCGCCGCTTCTTGGGGCGCGAAGCCGGGGAAGCCGCGTGCGCCTCGTAAGAGTCCTCTGGAAGGGCGGCCTGCTCGCCGCCCACATCGCGCTGGGGGCCGCGGCGGGCGCGCTGCTCGCGCTCGGCCCCGGCTCACGGCTGCGGCGCGGCCTTCGCGTGGACGAACGCTTCATGCGCTGGTGGTCGCGCACGGCCTGCTCCATCCTGCGTCTGCGCGTGCGGCGCGCCGGCGCCCCTCCGGCTCCGGCGTCGCTGCTGGTGGCCAATCACGTGTCGTGGCTGGAGGTCGTGGCGCTCTCCAGCGTGACGCCTTGCGGCTTCGTGGCGAAGTCCGAGGTCGCTCGGTGGCCCGTCATCGGCGCGTTGGCCTCTTCCGCCGGGACGCTGTTCCTGCGGCGCGGCTCGTCCGTCTCGGCCGCCGCCGCGACCCAGGAAGCCGTGCTGCGTCTCGCCTCGGGCCGCAGCGTGGCGGTGTTCCCGGAAGGGACCTCCACCGACGGCGAAAGCGTGCTGCCTTTCAAGGCGTCCTTCTTCGACGCCGCGGCGCGCCTGGGCTGCGAGGTTCAGCCCGTCGCCGTGTTCTACCCCAGAGGCGCAGGCGACCCCGCCGTCGCCCCCTTCATCGGCGACGACGAGTTCTTCCCGCACCTGCTGCGCGTGTTGGCCGAGCCCGAGATCGTCGTCCAGCTGCGTTTCGCCGCGCCCGTGTGCGGCCACGGACGCGAGCGCGGCGAGCTGGCCGGGTCCGCTCGGGCAGCGGTGCTCGACGCCCTCGACCAGGAGCGGCGCGCGCTCCAGCTGCTGCCGGACTGCGCGCCGCACGAGTCGCCGTGGTGGTGGGAAGGCGACATGCACGGCTCCTTCCTGCGCGCGGAGTTCCGCCGCGTCCGCCCGCCGGACCTGGAGCTCGCCTTCGCGCAGGACTTGCGCCCGTAACACCTCTCCTGTTATATACGCGGCGATGCTCTCCGGCCTCGCCACCGCCGCCTTCGCCGCCATCAACTTCGTCTACGCCTCCGTGTTCGGCGGTCCCATGGACGGCACGGTCTGGGAGGTCAAGGTCAAGGAGGACGGCTTCTTCAGCTGGGGCAGCAAGCGCGACACCTTGGTCTTCGCGCGCGGCCGGCTGGTCGTCGCCGGCGAGGTCGCACAAGGCGCGCCCACGCCGCTCTACGAGGCCGCCGCCGCGGCCGGCGAGGCCACCGCCTTCGCCGCCGTGCTCGAGCACCCGCTGCGCGGGCGCTTCGAATGGGTCGGCAAAGCCGAAGGCGACCGCATCGGCGGCCACATCAACGTGGTGCTGCCCGACGGCCGCGTCAAGCGCCTGAAGTTCTGGGGCGACAAGAAGGATTCCTAGGCGTGGCGAAGGCCCGCCACGTCCTCTTCCACAAGCCCTACGGCGTGGTGACGCAGTTCACCGCGTCCGACGGCCACCCCACTCTGTCGCGCTTCGGCCTGCCCGCCGGCGTGTATCCGGCCGGACGCCTCGACCACGACAGCGAGGGTCTGCTCTTCCTCACCGACGACGGCGGCGTCGCTCGCCGCCTCACCGACCCGCGCCGCGGCCATCCGCGCACCTACTGGGTCCAAGTCGAGAAGGTCCCCGACGAGGAGGCTCTCGCCAAGCTGCGCCGCGGCGTCATGCTCAACGACGGCAAGTCGCTGCCGTGCAAGGTCAAGCTCCTGGACGCGGAGCCCGACCTGCCGCCGCGCGACCCTCCCATCCGCGTGCGCCTGTCGGTGCCCACCGCCTGGCTCGAGATGACCCTCATCGAGGGACGCAACCGCCAGGTCCGCCGCATGACCGCCGCCGTGGGCCACCCCACTTTGCGCCTCGTGCGCTGCGCCATCGGTGACCTGCGCATCGCGGGCTTGGCGCCCGGGAAATGGCGCTGGGTGGACCGTTCCGAGATTTAAAGACACTTCCCGCGTTCGCGCCGATCTCCCTCGGAGACCGCGGCCGTTATGTTGCGATAGACTCGGGTGGAGGGCTAAAAAGGGGACGAAAGAGCCTCCCCTCCAAGATACTCCCGCCGAGCGGGAGTGCCGCAGACGACGGGACGGAGCAGTCGCCGGCCCAGACCGGTAGGGGTCCTCGAAACGACGCTCCGGGCAAGAAGGTGCCGGAGACGGTGCCGAGACGGTGACGGTGTCGGTGCGGAAGCCGGGCGGCCTGACGCAAAAGACCGCCCGGTGCGTTTTTTAGGGGGCCCAGGCGGACCGGGACTTTCGCCTCATGCGCGCCCTCCGCCCCCCCGTTATCATGGCTCCATGACCCTTCTTTCCTTGCTTCTCGTCGCTTCCGCCCAGGCCGTCGTCGTGCGCGCCCCCGCGGCCTCCGCGCGCCCCGCCCCGGCCGCGCTGCCCCGCGCCGCGATGGGCTCCACCCTCGCGCTGACGCCGTCTCTGGGCTCCACTGCGCTCGCCGCCGCCGACGGACCTTCGCCCCTGGCCGCGCCGGCCCCGGGCCTGGCGCCGGACCGCGAGGCCGCGCTCGTCGCCAAACTCGCCGCCAAACTCCCGTCCCAGGACTCGGCTTCTCGCGCCAAAACCGCCGCCTGGATCCGCGACATCGCCATCGAGAACCCGCGCGCGGTCGTGCAGGCCGCGGCCGTGGAGGCGCTGGCCCGGGACGCCGAGGTCTCCGGCAACCTCATCCACTTCGAGAACCTCGCCGCCGACATCGAGGCCGTGGCATCCGCCACCCCCTTCGACTCCGTGTTCGAGGACGCGGTCGGCCGCCTCGTGGACGCCGCGCGCCGCTCCGGCCGCGCCCAGCGCGAGCACGCGCTGCGCATGGCCGAACGCATCGGCCGCTCGGGCACGCCCGAACGCCGCGAGAAGGCCGCCGCCCTCATCGAAGGCCTGCGCGAGGACCCCGCCTTCCGCCTGGACGCCGACGAGGTCGTCCGCTCCGCCGCCCGCGTGCGCGCCGGCGGCTAACGCGCCGCTTCGCGAGCGAGCAGCGCGCGCTTGCGCAGGACGCCCCAACGATAGCCCCCGAAGGCGCCCGTGGCGCGCAGGACGCGGTGGCAGGGGATGACGACGGCGAGCGCGTTGCTCCCCACGGCCGCGCCGACCGCGCGCGAGGCCTTGGGCCGGCCGACGGCCTTGGCCACCTGCGCGTAGGTCGCGGCCCGTCCGGCGGGGATGCGCAGCAGCGCCTCCCACACCTTGAGCTGGAACGGGGTGCCGCGCAGGTGCAGCGCGAGCTTCCGTCCCGAGAACGCCTTGGCGACGACGGACGCCGTGCCCGCATGATCCTCGCGCAGGACGGCCTTGGGCCATTTCTTCTTGAGCCTCGCCAGCGCCGCGCCGCGAGACGACGAGAAGTCGAGGTGGCACAGGCCGCGCGGCGTCGTCGCGACGAGCGCGCGGCCGAACGGCGTCTCATGGAAGCCCCAACGAATGACGACGCCGTCGCCGCGCGACTTGTACTCCCCGGGGGTGACGCCGTCGACGGTGACGAAGAGGTCGTGGAGACGCCCGGGACCGGAGAGGCCCGCGTCGTAGGACGCGGAGAGCAGGTCCTTCGTCAGCAGGAGGTTCTTCGCGTTCTGGCTGGTCACGAACTTCACGAACGCCTTGGGGGTCACGCCCGCCCAGCGGGTGAAGAGCCGGTGGAAGTGGAACGGGCTCAAGCCCGCGACCTTCGCCAACGCGTCGAGGTCTGGTTGTTCTTCCCGGCGCGAGTCGATGAAGGTGATGACGCGTTCGACGCGTTCGTAGGTGGTCATGCCCTGATGATAGCCGCGGGCCGCGCCCGGCGACACCCGATTCTTGCGGGGGTCAGCGCTTGAAGCGCGAGCCGGCGCGCGGGATGGAGCGGCGGCGGATGCGGAAGGAGTTGGCCAGGGACGGCCGGTAGGTCTTGAGCAGCGGCGGCACGCGGTAGTTGAAGCCCTCGAAGGCCTTGCGCGGTATCTCCTGGCCGGTGAAGGACTCGATGGTCGGGATGAGCTTCTCTTCCTCGAAGGAGACGAGGGTCACGGCGTCGCCCTCCTCGCCCGCGCGGCCGGTGCGGCCGATGCGGTGGACGTAGTCCTCGGGGTGCTCGGGCACGTCGTAGTTGACGACGTGCGACACGTCCGGGACGTCCAGGCCGCGCGCGGCCAGGTCGGTGGCGACGAGGATGGTGATCTTGCCTTCGCGGAAGGCGGCCATGGCGCGGTCGCGCTCGCCTTGCGAGAGGTCGGAGTGCAGGACGCCGCACACCGTGCCCTTGCGCTGCAGCCAGCCCGCGACGCGGTCGGCGCGCGCCTTGGTGCGCGTGAAGACGATGACCGACTCCACGCCGTCGGCCGCGAGGATGGCGCAGAGCAGGTCGCCCTTCTGGTCCTCGGTCACGGGGTAGAGGAACTGGGTGATGTTGGTGCCCGTCGAGCGCGGGCGGTCCACCTCGACGCGCACCGGGTCCTTCATGAACTCGGAGACGACGCGCTGGACCTCGGGCGGGATGGTCGCCGAGAACATCATGGTCTGGCGCTGCGCGGGCAGCAGGCGCATGATCTTGCGCACGTCGGGCATGAAGCCCATGTCGAGCATGCGGTCGGCCTCGTCGAGCACGGCCACGCGCACGTCGCGCAGGTGCAGCGTGCCCTGGCGCACGTGGTCGAGCAGGCGGCCGGGGGTGGCCACGACCACCTCGGCGCCGCCCTTGAGCGCCTGGACCTGCATGTGCATGGAGGCGCCGCCGATGACGACGACGCACTTGACCGGCGAGAACTTGGCGAGCTCGGCGATGGCGCGCTCGACCTGGGTGGCCAGCTCGCGCGTCGGGGTGAGCACGAGCGCGCGCACGCGCAGGCCCTTGGACACGCCGCCTTCGGCCTCGCGGTCGGCCATGAGGCGCGAGAGCATGGGCATGGTGAAGGCCATGGTCTTGCCCGAGCCGGTCTGCGCCGACCCGATGACGTCCTTGCCGGCCAGCGACTCCGGCAGGGACTTCGCCTGGATGGGCGTGGGCGCCTCGTAACCGAGGGCCTTGATGGCTTCGAGCAGTTCGGGCCGCAGCCCGAGGGAGGTGAAAGGCATGTCCGGGGCTTATTTTAGCAGATTCGAGACCTCCTCTTTATAAGCGCCTCCATAGGCCCTTCGGCCCAGGCGGACACCCCCGCAAACGGCTACCCTGAATCGATGCGTCTCGGCCGCCTGCTGCTCGCCCTCCTGACCGTCCTGCCGGCCCCGGCCGCCGCGCAGCCGCGCGCCGCCCGCATCGTCGTCCCGCGCGCGGGCGCCGTGACGCCCGTCACGCCCGTCGTTCTGGGACCCGCGACGCTCGCCGCGCCTCTCTCCGGAGCGGTCGCGCGCCCGGACCTGACGCCGACGCTCGCGACTCGCGTCCCCGCCCCCCAGGCTCCCCGCTTCGCCGCGCCCGCCGACTCGCCTCGCGCCCTCTCCGCGGCGCCGCCGGCGGCCCCGGCGCCGGTCGCGGCCGCCGCCGACGCCCCGGAGCTGCCCGGACTTCCCGGGCTGTCCGGCGCCGATGAAGACGCCGGGGACCCGCGCCGCCCCGAGTCGGCCGCCGCGCTGCTGCGCCGCCTCGCGCTGCCCTCGGCCGACCGCGCCGCGGCCCTGCTCGCGAAGGCCTTCGACGGCAGCGGCCGAGCGCTCACCGAGGAAGGCGCCCTCTTCGAGATACAGGCCGACCTCGCCCGTCCCGGCCAGGTCCGCATCGTCCGTCTCGCGCCGGCGCCCGCCGCCGCCCCGCTCTCCGTCCCCGGGACCGAAGGCCTTTCCGGCCGCGCCCTGCTCGAGGCCCTCGGCCGCGTCACCCGGCAGGGTCAGCGCCAGTTCGAGTACAACGAGGCGTCGAACTACCTCTTCTCCGTCGCCGACAACGTTGTCATCGGCGGCGTGCGCGGCGTCGTGGACGCGTACTCCGGCGTGTTCGTCGCGGGCACGAGCACCGAGGGCCGCGACTACCCGGAACCGGGCGACCGCAACCGCGACGGGCACGTCGACGAGGGCATGAACGTCGAGCACGTCTGGCCCCAGGGCCACTTCGACAAGCGCCTGCCCATGCGCTCCGACCTGCACCACCTGATGGCCACCTTCATCCACCCCAACGGCGTGCGCGGCAACGTCCCCTTCGGCGTGGTCCGCGGCCGTCCGACCTACAGCAACGACGCCGGGACCAAGGGCGACGGCCGCGTCTTCGAGCCCGCGGACTTCTCCAAGGGCCGCGTGGCGCGCGCCATGCTCTACTTCTACGCCCGCTACCGCGGCGAGGCCATCCTCTCCAACGGCGGGCCGCGCTGGTGGGACCAGCAGATCGAGACTTTGCTCGACTGGAACCGCCGCTTCCCGCCCGACGCGGAGGAACGCGCCCGCAACGACCGTGTCGAGCGCTTCCAGGGCAACCGCAACCCCTTCGTGGACGACCACACCCTCGCCGACCGCGTCGGCGCCGAGACCTGGCGCCCGCCTTCGCGCAGCTCGCGCCTCAAGGCGTTTCTCACCCGCCGCCTCCCCTTCATCGCGCATCGCAACTGAGCGCCGGGCGCGCTCCGTTTGCTAATATCCGCACATGAACCAGCTCCTCTTCGCCCTCGCCCTCCTCACGCCCTGCGCCGCCTTCGCCGCCGACGCCGCGCCGGCCCCGGCCGCCAAAGCCGCCGCCGCGCCCAAAGACCCCTTCAAGACCGACGACGAGCGCGTCGTCTACGCGCTCGGCCGCGCGCTCGGCCGCAACGTGGCGCCCTTCGCGCTGAGCGCCGCCGAGGTGAAGATCCTCAACGACGGCCTGCGCGACGAGGTCCTCAAGAAGGCTTCCCCCGTGGACCTGCAGGCCTATGGGCAGAAGATAAACGAGGTCCTGCGCGCGCGCATGGGTGCGGCCGCGGCGAAGGAGGCCGCGAAAGGCAAGGCCTACGCCGACGCGTTCGCCAAGGAAGAGGGCGTCAAGCCCATCCCCGGCGGCGGCCTCATCAAGCACCTCGTCGAGGGCAAAGGCGACTCGCCCACGGCCGAGGACACCGTCAAGGTCCACTACCGCGGCACCCTCATCGACGGGACGGAGTTCGACAGCTCCTACAAGCGCAACGAGCCCATCGAGACCGGCCTCTCCGGCGGGCTCGTGCAGTGCTGGCTCAAAGGCATCCCCCTGCTCAAGACGGGCGGCAAGGCCAAACTCGTCTGCCCTTCCGATGTCGCCTACGGCGACGACGGCCGCCCGCCGGTCATCAAGGGCGGCGCGACCCTCGTCTTCGAGGTGGAGCTCGTCGAGGTCCTGAAGGCCGGCAAGACCAAGAAGTAGTCCGCCTCGACGAAGGCGCCGGGTCTTCCGTCTCAGCGCCGCCGCGAGTGGCGGCGCATGAGGCAATCGTTCGAGACGACGAGGAGGCCTGCCTTGCGGGCCAGTTCCTCCCCCTGCGGGTGTTGGACGCCGTCTTGCAGCCACAGCGCCTTGGCCTTGACGGCGATGGCGTCGAGGATGGGCGCGAGGGCCTCCTCGGAGCGGCGGAAGACGGCGACCACGTCGACGGGGAAGGGGATGGAGGCGAGGTCGGGGTAACAGGTCTCCCCGAGGATGTTCTCGTGTCCCGGGTTCACCGGGACGACGCGGTAACCCTGCTCCTGCATGTAGGCGGAGACGAAGTGGGACGGACGCTCGGGCTTGGGGGAGCAGCCCACGACCGCGATGGTCTTCAGGGCGAAGATGCGCTCGATGACGCCGGCCTCCCCATCCCCGGAGAGGCGGCAGGCCTCGGCCACGCGGCTAGGAGGCTTCGACGCCCACGTGCGCCTCGCCTTCCTCGATCTCGACGTGGGCGACGAAGGCGCGGCAGCAGACCGTGCAGTCCTGGTCCAGCGACTGGCCGTCCTCTTCCTGCGTGACGTGTATCTCGGTGCTCTCGCCGCAATGGGGGCACTCGATGGGGACCCACTGGTCGAGCCGCTCGGCGGACTGCTCGACGCGGTGCTCGTCGAGCACGGTCTGCATGACCTTCTCGGCGGATTTGTGCTCGCGCACGTCCTCGTGCTCGGCGGCTTTTTTGGCCTTCTTCGGCTTGGCGGCGGCTTTGGTCTTCGCCATGTCCTGAGTGTAGAACCGGTATCGTCCCCCGTCAAGGGGGGCCCGCTCACATGAGCGGGCGGACCAACTCCTCGACGGCGGCGAACTCCAGCGAGCGCGCCGGGAGCGCGACCGGGCCCTTCCTGAGGAACGCCGCGCGCGCCGCGCGCAGGCCGGCGAGCACCGGTCGCGGCGTCAGCGCGGCGGCGTAGAGGCCCCAGTAGGCCGCGTCGCGCGGGATGGGCGCCGACGCCAGGAAGGCCCGCGCCTTCTCGGGCTCGAGCCCTTTGATGAGGTAGCGAGCCGCGTCGTGCGCGTAGCGGCGCCGCAGCGCGGCCTCCTCGGCGGGCGGGAGCTTGGCGCTGGCCAGCGGCACGGCGCTCTCCTGGAACGCCTTGGCGTGGTCGCGCGTGACCTGCGCGTCGTGCAGGCGGCGCACGGCGAGCGGCTCGCGGATGACGCCGGTCTCGTAGCCCGCGGCGAGCACGCGCACGACCATGTCCGTGTCGGCGAGGATGGGGGAGTCCTCGTGGAACTTGCCGACCGCGGCGACGGCGTCGGCGCGAATGGACATGTTCGTGGTCACGTAGGGCAGGCGGTCCTCTCCGATGGCGTACCAGCCGGGCACCTTGCCCTCCGGGATGGGCCGCGCCGGGTCGAAGAAGCGGCCCACGATGCGGTCGAAGCGCCAGACGTAGGCGTTGGAGTACCAGAAGCCGTAGGAAGGCTTGGCGTCGGCCGCTTCCTTGAACTTCTGCAGGCGGGTCGGCAGCCAGAGGTCGTCGTCGTCGAGGAAGTCGATCCAGCGCCCCCGCGCCACCCCGAGCGCGAAGTTGCGGCACTTGGCGACCCCGGTGGGCGGGAAGCGGTGGAACCGGAAGCGCTCATCGGCGGCGAACTCCTCGAAGACCTTCGGGGTGTCGTCGGTGGAGCCGTCGTCCATGGCGATGACCTCGAAGTCCCCGAAGGTCTGCCACTGCAGGCTCTTGAACGCGCTGCGCAGCATCGCCGCGCGCCCGCGCGTCGGCATCATGACGGAGAAGAAGGGCGCGCTCACTTGACGGGCACCGACGGGTCCGCCGGCGCCTTCTGCCCGGGCCACCAGCGCGGGTACACCGAGTCGTAGTAGGTGCAGCGCACGCACGCCTCGGGCCAGTCGCCGCGCGCGTGGGCGTCGAGGAGGTCGCGCAACGGACGGCCGGAGAGGATCTCCTCCAGCGTGTTGTCGCGCAGGTCGCCGATGATGAGGGTCGCCTCGGTGTCGCGGCAGCCGCAGGCGTTGACCCGTCCGTCGGCGAGCACCACCGGCGTCGTGAGGAGGCGGTGGCACGGCCCGTTCTTCTCGGGCCGAGGCCGCGGCGCGAGACCGGCGGCGCGCAGGTCTTCGTCCTTGATGGCGCCGGACCAGGAATCGTAGGCGCCCATCCAGGTCAGCCCGACGAGCCCCTCGTCGCGCGCCGCGACGAGCTCGTCATAAAGAGGGCCTTCGTTGTTGCCGGCCGGGGTGCGCAGGTTCACCTGGATGCCGAGCGCGGAGCCCGTCTTCCTCTTGGCCGCGATGAGGTGGCGCAGGTTCGGCCACACCTCGTCGAACTTGTCGACGCCCATGACCTTCGCGTAGGTCGCCTTGTCGAAGCCGCCGTAGGATATATGGACCGTCAGCTTGCCGCCGTAGGCGAGCAGGCGGTCGCCCAGCGCCGGCTTCATGGCGATGGCGTTGGTGAAGAAGGACACGCGTCGCACCTTGGGCTCGGCCTGCAGCCGGTCCAGGCGCTCGAAAAGCTTCGCGTCCGCGAACGGGTCGCCCACGATGGGCGTGACGTCCACGTCCCCCCCGCCCATCGCCGCGTACTGGACGACGACCTTCTCGAAGAGGTCCATGGGCATGACCTTCTTGGGACGGACCATCTGCGGATAGGCGCAGAACACGCAGGCCGCGTTGCAGATGTTGGTGCCCTCGACGTACAACTCGTGCGGCCAGGCGCGCACCTTGAAAGGCAGGACGGAGGAGAGCCGGAACAGCCAGTAATTAAGGAGCGTGGAGCCCCAAGCGTAGGCCGGCCCGAGCGTCGAACGCAGCTTTCTCAGCACCAAGGCAGGATACCATCCGCGTAACGAAAGGGACAGTCCCTTTCGTTACGCCAGGATGCGGGGCTCGGGCAGGGGGATGATGAACTTGCCTTTGAAGCCTTTCGCGCGGAACTTGGGGACGATCTCCTTCTCGATGTGCCAGGAGAGGAGCACGCCGTATTCGGGCGCGTCGGGCCCGAAGAGGACCTGTTGGTCCACGCATTTGATGTGGGTGCCGGGCGAGTAGCGGCCGATCTTGATGGGGCTGCCCTCCGTGATGTAGGAGAGCGTCTCCGGGCCGATGCCGCAGTAGTTCAGCAGGGTCACCGCCCGCGCCGGGAAGGTGAGGCCCGCGATGGTGTGGCCCGCGGCCTTGAGGTCCTTGAGCATCTTCGTGAAGGCCTCGCGGTGCGCCGCGACCTTGCCGCCGAAGGCGTGGTAGGTCTCCGCCAGGTGCAGGCCGGCCTTCTGCTCCTCGTCGAGCAGGGCCTTCACGCGCGCCTCCACGGGGTGGGCGCCCTTCTTGCCCGCGAACACGCGGATGGAGCCGCTGTGGGTGCGCAGGCGCTCGACGTCGAACACCTCCATGCCCAGCTTCTCGAAAAGGAACACCAGGGAGCGCAGCGAGTAGTAGCGGGAGTGCTCGTGGTAGATGAAGTCGTACTGCAGCTCGTTGACCAGGTCGAGCAGGTAATGCGACTCGGTGATGAAGACGCCGTCGTCGGTGAGCAGCTCGCGCACGCCGGTGACGAAGGAATCGAGCTTGGAGATGTGGGCGAAGGTGTTCAAGGACGCGATGAGCTTGGCCTGGCCGTATTCGGCGACCATCTCCGCGGCGACCGCCTCGTCGAAGAACTTGCGCAAAGTCGGGATGCCCTTCTTGATGGCCATCTCGGCGACGTCGGAGGGGTCCACGCCCACGACCTCGGGGGTGAACGCCTTGTAGGCCTCGAGCAAGGCGCCGTCGTTGGAGCCCAGCTCCACGACCATGTCCGCGTCGGTGAGCGCGAAGCGCTTGGCGCTGGCCGCGGCGAGCTGCTTCATGTGCTCGAGGAAGCTCGCCGACAGGGCCGCGATGTGATGGTAGTTCTCCCCGAAGAGGACGTGCGGGGGCAGCGGGTGACCCAGCTGCATGAGGCCGCAGGTCCCGCAGAAGTGCGCGTCCAACGGGTAACGCTTCTCGTCCTTGAGCTGCTCCTCGAGCAGGAAGTCGCAGGCGGGATGCTCGCCGAGGTCGAGGAACTTCACCAACTGGTCGTTGCCGCAGATCTGGCACTGCATGGAGGTCTCCTGGTGGTTCAGCCGACGGGCACGGTGCGGTCCGTCTTGGCGGATTGATAGGCGGCTTCGATGGTCTTGAGCACCGCGACGCCGTCCTGGAAAGTGGTGAGCGGCTTCTGCTCCCCGCGCACGCAGGCGAGGAAATGGCGCAGCTCGAGCTCCAACGGCTCGGAGAACTTCAGCGGATGCTCGATGACGCCGCCGTCATAGGCCTCGAAACGGTCCTGCCCGCGGACGTGGTACTTGCGGTGCACGGACACCGTCTGCTTGAGCAGGTCCACGAACAGGGCGCCCTGAGTGCCGATGATGTCGAAGGTGCGCCACTTGCCCGGCGTGAAATAGTCCGACTCCACGAAGGTGAAGGCGTCGCCGTACTCGAGATGGACGGCGCACACGTCGTCGAGCGGCGTGCCCAGAGTGTGGAAGGTGCGCGCGCGCACGGCCTGCGCCGCCTTGCCGTGGAAGAAGTCCGACAGATAGAGGAAGTGGATGGCGGTGGTGATGAGGATGCCCGCGTCGTGCTCCTGGTAGCGGAAACCCATGAAGCGGCCGCGCATGAAGCGCACGCGCCCGATCTCGCGGTCGGCGATCATCTTGCGGGCGAGGTCGGCGGCGGGGTTGTGGCGGAAGATGTGGCCGACGAGGGCGACCTTGCCGCTCTTCTCGGCCAGCGCGGCCAGCTCGACGCACTGGGCCGAGGTCTCGGCCAGGGGTTTCTCGACCATCACGTGTTTGCCGGCGAGCAGGGCCTTCTTGGCGTGTTCGAAGTGCGAGTAGGTCGGCACGACGACGTCGACGGCGTCGGCTTCCTTGATGCCGGAATCGTCGGCGAAGGTCTTCACGCCGAACTCGCGCTCCAATGCCTGCCGTCGGGCCGGGTCGGACTCCTGCACGCCGACGAGGCGCAGCAGGCCCTCGTCGCGCAGGCGCAGCAGGACGCGCAGGTGGTTGGTCCCCCAGCGTCCGGCGCCGACCTGCAGCACGGCGGGCACGGTCTTCACGGGCGCCATGTTAACATTTCGCCTAACGCGGGGACACGACGAGCACGAGCCGGCGGTTGGCCGCGCGGCCCTGCGGAGTGTCGTTGGGCTTGACCGGGCGGAACTCGCCCATGGCGACGGCCTCGATGGCCGCCGGGTCCAGGCCGCCATGCAGGTGCAGCCAACGCGCCGCCGCGGTCGCCCGCGCGGCGCTGAGCTCCCAGTGCCCGTCGTAGCCGCCGAGCAGGCCCTTCTTGAACGGCGCGTTGTCGGTGTGGACCTCGACGCGCAGGCGCTTGCCGGACAGGGCCTTGAGCGCGGCGGCCAGTCGCGCCAGGCGCGCGGCGCCGGCCTCGGTGACCTTCTCCGAGCCATCCTCGAAGACCAGCCCGTCGGCGAGCGTCAACGAGAACGACTCGCCGTCCTGCTCCGCCGACGCCTTGCCGGACTGGAGCTCCTTGAGCACGGCGTCGGCGACGGAGCCCATCTCCTCGCGGGCGCGCGCGCGGGCCGCGGAACGGGCCTCGTCGTCCTTCTTGGCCGCCTCGTCGACCGTCGTCAGGCGCGCGACGAGCTTGGCGCGCTCGGTCTCGAGCCGGGCGAGGTCGGCGGCGGTCTTGTCCTTGGCCGACTTGTAGACGTTCTTCAGCCTTTCGAGAGCGAGCTTCTCCTTGAGCGCCTCCGAAAGCCTCTTGGCCGCGTCGTCTTTCTCGGCGATGGCGTCGTTGAGCTTGGCGGCGAGAGCGTCCTTGCCCGACTTCAGCGCGGAGGAGAGGTCGGAGTTCGACTTGGACATCGAGTCCAGGCGCCCGTTGGCCGCGGCGAGTTTGCCTTCGAGCTCGGTCACCCGGCCCTCGAGCTCGGCCTTGGAGGCCTTCAGCGCCTCGATCTCGTCCGACTTGTCCTTGAGCTGGCCGACGAACGCGCCGGCCTGGACCTGCAGGTCCTCGATCTCCTTCTTCTGCTTCTCGAGCTGGGCGCCGGCGCACCCGGTCAGCAGCGCCGCGCAAAGGGCGATGGTTTTCTTCACGCCGGGATTCTAACAGATTCCCGGCGACCGGTCAGATGGTCGGGGCTCCGACTCACGCTTTGGGCGCACCGAGGGCGAAATGTTAAGATAGCCCCACAACCGTCCTATTAAGGAGCTCGCCCCATGAAGACCCCCTCTCTCGACAGCTTCGGCACGCGACAGACCCTCTCCGTCGGCGGCAGGAAGTTCGACTACTTCAGCCTCGCCGCGCTCGCGGCCAAAGGCTTCGACCTGTCTCGGATGCCGCTGTCCATGAAGGTCTTCCTGGAGAACCTGCTGCGCCACGAGGACGGCATGGTCGTCAAGAAAGGCGACATCGAGGCCGTGGCCAAGACCGTCGGCGCCAAGCCCGCCGAACGCGAGGTGTTCTTCATGCCCGCGCGCGTCGTGATGCAGGACTTCACCGGCGTGCCCGCGGTCGTGGACCTCGCCGCCATGCGCGACGCCATCAAGAAGCTCGGCGGCGACGCCAAACGCATCAACCCGTTCCAGCCCGTGGACCTCGTCATCGACCACAGCGTGCAGGTGGACTTCTTCGGCGCCTCCGACGCCTTCGAGAAGAACTCCGAGCTCGAGTTCTCGCGCAACAAGGAGCGCTACGCCTTCCTCAAGTGGGGGCAGAAGGCCTTCTCCAACTTCCGCGCCGTCCCGCCCGAGACCGGCATCGTCCACCAGGTCAACCTCGAGTACCTCGCCAAGGTGGTCTGGACGCAGGACGGCGTCGCCTACCCCGACACCGTCATCGGCACCGACTCGCACACGACGATGATCAACGGCCTGGGCGTGGTGGGCTGGGGCGTGGGCGGCATCGAGGCCGAGGCCGCCATGCTCGGCCAGGCCATGCCCATGCTCATCCCCGAGGTCGTCGGCTTCCGCCTGACCGGCGCGCTCGCCGAAGGCGTCACCGCCACCGACGCGGTGCTCACCGTCACCCAGATGCTGCGCAAGAAGGGCGTCGTGGGCAAGTTCGTCGAGTTCTACGGCCCGGGCCTCGCCGGCCTCTCGCTGGCCGACCGCGCGATGATCGCCAACATGGCCCCGGAGTACGGCGCCACCGTCGGCTTCTTCCCCGTGGACGCCCGCACGCTCGACTACCTGCGCGTCTCCGGACGCGCCCAAGACGAGGTCGCCCTCGTCGAGGCCTACTGCAAGGCGCAGGGCCTGTGGCGCGACGACAAGGCCGAGCCCGCGTTCGCCGAGACCCTCGAGCTCGACCTCGCCAAGATCGTGCCCTCCGTCGCCGGCCCCAAGCGTCCCCAGGACCGCATCGAGCTGGGCGGCGTCAAGAAGCAGTGGCTCGCGACCGACCTCCCCGGCTTCCTCAAGGAGAAGGACAAGAAGGGCAACGCGCCCGCGCCCGCCGGCACGACGGTCCCGGTCAAGGACTACCAGCTCGGCCACGGCGCGGTCACGCTGGCCGCCATCACCTCCTGCACGAACACCTCCAACCCCGGCGTGCTCGTCGCCGCCGGCCTCGTCGCCAAGAAGGCCGTCGCCAAGGGATTGACGGTCAAGCCCTGGGTGAAGACCTCGCTCGCCCCGGGCTCCAAGGTCGTCATGGATTACCTCAAGAGCGCGGGCCTCGTCGAGCCGCTGGAGGCCCTCAAGTTCCACCTCGTGGGCTACGGCTGCACCACCTGCATCGGCAACTCGGGCCCGCTGCCGCCCGAGGTCGCCGCGGCCGTCTCCGACAAGAACCTCGTCGTCGCCGCCGTCATCTCCGGCAACCGCAATTTCGAGGGCCGCGTGAACCCCCTGGTGAAGGCCAACTACCTCGCGTCTCCGCCGTTGGTCGTCGCCTACGCCCTGGCCGGCTCCGTCGAAGTGGACCTCGCCACCGAGCCGCTCGGCGTCGGCAAGGACGGCAAGCCGGTCTACCTCAAGGACGTCTGGCCCACCAACGACGAGGTCGCGGCCGCCGTCGAGAAACACGTCACGCGCGAGACCTTCGTGAAGCAGTATTCGGACGTCTTCGCCGGCGACAAGAACTGGCAGTCGCTGACCGTCGCCGCGAGCGAGGCGTACGCGTGGGACCCGAAGTCCACCTACGTGCGCCTGCCCCCGTACTTCGAGGACCTCTCGCTCAAGCCCCGCCCGCTCGCCGACCTCAAGGGCGCCCGCGCGCTCGCCGTGTTCGGCGACTCGGTCACGACGGACCACATCTCCCCGGCCGGCAACATCGCCAAGGACTCGCCGGCGGCCAAGTATCTCAGCGAGAACGGCGTCGCCGTCGCGGACTTCAACAGCTACGGCGCGCGCCGCGGCAACCACGAGGTCATGATGCGCGGCACCTTCGCCAACATCCGCATCAAGAACCTCATGCTCAAGGACGTCACGGGCGGCTACACCGTGCACGTCCCCACCAAGCAGCAGATGGCCATCTTCGACGCGGCCATGAAGTACCAGGCCGAGAAGACGCCTCTCATCGTCATCGCGGGCAAGGAATACGGGACCGGCTCCTCGCGCGACTGGGCCGCCAAGGGACCGGCGCTGCAGGGCGTCAAAGCCGCCATCGCGCAGAGCTTCGAGCGCATCCACCGCTCCAACCTCGTCGGCATGGGCGTCCTGCCCCTGCAGTTCAAGGATGGAGAAAGCGCGCAGTCGTTGGGCCTCACCGGCTACGAGACCTTCGAGGTCCTCGGCCTCGGCGCGGTCAAGCCGCGCGGGCCGCTGACCGTGCGCGCGACCGCGGAGGACGGCAAGGTCACGGAGTTCGGCGTCGTCTGCCGCATCGACACGCCCATCGAGCTCGAGTACTACCGCTACGGCGGCGTGCTGCGCTTCGTGCTGGGACAGATGCTGGCCGGGTCCGGCAAGACGCCCGTCGCGGCCTGACCGGTTTTTTACCGATAAGAGGCTGGCGCGGACGCCTTCCGGGGTTTATACTCCGGACATGGGCTTTTCGTCATTGAGGAGCCGCTGGGCCGGGTTGGCCGGACACCATAAGGTCGCCGTGCTGATGGCCGCCGCGGCCATGGGCGTGGCCGCCGCCACCCCGTGGCTCTTCGACGACGGGGCCATCGAGCAGCCCGCGCTGAGCACCGCGCGCGGAGGCCGTCCGCGCGCGCGGCCCGCGACCTCCGGCGGCCAACACGCCGCGCCCAAACCCGCAGACCCGGGCGCCGCGCCGGCGACGCCGCCGTCCTCCCCCCTGCCGGTCCCCGCGGAACTGGGCGAGCTCTTCGACGGCGCGCCCAAACAGGCCGTCGCGGCCGAGGGCGGCGGGGAGACCGCCAACACGGCCGGCGCCCCGTCGGCCGACGCCGGCGTCTCCGAAGGCGGCGTCGGCATGGGCGGCAAGGTCGGGCTCAAGCCCGCCGACTTCGGCAGCGTGAAGGGATTCGTGGCCGAGCCGCGCCGCTGACATGGAGCTCAAAGCCGAGAAACGCCTGTTCGTCGCGTTGGGCGCCGTCGCGCTCGTCGTCGTCCTCCTGCTGCCCTTCGTGTTCCGCGAGCTCGAGCCCGATTACCAGGCCGCCTATTCCATGGACCCCGCCAAGCGCCGCCGTTTCGCGGCCAAGGACGAGAAGCCGCCCGAGCCGCCCGCCGTCGCGGCGGCCGCGTCCGCCTCCCTCGACGCCGGCCTCGGCGGCGGCCGCTCGCCTCACCGCCTCGCGCCAGGAGCGAAGGCCGTCGCCGGCTCGTCCACGCCTGCGCCCGCCGCCGCGACCGCGACGCCCGCCACCGGCGAAGGCGGCGCGTCCTCCTCGGCCCGCGCCGCCTCGCCCCGGCTCAAACCCGTGCCGGGCGCGGCCTCCGGTCCGGGCGCCGTCTCCGGGACCGCGCCGACGGCCGGCGGCGAGGCGCTCGAAGTCGCGCGTTTCTCCCCCGTCGAACCGCCCAAGACGCGGCAGCTCGGCCTCGTCTCAGGAGCGGCCGGGGCGGCGCGGTTGGCCGAGGGTCTCGGCCTCAAGGGCGTGAGCGGACTGGCGCTCGCCGGCGGGGCTCAGTTGGAGGGCAGTCGCGAATGCGCCGAAGCCTCGGCGGAGCTCAAGCCCCGCATCGCCGGCGCGTCCGCGGAATACGAGCGCGCCTCGTCCGACTTGAAGGCCGCCTCGTGCCCGGCCGACGCCTGCGGCCGCTACGCCTCGGACTGCGCGCTCAAGGACCGCGACGAGAACGAGTCCGCGGCGGCCAGGCGCCGCTGCGAGTGCGACCGCCGTGCCTGCCGCAAGGACGAGGCCTGCCGCGCGCTCGACGAGCTGCGCTGCGAGCAGGAGAAGGCCTGCTCCATGGGCCGGCCCGTCTCCTGCCCGTCGAGCTGCTGAGACCGGCTCAGCGCAGACCGGCCGCCTGGCGCGCCGGGCGCTCGTCCACGAGGAAGGCGTTGAAGCGCGCCTCGGCGGCGCTGAGCGCCGCGCGCTCCTCAGGCGTCTTGGCGTCGGAGTAGAGCTGGTAGAGCTCGGGCAGGTTCTCTTCCTGGCCCGCCTTGTAGAGGGCCATCTGCACGCCCTCGACGGCCCAGGCGCCGATCTCCGCCTCGATGGCGGGCACGCGCGCGCCGACGAGCGGCTCGATGACGGGGAAACCCGCGGGCTCGCCGCCCAGCTCGATCCACACGCGGCCGGCCGTGGCGCGGCGCATGTAGGCGCGCTCGGCGCTGGCCGGGATGGAGGCGTACATGAAGCGCGCGGCCTCGGAGGCGATGAGCGGCGCGTACACGCGCGGGTAGGCCGGCAGGTCCGCGGAGAGGCTGATGACCGTGCCTTCGGCGCCGACCGTCGTCTTCACGGCCTCGGCCTGGGGGCGCACGACGACGCTCACGCCGTTCTCGCGGATGTAGGCGACGACGACCTCGCCCATGCCGACGCCGTCGTTCATGGCGACGAGGGTGCGCTCGACCGCGGCGACGGGGCGGGCCGCGGCGGCGGCCTGCGCCTCGCGCAGGGCGTTCTCGAAATCGATCTCCGCGGCGCGGTCCTGGGCGGCGGCGGGGGCGGCGGCGAGCAGCAGGGCGAGGGCGGCGTTCTTCAAGGCGGTACCTCCGGGGGGTGTCGCGGCGTCGAGCCACAGTGTAGCCGGCGCGGGGAGGTCGGCGCGCGGGTCCTCGGTCCCGGGCGACGGGCGACAATGGACCCATGCGGGCCTATTGAGCGCCGTCAACGGCGCCTACTTCTTCAGGCGGAAGCGCGTGATGCGGAAGCGATGGAGGTTGAGCTCGGGCTTGCCGGTGACCATCAACTCGGCCATGGACTTGCCGACGATGGGCGCGAACTTGAAGCCGTGGCCCGAGAAACCGGCGGCGACGAAGCCGTTGGGCGCGTCGGGCAGGCGGTCCATGATGAAGTCGTCGTCGGGCGTGTTGTCGTACCAACACACGTGCCCCTCGAAGTCCTCGAACTTGGCGAGCTCCGGGATGGTCTTCTTGAGGAAGGCGCGGCAGGACTTCTCGAACTTCGGCGTGAGCGTGCGCAGCTGCGTGGCGTCGTGTTTGGCCACCTTCGGCCCCTTGCGGTGGTCGCCCAGCTTGATGAAGCCCTGGATGTGGACCGGGAAGCCGTAGAAGCCCTGGGTCAGGCTCGCGAACACCGGGAAGTGCTCGGGGCGATAACGGCCGCGGTTGAACAGCGGGCGCAGGAACAGCTGCTCCTGGCGCGTGATCTTGAAGGGGATGCCGTAGGACTTGAGCAGCTCGGGCGACCAATAGCCGCCGCAGAACAGGAACTTCTCGGCCTCCCAGACCTTGCCGGAGGCGTCCTTCACGGAGCGGATGCCGTTTTTGTCCTTCTGGATGGAGACCACCTTCACGTTGGAGCGCACGCGCACGCCTTTGCGCTGCGCCAGCGACGCCGCCGCCGCCACCGCGCGCGCCGCCCAGATCATGCCGCCGTCGGAGTGGTAGAGCGCCCACTTGAAGGACTTGGGGTTGTACATCGGGTAGAGCTTGCGCACCTGGGCGGGGTCGAGCTTGGCGAAGCGCAGCTTGCGCTCCTTGAGCACCGCCATGCTCTGCGCCTCGTAGCCGGCGGTCTTGGTGGACAGCTCGAGCATGCCGTTCTGCTGGAGGATGGTCTCCTCCGACAGCGTGTTGAGCTCGAGCCACAGGGGAAGCGCCTTGAGCGCCATCTCGGTGTAAAAGGCGTCCTTGCCGTAGGTGAGCCGGAACACGCGCAGGTGGTCGCCCGACGCGGCCCACTGGTTGGGCACGTCGGCCTGCTCCAGCAGCGTCACCGAGCAGCCCATGCGCTGCAGGTGCCAGGCGCTCATGACGCCCATGATGCCGCCGCCCACGACCACGACGCTGTTCTTGACGCTCATCTCGTGAAACGCTCCTCGATCCGCCGCACCAGCCCGAGCGGGGAGGCGCCGTGGGAGGCGCGCAGCCACTTCGCGCCCTCCGTCTCCGCCGTCCGCCCCAGCTCCGTGTCCGCCGTCACGACCGTCACCGAGCCCGACTTCGACCACGCCTTGGCGCGCACCCGGTCGAGGATGAGCGCGTCGGCGGTGCCCTCGCGGGCGAAGCTCACCCGCAGGTTCGACGGCCCCCCGGGCATGCCCCGGAACGCCCCGTCGAAGAACACCTCGACTTCCACGCCCGCGCCCACCTTCTCGCACAGCCGGGCGAAGGCCTCCACCAGGTCCTCGGCGTCGCTCTGCTCCTGCGCCCGGTGCGCGTCGCCGCCGTAGCCGTAGGCCGTGCGCACCAGGTTCGTCCCGTCCACGCAGAAAAGCCGAGCCATGGCCGGGACCAGTCTAGCAAAAGGGCCCTTGACGGGGGAAAGCGCCGTCTTTACACTGGGAATGCGCCGCCCCCCCTATGCACGGAGCCCTCGCTCTGGCGTTGGCCGTCTCCCTCGTCGCCGGCCGCGCCGCGGCCGCCGATGGCGACCATGACGCCCCGTCCGGCGTGGTCCCTCTCCAATATCAGGTCCCCCCGGCCAAACTCGTCGCCGAGGTCCCGCCGCGCGGCGACGCGCCGTCTTTGCCCTTCATCAGCTCCCTGCGCCGCAGCGTGCGCGGCTTGCCCGACGCGAAGGGTCGAGACGAGGCCGCCGCGGCGCTGGAGACGCTGGAGCGCGAGGCCCTCAAGCAGAAGCCGGAGGAGCAGCAGCGCTACGTGGACACCCACCTGGGCGAGTTCAACCAGGCCGTGCGCCAGGCCCCGGCGGCGCCGGCGGCCGACGAAAGCGCGCGCCTGACCGGCGAGGAGCTGGCGAAGGCGGCCATGGAGCTCAACGGCCGCGCCGAGCGCTGGGAGGAGTCTCGCGAGTTCGCCGACAAGGCCCTGGGCTACGACCCCAACGACCGCGACGCTCTCGTCGGCGGCGCGCGCGCCAGCTACTCGCTGGGCGACATGCCCCGCTCCTGGGCGGAGGCCGACAAGGCCGCGCGCCTGGCGCCCGACAGCGCGGCCGCCTACACGGCGCGCGCGATGGCGTCGTTCGGGCTCGGCCAGTACCTGCAGGCCATGGAGGACGCGCGCAAGGCCCTGGCGCTCGACCCCAACGACAAGACCGCCTTCGGCCTGCTCAAGCTCGCCGAGGGGCGCGTGCGCCCGACCGACATCGCCCCGGGTCAATCCGAGCTCGCGCATCAAGTCGAGCGCGAGTACCACGGCATGGTCCAACAGCTCAGCCAGGTCGAGGAGCGCCGCCTCTCCCCCGCGTCCGACCCGCGGCCGGCCGCGGCGCAGCGCCTGACCTCGGCGGCCGGCTCCAAGCTCGCGGTGAAGGACTACTGGGGCGCCATCGACCAGGCCGACAAGGCGTTGGCGCTCGACCCGCAGAACGCGACGGCTCGTTACTTCCGCGCGACGGCCAACGGGCTCATCGGCCGCTACGGGGACGCGGTGCGCGACGCCACGGAAGGTTTGTCCTACTCGCCGGCCGACCACCACCTGCTCGACGCGCGCGCCTGGGCCTACAACCGCATCGGGCGCCTGGCCGACGCCATCGCCGACTCCAACCACGCCCTCGAGATAGACCCCAAGGACGCCTACGCCCACGCCAACCGCGGCTACGCCCACGAGCTGCGCGGCGATTACGAGGCCATGGCCCGCGACCTGAAGGCCGCCGCGACGCTCAACCCCGCCTTCGACTCCGTCTACCGCGACGCCGCGCGACGCCACGGGCTCTCCGCCGACGGCCTTCCCGCCAAGGCGTCCCCGGCGCGCGCGGCGCTGCCGCGCGGCCGCTCCTTCATGCTCGTGTTGGGCTTCTCGCTGGTCGGCGGCATCCTCATCGCGCTGGGGCTGGTGCACGTCAACGACGCCGCGCGGTCCGCGCGCAAGGCGCCCGTCCACTCCGCCATCGCGCAGCGCTACGAGATGGGCAAGCCCATCGGCTCCGGCGGCATGGGCGTGGTCTACGAGGCGCGCGACCGCAAGCTCGGCCGCAGCGTGGCCGTGAAGGTCTTGCGCGACGAGTCGCGGCTCGACCCCAAGGCCAAGGCCGCCTTCCTCGAGGAGGCGCGCATGCTCGCCGAGCTGAGCCATCCCTCCATCGTGGACCTGCACGCCGTCGAGGAGGACGAGAGCGGCCTCTACCTCGTCTTCGAGCGGCTCGGCGGGCGCCCGCTCGACGAGTTCCTCGCCGAGCGCAAGCGTTTGAGCGTCGTCGAAGCCAAACGCGTCCTGGGCCAGGTCTGCGACGCGCTCACCTACGCCCACGGCCGCGACGTCGTGCACCGCGACCTCAAGCCCGGCAACGTGATGATGCTCGACGACGGCCGCGTGAAGGTCATGGACTTCGGCATCTCCCGCCACGCCTCCGAAGCGGGCAAGGCCATCACGCAGAGCGTGGTCGGCACGCCGCACTACATGGCCCCGGAGCAGGAATACGGCGTCGTGCGCAAGGAGAGCGACGTGTTCTCCCTGGGCGCCTGCCTCTACGAGCTGCTCACCGGCGCGCGCCCGTACGAAGGCGGCTCCGGCCCCAAACTCGCCAAGGGCTACATCCGCGCCACCACGCGCGTGCCCGAGCTGCCGGCCGAGGTGGACGCGCTCATCGACAAGGCGCTGGAGCCCGACCCGGACCGGCGCATCCCGACCCCCGCCGAGTTCCGCCGCCGCCTCGACGCCCTGCCCGAGACGGCCTAAGGCGCGGGTCGGTAGGCGGCGCGCGCTTCGGGCAGCCAGCCCTCGATCTGCGCGATGCGGTCGGCGTTGGTCGGATGGGTGCGCAGGTATTTCTCCAGGCCCGCGCCGCCGGAGCCGCCGGTGGCGGCGGCCATGCGCTTCCAGAACTCGACGGCCTGGGCCGGGTCGTAGCCGGCCTTGGCCATGAGCACGAGGCCGATGCGGTCGGCCTCGCTCTCATGGGCGCGCGAGAACGGCAGCAAGGCGCCGACCTGCACGCCCGCGCCGTACGCCCGCTGGTAGAGAGCGCGCGTCTCCGCCGGCTTCTGCGCCATGACGACGGAGAGCAAGGAGCCGCCGTACTGCGCGAGCAGCCCTTGGCTCATGCGCTCCGCGCCATGGCGCGCCAGCGCGTGGGCGATCTCGTGGCCCATGACCACGGCCAGGCCCGCGTCGTCCTTGGCCACGGGCAGCAGGCCCGTGTACACGGCGACCTTGCCGCCGGGCAGGCACCAGGCGTTGATGGTCTGGTCCTCGACGAGCAGGTTGAACTCCCAGGCGAAGTCGTCGCGCCCGGCCGCGGCGGCCAGGCGCTCCCCCACGCGGCGCACGCGCGCCACGGCGGCGGCGTCCTTGCTCAGCGGGCCCTTGGCCAGCGCCTCCGCGTAGGCCTGCTGGCCCAGCGCGCGCTCCTGCGACACGGGCACGAGCATGAGGCCGCGTCGTCCCGTGACCGGCACCGATTGGCAGCCGCAGAGCACGACGAGCAGCGGCAGCAGCCTCCTCATCGGGCCATCCCCACGATCTTCTTCCACTGCGCGGCCGTCACGGGCTGGACGGAGAGACGCGAGCGCTTGAACAGCGCCATCTCCTGGAGCGCCGGCTCGCCGCGCAGCTCGTCGAGCGGCAGGAAACGCGGCAGCTTCGAGACGAAACGCAGGTCCACCTGGAACCACACCGGCGCGCCGGGCGTCGCGCGGGGCTCGTGGTACTTGCTCTTCGGGTCGAACTGGGTCGGGTCGGGGTAGGCGGCTTTGGCGACCTCGGCGATGCCCGCGACGCCGGGTGGGGCGGCGTTGGAGTGGTAGAAGAACGCGCGGTCGCCGGGCTTCATGGCCTTCATGTAGTTGCGCGCCTGGTAGTTGCGCACGCCGTCCCAGCCGGAGACGCCTTTTTTCGCCAGGTCGTCGATGGAGAAGACGTCGGGCTCGGACTTCATCAGCCAGTACGCGGGCATGACGCGATTCTACTAAAGACCGCGTTCGAGACGGGCCCGCAGGTCCGCGGCCTGTCGGCGCGGCTTCTCCCACTCCGGGGCCAGCGCCGCGGCGCGGTCGTATTCGACGAGCGCGGGTCTCGGGCGGCCGCTCTCCTCCAGGTAGGCGCCGAGGTTCAACCGCGCCTGGGGAGTCTCCTGCAGCGCCAACGCCCGGCGGAAGGCCTCCTCGGCGCCGGGACGCTTCCCGGCGAAACGCGCCAGGCCGAGCCAGGTCCAGTTCTGCGGGTCGCGCGGCTCGAGACGGGCGGCCGATTCCGCCGCGGACTCCGCGTCGCCCGCTCGGCCGCTCTCCAATGAGACCTGCGCCCGGAAAAGGTGGGCCGCCGCGCTGCCCGGAGCGGCCTTCACGCCGGCATCGGCGAAGGCGGCGGGGTCGCGGTAGAGCATGACGCGCCTGACGGTCCCCGCGCCCCACAACAGCCCGAGCGCGGCCAACGCGACGCGCGCGCGCGGCCCTTCCAGGCGGGAGAGGCCCCAACACGCGCCGGCCGCGGCCAGGTAGAGATAACGGTCGGCGACGGGGCTTTTCGCGGCGAAGGGCACCAGGTGGAGGAACGGCAGCAGGGCCGCCGGGACCCAGAGGAGGAAGAACGCCTCCTTGGGCTCCCCGCGCTTCCACCACAGCAGCGCGGCGTACGGCGCGAGCAGCAGCAGCACCCAGGCGTCGCCGGCCGGGAAGGCCCGGAACATGCCGGGCGCCGGCGGCCAGACCAACGCGCCCAGGTACCAGGCAAGCGCCGCCAGCGGCCGCGTCTCGGCCGGCGCGAGCACCGGGGGAGCGGGGTCGAGCACGATGAACCGGAGGACGAGATAGACGCCCGCCACGGCCGCGTGCGGCGCGAGCCGGCGCAGGAGCGCGGCGGGCTTCTGTCTCTCGACGAGCAGCCCGTAGAGGAGGAGCAGCGGCCCGGCCGAGAGCGCGGTCTCCTTGGCGAGAAGGCCCGCGGCCAACAGCGCGACCGAGAGGCCGCGGCGCCCCTCTCGCCAGGCGAGCAGGCAGCCCAACGCGGCGGCGGCCGCCAACAGGTGGCCTTTGAAGGCCGCGAAGAACACGGCCTCGGCGGCGAGCGGGAAGAACAGGAACAGGACGCCCGCGGTTTTGCGGGCGCTGAGGCGCGCGACGAGCCCGGCGCACGACGCGTGCAGGAGGACGGAGAGCAGGCGCAAGACGAACGGCCACTCGACGAAGAGGCGGTTGAGCGCGGTGACCAACGGCTGCCAGGTGCGTTCGCCCGTCGCGGCGAAATACCGCGGCGAGACGAGCAGCGGCCAAAAAACCTCGGCCGGGGCTCGCAGGAAAGTCGAGGCGAACACGTACGGGCCGTCGTCGAGGTAGACGGGGGCGCTCAGGCACGGCGCGTAAAGCGCCAGGGCGAGCAGGCCGAGGAGGAGCGGCATCAGAGCTGGCTCTTCAAGTCGGCCAATAGTCTAGCAAGGCGGCGCCGCTCCTCGTCGCTCGCGGGCTCGCCGGCGTAGACGCGCCGGTACTTCGCCTCGGCCAGCTCCTCGAGCGCGGCCAGTTCCGGGCGGCGCGCCTTGACCGCCGCGGCGAACTCGCGCGGGGTCTGCCAGGGCTCGCGGCGCAGGCCGGCGCGAGCGAGCAGGCCCGCGGCGCGGTCGAACTCGTCGCCGCGGCGGAAAACGCGGAGCGCGAGGAGGACGGCCGCGGCGTGGACGACGAAGCCCAGCAGGAGCAGGGCCAACAGCGGGCGCACGGCGTTCTCGAAGCGGTCGCGCAGGCGCGAGAGGCTCTGCCCCACGCCCAGCTTGAGGAAGGTGTCGCGCTGCGCGTATTGGTCGTAGCCGATGACATGCCGGTACCAGGACACCTGCAGGGCGTCGAGCCAGCGCTCCAGGCGGCGCGCGGCGGCGTCGGCGGCGCCGGAGAGCCGCGTCTGTCCCGGCGTCGCGTCGAAACGCGTCCAACCCTTGCCCGGCAGATACGCCTCGAACCAGGCGTGTGCGTCGCTCTGTCGCACGTCGTAGAAGAGGCCGTATTCGTTCCAGCCGTCCACGAGGAAACCCGACACGAGCCGCGTGGGCACGCCCGCGTGGCGCAGCAGCACGGCCGCGGCCGTGGCGAAGTACTCGCAATTGCCGCGCCGGCCCGTGAAGAGGAAGTGCTCCAGCGAGGTGTTCTTGCCGTCGGAGAAGGTCGAATAGCCGTATTCGTCGCGCAGGCGGGCGACGACCGTTTCGACCTTCGCCTCGGGGTCGGCGAGCCCTCGCGTCCACTCCTGAGCGAGCGCGGCGATGCGCCCGTCCGAGGTCGGCGGGAGGGCCAGGGCCTTCTCGAGGATGGCCGGCCGCGCCGACGCGGCCGCGTCGCTGGGCCACGAGCCATCGGGCAGGGAGTAAAGGCGATATCGCACGCCGCCCAGGTACGGCGCGGCCAGGTGCAGGCTGTCGGTGTGGTCGAACCAGCCCTGCGCGTCCACGCCCTCGGCGATCCAGGCCCCGCCCACGGTGAAGAGCACGGTGAGGTTCATCGGCGAGATGGTGAACTCCCAGACGGGGGCCGCGCGGTCCTTGGGCTCGTTGGGGAACACGAGCGAGCCGCCGCCCTTCCACGCCCAGGCGCGGCCCTCGGCGCTGCGCCGCGGCCCGCCGCGGCTCCGGTAGGATAGCTCGACCGCGGTGCGCCCCCAGGTGCGGCCGTCGAAGAAGTCGAAGGCCGAGCCGCGCACGTAAAGCGGCGGCGGCACGACGCCTTCGGGCGGCGATTTCTCCGGGCGCACGCGCATCACGCGCGCCGAGGACTTGCGCAGGGTGCCGAAGTGGCCCAGCGACACTCGCTCGGTGAAGCCGGTCACGCTCTGCGAGCGCACCTGCAGCTTGTCGATGCCGGAGGCGAGGAAGGGGTTGAAGCGGCGCAGGCCCTCGACGCGCGGCGTGGCGAGGAACACGGCGACGGCCAACGCCGCGCCGCCGGCGAGCGCGCCGCCCAGCGCCGGCCCCCAGGAGCGCCAACGCGCGGGCGGAGCGCCCGCCTGCAGCGAGAGCCAGGCCGCGGCGAAACCCAGGTAGAGCACGAACAACGGGAAATACCAGGGACTGATGGTCAGGCCCGAGGCGAGGAAGAAGGCGAGGTAGAAGATGAGGAACACCTGTCGCAGCTCCGCGGCCTTCCACGGATTGAGCAGGCGGTTGATGACGAGGTAGCCGAGCAGGTGCACGTTGGCCAAGGCCACGCCCGACCAACGCCAGTCGAAGAACACCATGAACACGAGCACGCCGAAGGACAGCAGCGACCACGCGAACGCGGGCAGGAACGGCCCGCCGCGCAGGTGCAGGAACCAGGAGACCGGCAGCACCGGCGAGAGCGCGAGCAGGAGCCGGGGCGACACCTCGTCGATGAGGAACAACGAGGCCCACACCAGCACGGACCCCGCCAGCAGCAGGCGGCGCTGCGCCTCGCCGTCCACGGGACCGCCGTCGCGCGGCGGCGCCGGCAGGTCCACGGGCCGCGGTCTCGCCCCGTCGCCGACCTGGGCCAAGGCCCGCAGGAGCCCGTCGAGGTGCTTGAGCCCGCGTCCGGGCGCCATCTCGAGGCCGGGCCCCACGAGGCCGACCTCGGTGCCCGCGTCGGCGTGCCAGCGGCAGGCCGCCGCCGCGGCCTCGACCGAGGCGTCGTCCGTGCCCTGCAGCCGCACCACGGCTTTGTCCTGCGGCGCGGCCGCCAGCTCCGCCACCACCGGGCGCCCGGTCTTGGCGGTCAGTTTCCAGTGGATGAGCCGCGCGTCGTCCTCCGGCGCGTGCGGACGCGGGCCCCAGAACTCGCCGTCGCGCCCCTTCGCGCGCGCGGCGCCGGCGGGGCCGGAGGACCGCGGGTCGGACTCCAGCGCGGCCTGCGGCACGAAGGGGCTGGCGGCGGGAAGCACCAGCACCTCGGCGGGCGGCAAGGCGCGGCGGGCGATGACGAGGCCGAAGGGCCAGGCGCATTCCAGGACGAGCGAGTCGTAGACGGCGAGCCCGCGCGAGGGCGAGCTCAGGCGCAGCTCGACGCGCGCGCTCCTCCCCGCGGGGACCTCGTCGAGCGTGACCGCGCCGCCGGGCCCCGCGACGCGCAGCAGGCGCGCGGCGGCTCCTCGACTCTCCAGCACGACGGGCAGGACGAACGACGAGCCGCGGAACGCCTGGCCGGCCTCCTCATATCGCGCGGCCACGGACCGGACCATCCGGCGCGACAGCAGCACGGAGACCGCGAGCGAGGCGGTCGCCGAGGCGAAAAGCAGGTAGAGGAGGTTGTTGCCGGTGGAGCCGGCGGCGAAGAGGGTCAGGAGCGCCAGGGCCGCCGCGCAGAGCCCCAGGCGCGTCGGGCGCATGTTACGGAGAGGCGACGGTGCGCAACAGCGACTCGACCGCGGCCTCGGCCTCGTCCACGCGGGCGACGCCGTAGAGGCTCGTGTCCAGGAGCAGTCGGTGCGCGGCCACCGGCACGGCCACGGCCTTCAGGTCGTCGGGCACGCAGTGCGCGCGTCCCGCCACCAGCGCGTGCGCGCGCGCGGCGCGGCACAAGGCGAGCGTCCCGCGCGGCGAGAGCCCCAGGCGCACGCCTTTGGCGCGGCGCGACGCCTCGGCGAAACGCACGGCGTAGTCCAGGAGCGGCTCCTCCAGGCGCACCGCGTCCACCTGGGCCTGCAGCGCCAGGACGTCGGCCTGGCTGAGCACGGGTTTGAGGTCGTCTGGCGACGGCGGCCGGTCGCGCTCGCGCAGGATGCGCAGCTCGTCCTCGTGCGTGGGGTAGCCGATGCGCACGCGCATGAGGAAGCGGTCGAGCTGGGCCTCGGGCAGCGGGAAGGTGCCGTGGTACTCGACCGGGTTCTGCGTCGCGATGACGAGGAAGGGATCGGGCAAGGCGTGCGTCTTGCCGTCCACGGTGACCTGCTGCTCGCTCATGGCTTCCAGAAGGGCGGACTGCGTCTTCGGGGTCGAACGGTTGATCTCATCGGCCAGCAGCACGTGCGAGAAGACCGGGCCCGGCTTGAAGTCGAAGCGTCCTTCTTTGGCGTCGAAGACGGAGAGACCGAGCACGTCCGAGGGAAGAAGGTCGTTGGTGAACTGGATGCGGCGGAAGCTCACGCCGAAGGACTTGGCCAGCGCCACCCCGAGCAAGGTCTTGCCGATGCCGGGCACGTCCTCGATGAGCAGGTGTCCGCGGGCGATGAGGGTGGTGACGGTCAGGCGCACCGCGTCCGGCTTGCCCACGAAGACGCGCGAGACCGACTCGATGAGCGGGCCGACGCCGGGCGTCGCGGCTCTGGGAATGGCCATGCTTCCTCAAGTATGGGCCCGCGGGGCCCCCTTGTCAAGGAAGCGTCAGGAGAACTTCTCGCGCAGGTCGGCGAGGCGGAAGTTCAGCAGGATCCACGCCTTGTAGCCCGCCGCGAACAGGCGGCCGCGCAGGCGCGACCAGGCGGTGGGAGCGGGCGGCGTGAAGGTGTCCGTCGAGAGCGCGGCCACGGCGGCCGGGTCCGGGGAGATGATGCGGTAGCCCTCGTTGAAACTGGCGCGCACCACTTCGGGGGACGGCGGCAGGGCGAACTGGAAAGCCTCGATCTTCTCGAGCCTGTTCTCGGTCCAGTGGCGGTCGAGCGCCGCCTTGAACGGCTCGAGCCCGTCGGCGCCGCCGTCCTGGGTGATGAGTTGGTAGTCGACGTCGCTGTCGGGAGTGGATTGTCCGATGGCGTAGGAGCCGAGCATGGACACGGCGACGATCTTCTTGCCCGCGGGCAGCCCGGCGTTGACCTCGCGGATGGAGGCCAGGACCGCCGCGCGGAAGGACGCGACGACGGCGTCCTGGCGCTCGGCGCGGTGCTTCGCGATGGCGGCGAGATGCGACTCGGAGAGCATGGCGTCGATGCGCGCGGCCAGGTCGGCGACGGGCACGACGGGCGTGAGGAAGAAGGCGCCGAAGGCGAGCTTGCGGTAATTGCTGGGGCGGGCGGCCGGGACGAAGGACTCCACGCGGGCCATGTAGCGCAGGAAGGCGGCTTTGGCCTCGGGGTCCTTCGGGTAGTACTTGTCCCAGACCTTCATCGCCTCCCGGCGCACGGTGGCGCGGTCGGCGACCTCGAAGCCCGCGGTCTGCACGCGGCCGGAGTAGCCCCGCGTGCGCCAGGCCACCCACATGCCCTCGAGGTCCTTCACGGCGCGGTCCCTGCCCTTCGACGCGGCCTCCTGCTCCTTGATCATCGAGCGCAGCAGGCCCACGCGCGAGCCCATGAAGAACTTGAAGGTCTGCCAGTGGGCGGCGGTGAGCTGGGCCTTGGCGCGTTTGGCGTCGGCCGCGCCGGTCCACAACGCCTCGGCGTCGGGCGCGGCGTCGAGGGCGGCGAGCTGCCCGCGGGCGGACGGCGCGTCGGCGGACGGCCCGGCGGGCGCGTCGGGTCCGCGCGGGGCGTCGGCGGGAGCCGCCAGGATGGCGGGCGCGGCGGCGGCGACCGACGGGGAACCGGCGACGATGAGCCGCGCGGAGTCCGCGGGCGAAACGAGCTTCAGCGACGGGGTCCCGGCGAGAAGCGAGGGCCCGGCGAACGACACGGACGGGGTCACGCGCGCGGCGGCGGCGAAGGGCGAGCCGGCGAGGCTCGGCACGGGCCTGACGGCGCGCACGGTCGCGCCGGAGGGAGCCGCGAGCAGCAAGGACAGCAGCAAGCCGAGGGGCGACTTCACGGCTCTATTATGGAAGAGACAGCCGGCCTCGTCACGGGTCCGACGGCCCAGGACCCGGGGCCATGCGGCCTAGGGCAGGACGGCGGGCGCGCCGTCGCGCCAGACCAGCGGGGTCAGGCCCAGGCCGCGCGCCGAGGCGGCGAAAGCGCCCAGGAGAGGGCCGAGCAGGTCCGGGCGCAGCTCGATGCCGTCGGCGCCGGCCGCTCGCGCCCGCGCGAGCTGCCACGGGTCCACGACCAGGTCGCGGGCCAGCAGCACGGCGTCGGGCAAGGCCGCGCGCGCGGCCTCCAGGTGCTCCCAATCCCCGGCGTGGAAGTTGCGCTCCACCCAGACCGCGACCGCGGTCGCGCCCGCCGCGACGGCGTCGACGGCGAGCCGGGCGGCCTCGGCGGCGACGGCTTTGTCCCGCGGCACGAGCAGGCCCCCGTTCTCGTCGGCGAAGCGCACCTCCGCGACCGGGGCGCCGGCCGCGAGCGCGAACGGGCGCGGCACCCGCGCGAACAAGGGCAGCGCGGCCAGGTCGTCGAGCGAGGCCAGGGCCTTCAAGCGCTCGACGCGGCGCGATACGTGCGCGGCCATCGCCGCGGGGCGTTCCACGCGGACATGATATCATGGCTCTCCCGTGACCGCCTTCGCCTACGCCGCCTGCACCTTCATCTGGGGCTCGACTTGGATGGCCATCAAGTTCGGTCTCGAAGGCGTGCCTCCGTTCCTGGGCGCGGGCCTGCGCTTCGTGCTCGCCGCGGCGGTGTTGTGGGCCATGATCATGGCCTCCGGGAAACGCCGGCCGCTGTCGCCCTCGGGGCGCAAAGCGGTCTGGGCGGCCGCCTTGTTGGGCTTCGCCTGGAACTACGCGCTCGTGTATTGGTCCGAGACGCGCGTGGCCAGCGGCTTGGTCGCGGTGCTTTTCAGCCTCTCGCCGCTGCTCACGGCCTTCTTCGCCGCGGCGCTCGGCGCCGAGCGCCCCGGCCTGCGGCACGTCGCGGGCGCGTTCGTGGGAGTGGCGGGCGTGACCTTGCTCATGTGGCCCGAGAAAGGCCTGGCCGCCGCCGACCCGGCGGGTCTGCTCGCCGCCTTCCTCGCCTGCGCGGGCTCGGCGCTCAACCTGGTGCTGCAGTCGCGCTGGGCGCGCGGAGAAGACGCCTGGACGCTCAACGCCCGCGCCATGAGCGTCGGCGCCGCCCTGCTGTTGCTCATGAGTCTCGCCTTCGAGCGCGGCACGGCCGTGACCTGGACCGCGAGCAACGCGGCGGCCTTGCTGTACCTCTCGCTCGCGGGCTCCGTGACCGCCTTCCTTCTGCTCTACCGCCTGCTGCGAGAGCTGCCGCCCTCGCGAGTGAGCCTGATGACCCTGCTGTTCCCCGTGGTCGCCCTGGCGCTGGGCTGGCTCGTGCTCGGCGAGGCGCCCACGGCCCGCGGCCTGCTCGGCTGCGCGCTCATCCTGGGCGGGGTCGGCGGGGCGCTCGTCGGGCGCTGACGCCGCTCAGCGCAGCGGCAGGCCCCGCAGAAGATGCAGGCGCCGCTCCATCGCGGCGACCCGCTCCGGCTCGTCGCCCGAGAGGTCGCGCGTCTCGCCCGGGTCCGCGTTCAGGTCGTAGAGCTCCCGGCGCAGGGTCTCCAGGTCCACGATGAGTTTGTGGCCGCCCGGGCCGCGCAGGGAGCGCTTGGAGACGCGATAGAGGAAATCCGTCTCGGAGAGCGCGTCGCGCGGCGCGTCGGGGCGCCCTTCCATGAGGGGACGCAGCGTGGCGCCCTGCGCCTGCAGCGCGAACGGCTCGTCGCGCACGCCCGCGAGGTCGAGCAAGGTCGGCGCGAGGTCGATGGAGCGCACCTGCGCGGCCACGCGCCGCGGCGCGTGGCCGGGCGCGCGGATGAGCAGCGGCACGCGCAGCGCCTCGTCGTAGAGCGTCGCTCCATGGTCCACCCCGCCGCGCTCGAAGAGCTCCTCGCCGTGGTCGGAGGTGACGGCGATGACGACGGAGCTCGAGACGCGCGGCAGCTCCTCGACGGCCGCCAGGAACCGGCCCAGGCGCTCATCGGCCTGCGCGACGCGCTCGTCGTAGAGCGCGCTCCAGAACGCGCGGTCGGCCTCGGTCACGGCGCGCGGCCGGCCGTACAGCGCGTCCTTGCGCAGCGCCAGGAACTCCTCGGCGGTCCCCCGGAAAGGACCGTCGTAGCCCGGCCCCGCGAAGCGGCCCCGCGGGCCCGTGGCCTCGGGATGCTGCCCGTGCGCGTCATAGCCGTGGAGGAAGAGGAAGAAGGGCTTCTCGCCCCGCGCGCGCAGCCAGTCGAGCGCGGCCGGGACCGTGGTCTCGAAGCCGGCGAACGGGGCCGAGTCGTGATAGAGGTCGAAGCCGCGGGCGAAGCCGTATTCGCCGTCGAGCGACGCTCCGCCGGTGAAGGCGGCCGTGTCGTAGCCCGCCCGCTTGAACGCCTCGGCGAGCGTCGAGGCGGAGTCCGGCAGGCTCGCCGGCTCATGGCTGACGCCGTCGTAGGCCTTGAAGCGGTTGTCCAGCGTGTGCCGCCAGGGATGCAGCGAGGTGAACAGAGTGGCCATCGCCGGCAGGGTCCACGGCGCCTGGCTCACCGCGTTGTCGAAGGCCACGGCGCCGTCGGCCAACGCGTCGAGAGCCGGCGTCAGCGGCGCCCCGCCGCGCCGGGCGCCGACGCGGTCGGCGCGCAGCGCGTCCACGCTGACCAGGATGACGCCGCGCAGGGGGGCCGCCGGCCCGCCGGCGGCGCCTCGCAGCCGCTCGCGCCGCTTGTCGGACTCGCTCTCCTGGCGGTAGCGGGCCGCGAAAGGGTGGCCCGGGATGAGGTCCGCCCACGGGCGCGCCTTCTCGCGCGCGGCGCGTTCCGCCCGGCGGTCTCCAAGGCTCGCGTACAGCTTGGCCACGGTCAGAGCGACGTCCAGGCGCATGACGGCGTGCATCAGGCGCTCGCCCCGCTTGTCTGCCCGCTGGAAAGCGGCCGAAAGGGCGCTCTCCGCGTCGCGGCGCGCCTCCCGCGCGCGCCCCGACTTGCCCCGGGCCAGGGCGCGATGGGCGAGCAGCAGCGCCTCGCCGAGCGCGCCGCAGCTCGCCCGGCGGCATTCCTCCAAACCTTCGTCCGCGGCCGCCTCCGCCTCGGCGTGAGCGCCGCGGTCGTTGTGCCGGCGCGCGGCCGCGGCGCTCGTGGTGGAGCGCACGGCGCGCCACCGCGCCGCCGCCATCTTCAGCAGCTCGTCCACGTCGGACATCTTGAATTGTTGGTGCATGATCGACAGCCAATAATAGACGTGACCGAGGTCGGCGTCGGAAGTATCCGGCGTCGCCTCCATGAGGCGGCGCGTGGCTTCCATCTCCTCCAGCCCCTCACGGTAGCGCCCGTGATGCCACAGGCCCGTGGCCAGATGGAGGCGCGCCGAGGCGCTGCCGGACGACGCCGCGATGCCTTCCCGCATCACCTCCAACGCGCGCGTGCCGTCGCCCAGGGCCAGACGCGCGTAGCCGTCCTCGTAATAGGCGGCCAGCAGCCGCGGGTCGCGGCGCCGCGCTTCGGCGTAGAGGTCGAGCGCCTCCTCGTGACGGCCCCGAGCGCGCAGGAGGCCGGCGAGGGCGAGGCGCAGCGCGCCGGACTCCGGACAAGCCGACACGCCCGCACGCAGCGCCTCGACGGCGGCGTCGAAGCGGCCGCGCGCCTCGAGCGTCTTCGCCAGCTCCAAATGCGGCGCCTCGGCGGACGGGTCCGCCGCCACGGCCTTGGCGCACAGGGCCTCGGCGGCCGCCAGCGCGTCGTCGTCGCGCCGCAGCCGGCATCGAACGACGAAAGTCTCGGCGGTCTGGGGGCGCAGGGCCGCCAGGCGGCGCTCGGCCGCGCGGGCGACCTCTGGACGCCCGGCTCGGCGCGCCCAGACGCCGACGCGCGCCGCCAGATCGACCAGCGCCGGACCGGGCTCTACGCCGTCGGCGAGCAGGCGCTCCCCGATGGCCAGCGCCGCGGCCGGGTCGCCGTCGTCGTCCAGGCGCGACGCGCGCGCCAACTCGTCGGCGTATGACGGCGCGGCCGCAACCGGCTCGACTGCGAGCGCTCGTCCGCCCAGCAGGAGGGCCAGCAGCAGCGCGCTCGTCACAAGGCCCTCAGCGTCCGCCCCACCATCTTGAGGAACGCGTCCACACCCGCCGGCAGCGGCCTTCCGCGGCGCTTGAGGAACCAGATCTCGCGGCCGAGCTTGGGGCCGGGCAGGCGCACGACGCGGCCGGCCTCCTCCTCCTCGGCGACCACGAAGTCCGGCAGGACGGCGGCCGCCAGGCCGTCGAGGACGAAGCGGCGGTGGGTCTCCAGGAACTCGGCCTCGAAACGCACGTCGCGCGGCAGGCGCTGGTCGGGAAAACCGTCCACGCTGGGCTCGGAGGGGTCCGCGCGGAAGTAGCGCGGCGCCACGAACGGGAGAGCGAGGACCTCCTCGACCGTCGCGGGGACGCGTCCGCGCGGCAGGAGGGCGCGCGCCGCGTAGACGTGCGAGCGCAGCGCGCCGACCCGGCGGGTCTCGACGTCGTGGTCCGGCACCTCTCCATGGTAGTAGAAAGCGAAGTCGATCCAGTCCTTCTTGAGGGCCTCGGCCATCTCGCGCGGACCCAGCTCATGGAAGCCGAAGCGGGTCTCCGGGTGCGCGGCCCGGAAGGACCGCAGGGCCGGCGCGAGCAGGTAGTTGGTGATCATCTCGCGGCTGCCCACGCGCAGGAAGGCCGGGCCGCCGGGCGCGGCGCCCTCGAGCTGAAGGCGCGTCTCCTCGATGAGGTCGTAGACCCGCTCCACCTGCGACTTGAGATAGGCTCCGTCGGCCGTCAGGGAGACCTGCCGGGGCCCGCGCGTGAACAGCGACTTCTTGAGCGAGCGTTCCAGCAGCGCCACCGAGCGGCTGACGGCCGGCGTGGTGACGTGCAGGGCCTCGGCGGCCCGGGTGAAGCTGCCCGTGCGGGCGACTTCGAGGAAGTAGCGCAGCTGGTAGAGGTCCAAGTCTGCGTTGATTATAACTTAACGCAAAGTATCTGTTTATTCAATTTACATACATCATCAGGCGGCGCATAATGTCCCCATGAACGACTTCAACGCCTTCCGCCGCCGTCTCGAGCGCGAGCTCGCCGCCCATCCCGTCGTCGCCGCCAACCCCTTCACCGAGTGGTTCGCGCAGGGCAAAGCGACCGAAGCCGACCTGCGCGACCTCGTCGAGCAGTTCTCGGTCTTCTCCAACCACTTCCTCGTGGTGCAGGCCAAACGCCTGGTCAACGCCAACACCGAGGCCGGCGAGCGCTGCGCCCGCGACATCCTGGTCAACGAGTGCGGCGTGGCGATGGACGCGCAGGCCGGCACGGCCGAAGGCCGCCGCTTCAGCTCGGCCAACGCCCACATCGAGTGGCTGCGCTCCCTGGGCCGCGCGTTGGGCTTGGACCCGCGCAAGTTGGGGCGCTGGGAGTTGGGCCGCCACGAGACCCGGGGCTTCCTCGAGACCCTCGACCGCACCTACGGCTCGCGCGACCCCATCGTGGGCGCCGGCGCGTCCTTCGCCGTCGAGACCTGGGCTTCCTGGGGCATCGGGAAGGGTCCCGGACAGGAGAAGCGCAACTTCTGGCGCCAGCTCATCGACGGCTTCGAGGCCTTCGAGAAGGGCCGCGGCCCCGGCCACGAACCGCTGCCGCTGGGCTTCTTCAAGTTCCACTTCGCGGTGGAAGGCGGCCACGGCGCCAGCGTCTGGGCCGAGCTCGAGCGGGACTTCGCCGAGCCCGGCTTCGACCAGGACGCCTTCGTCAAGGCGGGCAAGGAGGCGCTCGACGGGGTCCTGCTGTTCTGGACGGGGCTCGACCGCCAGCGCCGCCGCGTGGCCGAGCCCGCGCTCGACCTGGACCTCGCCCAGATCGGCTTCTAGCCTAGGCCGCTTCGGCGGGAGTGACGTAGAGCTCGACGCGCTCGCGCCCGCGCTGCACGGTCAGGCGCGCCGGCCGCCCGATGGAATCACCCGTCAGGGCGCGGTGCAGGTCGTCGACGCCCGCGACCTCTCGGCCGTCGAGCGCCAGCAGCATGTCGCCCCGGCGCACGCCCGCGAGTTCGGCCGGGCTGCCCGGCTCCACGCCCACCACGAGCAGCGCGCCCCGGCGGCTGTCGCGCACCTCCTGGCCGGCCACGCCCAACCAGGCGCGGCGCACCTTGCCGTCGCGGATGAGCTCGCCGGCCACGAACTTGGCGGTGTCCACGGGGATGGCGAAGCACAGCCCCTGGGCCCCGGCGATGACCGCGGTGTTGACCCCGATGACGCGTCCGCGCGAGTCGAGCAGCGGCCCGCCCGAGTTGCCCGGATTGAGCGCCGCGTCGGTCTGCACGATGCCGTCCATCAGCCGCCCCGACTGCGAGCGCAAGGTGCGCCCGAGCGCGCTGATGACCCCCGCCGTCACCGTGGTCTGGAAGCCCAGAGGGCTGCCGATGGCCACCGCGAGCTGCCCGGGCCGCAGGGTCTTGGACGAGCCCAGCTCGAGCGCCGCGAGGCCGTCGGCGCGCACGCGCACCACGGCCAGGTCCGTGTGCGGGTCTTCCCCCACCAGCTCCGCGTCGAAACGCCGCCCGTCGGTCAGCGCGACCGTCGCCTCGGCCGCGCCGTGCACGACGTGGCTGTTGGTGAGGATGTAGCCGTTGGCCGTGAACAGGAAGCCCGAGCCCGTCCCCCCGCGCCCGGCGCGGGTCTTCACCTCGATGTGCGCGACGGCCGCGCCGGCCTTCTCCACGACCCCGGTCACGGCTTGGGAATAGGCGTCGAGCAAAACGGCGTCTGCGGGAGCGGCGGTCGTGGCGTCCATAAGGGCCTCCTAACTGTAACAAGTATAGTCACAGTTAGTCGGTCCGTCAAGGGACGGCGAGGATGGGGTGTTCGGACGACTAGGGGAGCCGGCGCAGCTCCACCCGGCGCGGGACCTCGCCGCAGTCCCGCTCATAAAGCGGGCCCCTGAACTCGAGGCTGAGCGCGTCACCGGCGGAGTTCAGCGTGCCGGTCGCCGGGGCGGACATGGCCGGGCAGCGGCGTCGCCCCGAGGGAAGCTGCCCGTTCCACAAATAGGTGCCGTTGAGGGCGCCGCCCGCCGGACGCAGGAGGAAACGCTCGGAGTTGTTCGCGTCGATGCCTCTTACGCTCATGAGGCGCAGCTCGATTTGGCCGTCCGGACGGGTGGAAACGCGCCACTGCTCGACGGGCGTCGCTCCCTCGCTTGAAGAGACCTTCCCGTCCGCGGAGACCGCCCAGTTTCCGTCGAGCTCGGAACGCGGAGCGGGGCGGTGCTCGCCGCCGGCGGAGGCCTTCGCGACGAGGCGGGCGACGTCCATGCTCGCCGGGGCGACCAACTGGGCCAGCTTCAAGGCGGCCAGCGACCGTTTCGGCTCTCCGGCCTTCTCATAGGCGACGCCGAGGTTGTGATACGCGTCCCCCCACCATGGAGCGGCGAGCGCCGCCGCCTCGAACTCGGCGGCGGCGGCGAGGAAGTCGGACGACGACTTCGCGTCGGCGACCGCGGCGGCCCCGCGCGCCATGCGCCGGTACGCTTCCCGCGGCAACGCGGGGGCGGGACGCAGCTCCTTGGCGAGCGTGATGACCTTTTCGCGCAGCGCCGGGTTCTCCGGGGACGCCTGGACCATGGCGACGGCGCGGTCGAACTCGCGGCGCGTCGAGCCGGAAGCGAGCGCAGGGACGACCATGAGTAAGAGAGCGAATCTCCTCACGACCTGATTATACGCGTTCTATGGCGCGATGGCGTCGAGCAGCTCGGGGCTGGAGAGCACGGCGCCGTGGCGACCCGGCAGCCGCGGGAAGTGGGCGTGCAAGGCGGCGAGCACGGCGGCGGCGTCGAGGGGGCGGGCGGCGGCTTCGGCGCGCAGGCGGGACGAGAAGGCGGGATACTGCGAGGAGGCCTGCAGCGCGCGCCAGAAGTTCATGAGGCGCGGCGAGCCGCGGACCGGCTCGCCGCCGCTGAAATGCCGGGCCAGCGCCTCGGGCAGGTCGCGCAGCGCCCGCTCCGTGTAGTCCTTCGCGGCGATGCCCTCGGCGGCGAAGACCAGCTCGATGGAGGCGTTCGGGGCGACGGGCTCGCTCAGGAAGCCCGCGCGCAGCAGCGGTCCGCGGGCGTGCAGCTCATCGAGCGCGCCGGGCAACGGCAGGCGCCAGCCCGGCCCGACGATGCCGTGCCAGGGGGTGTCCACGCAAACCGCGCGCACCGCGCCCCAGCGCGCGAGCTCGCCGGAGGCCGTCATCTCGTTGAGCGCGGCGCGCGCCACGAAGCCGCCCAGGCTGTGGGCGACGATGAGCAGCGGGCGTCCGTCGCCCGCCGCGGCGCGCAGCTGCGCCAGGCGCGCGGCCAGCGCCGCGCCGTTGGCCGAGGGCTCGACGCGCAGGTCGGGGAACTCCAGGAAGTAGACCTGGTGGCTGCGCTCCAGGCGCGCGGCGATGGCGGACATCTCCTCGGGCGAGCCCAACAGGCCGTGGATGAGCACGGCGGCGGGGCGCCCGTCGGGAGGCGCGCCGCGCAGGACGACCCGCGCGGGCTCGCGCCGGAAGCGGCCCGCGCCAGCGGGCGTCGTCTCGCCGGGCGCGGCGAGCGCCGCGAGCTCCGCGAAAGCGGACGCGGCGGCCGGGGACGGAGCGAGAAGACAGGCGAGCAGCAGGGCCTTCACCGCTAGACTATGCCCGAGAAAAAGGGCCGGGAGAAGGGCCCAAGGCCCCACACGGGCCGCGCCGCTGGGCCTAGGCCTTCGGCAGCGTGAGCCGGAAAGTCGCGCCCTTGGGCGTGGACTCGTAGGAGACCGCGCCGCCCTGCGCCTCGAGGAACTTGCGGGCGAGCGAGAGGCCCAGTCCCAGACCCTTGGGCTTGGTGGTCATGAAGGCTTCGAACATCACGGGCTCGATCTTGGGGTCCACGCCCTTCCCGGAGTCGGTCACGGCGACGAACACGCCGTCCTTGGCCGTCCCGGTGGCGACCTTGACGGTCCCCTTGTCCTCCATGGCGGCGAAGGCGTTGTCGAGCAGGCGCTTGAGCGCGTCGGCGAGAGCCTTGGCGTCGAACTTCGCCTTGGCGCCCTTGGCGCCGAGCTTCAGGTCCACCTTGCCGCCCTCGGGGGCCGCGTAGCCCTTCACCGACTCCGATACCGCCGCGTCGAAATCGCGGGTCTCGGCCGTGGCCTCGAAAGGCCGCGAGAAGGTGAGCATGTCGCCCAAGAGCTTGTCGGCGCGGGCGATCTCGGCCTCGATGATCTTGAGGTGTTTCTCGACCTTGGGGTCCAGGCCCGATTGGCCCAGCTTGGCGCGCACGAAGTAGGCCGAGTTGTTGATGACGGCCATCGGGTTGCGCAGGTCGTGGCCGATGACGGACGCGGCGCGGCGCAGCAGCTCGCGGGCTTCGGCTCCCAGTTCGGCCATCTAAAGCCCCGGGCGCGTCATCTCTTCGGGTTTGATCCAGTCGGAGAACTGCTTCTCGGTGACGAGACCCAGCTTGAGAGCCGCTTCTTTGAGGGTCAGGCCTTCGGCGTGCGCGGTTTTGGCGATCTTGGCCGCGGCGTCGTAGCCGATGTGGGTGTTGAGCGCCGTGACGAGCATCAGCGAGCGGCGCATGAGCTCGTCGATGCGCTTCTCGTCGGCCTCGATGCCACGGGCGCAGTGCTCCTCGAAGCCGCGGGCCCCGGCGGCGAGCAGCTTGGCAGAGGAGATGAAGTTGTGGATGATGAGCGGCTTGAACACGTTGAGCTCGAAGTTGCCCGACGCGCCGCCGAAATTCACGGCCGCGTCGTTGCCCAAGACCTGGGCGCAGATCATGGTCACCGCCTCGCTCTGCGTGGGGTTGACCTTGCCGGGCATGATGGAGGAACCGGGCTCGTTCTCGGGGATGCGCAGCTCGCCCAGGCCGGCGCGGGGGCCCGACGCCAGCCAGCGCACGTCATTGGCGATCTTGTTCAGAGAGCAGGCGAGGGTCTTCAAGGCGCCGTGGGCGAAGACGAGCGCGTCGTGGCCGGCGAGGGCCTCGAACTTGTTGGGCGCGGGCACGAAAGGCAGGCCGGTGAGCTTGGCGATGGCCTTGCAGGCCTTCTTGTCGAAGTCGGGATGGGTGTTGAGGCCGGTGCCGACGGCCGTGCCGCCGATGGCCAACTCATAGAGGCCCGGGAGGACCGCGTCGAGACGGGCGAGGTCGGCGTCGAGCATGGCCGCCCAGCCGCCGATCTCCTGGCCGAGGGTCAGGGGCACGGCGTCCATCAGATGGGTGCGGCCGATCTTCACGACCTTGTCGTACTTCTTGGCCTTCGCCTTGAGCGTGTCGCGCAGGCCTTTGACCGCGGGGATGAGTTGATGCACGACGGTCTCCACGGCGGCGATGTGCATCGCGGTCGGAAAGGTGTCGTTGGAGGACTGCGACTTGTTGCAGTCGTCGTTGGGGTGGATGGGCTTCTTGGAGCCCATGACGCCGCCCGCCAGCTCGATGGCGCGGTTGGAGATGACCTCGTTGGCGTTCATGTTCGACTGCGTCCCCGACCCCGTCTGCCAGACCACGAGCGGGAAGTGCGCGTCGAGCTTGCCGTCGATGACCTCGTCGGCCGCCGCGAGGATGAGCTTCTCCTTGTCCTTGGGCAGCAGGCCCAGCTCGCAGTTGGCCTGCGCGGCGGCCTTCTTGAGGATGCCCATGGCGCGGATCATCTCGCGCGTGAGCGTGTCGCGGCCGGCGCCGGCCTGGAAGTGGTGGAGGGAGCGTTCGGTCTGCGCGCCCCAGTAGCGGGAGGTCTCGACGGCGATCTCTCCCATGGTGTCCTTCTCGACGCGGGTAGCGGCTTGGGCGGCGGTCTTGGCGGTCATGGGCGCATGATACAAAATGCGCCCGAGACGCTATTCGTGATCGGCGAGCAGGCGCGGCATGGCGCTGCCGGGATTGGGATTGATCTCCCACTCCCGGCCGAAGAGCTCGATGGGGCGCGCGCCGCCCCAGTTCTCATAGAGATAAACCATGCGACGGGGCTCGCTGGTCTGGCACTTCCAGCCGTCGAGGACGATGCCCGTGTAGCGCCAATCGGTGCCTCGCGGGAAGACGATGACCGCGTTGTGCTGCGGGAACAGCCCGTAGCGGATCTTCTTGACCTCCAGGCTGCTGCCGGCGGCCGCGCGAGCCGGGCCGAACACGGCCTGCTGGTGGGCGATGCAGCCGCGGTTGAGGTCGCCCCGGATGGTGCCGTTGAGGTTGGTGAGCGTGCCGGCCGCGATGCAGCGGCCCCGGTAGAACTCCGCCACGGCGTCGGGGTTGCTCGCGTGCAGCGCCGCGGTCGCGCGGCTGGCCGCCGGGATGACCCCGGCGAAGTCGGCCATGTTCGTCACGGTCCAACCCATCTTCCTCTCGCCCATCTCGATGACGACGGCGACCGGGACGGCCGCGTCGGTGAGCTCCGCGTGCGCGGCGCGGATGCGCGCGGCGGCGTCCGTCGCGGGAACCGGCGCCGCTTCACCCGCCGCTGGAGCGGGCGCCGCGTGCGAGGGCGCGCGGCCCATGCGCCGGACCGCGCTGAAATCGATCCCGCCCGTCGCCCCGAAGGAGGATTCCTCCGCGCCTGCGGCGAGGCTAAGCAGCATGGCCAGAAAGGGGCCGAGGCTCATCTTCCCCAGTATAACCCCGGCGCGGCGATTATCAAGCCCTGGCTCAAGCTGGGACCCAGGCTGGAACAAGCTGGGAGCCTGTCCCCCAGCTTAAAGGCCGCCGAGGACGGATTCGGGGCGCATGAAGTGGCAGGTGTAGCCGTTGGGGAGCTTGACCAGATAGTCCTGGTGGTCCTCTTCGGCTTTCCAGTAGTCACCGGCGGGGACGATCTCGGTGACGATGGGTTTGCCCCAGCCGCCGACCTTGCCGAGTTTGGCCTTGAACTCCTCGGCGACCCGGCGCTGCTCGTCGTTCTTGTAGAAGATGGCCGAGCGGTAGGAGGAACCCACATCGTTGCCCTGGCGGTCCTTGGTCGTCGGGTCGTGCATGCGGAAGTACCAGCGCAGGAGCTGGTGGAAAGACAGCGTCGCGGGGTCGAAGACGACGCGCACGGCCTCGGCGTGGCCTTCATGGTTCCTGTAGGTCGCGTTTTTGACCTTGCCGCCGGTGTAGCCCACGTCGGTGGTGACGACGCCCGGGATCTTGCGCAGGATGTCCTGCATGCCCCAGAAGCAGCCGCCGGCGAGGTAGACCTCCTCGGTCTTGACCGCGGCGCCTTTGGCCGCCGGGGCGGCTTTCTTGACGCCTTTGCCGGCCTTCTCGAAGACGGGCAGGAACTCGCCGTAACCCTCGGCCTCCAGGCGCTCGACGGGGATGAAGCGCAGCGACGCCGAGTTCATGCAGTAGCGCAGGCCCGTGGGTTTGGGGCCGTCGGGGAAGACGTGGCCCAGGTGCGAGTCGCCGTGTTTGGAGCGGACCTCGGTGCGCGTCATGAAGAACTGGCGGTCCGTCTTCTCCACGATGTTGGCCGGGACCAGCGGGCGCGTGAAGCTCGGCCAGCCCGTGCCGGAATCGAACTTGTCCAGGGAGGAGAACAACGGCTCGCCGCTGGCGACGTCCACGTAGAGGCCGTCCTTGTGGTTGTCCCAGTAGGCGTTCTCGAAGGCGGGCTCGGTGTCGTCCTCTTGCGTGACCGCGTACTGCAGCGGCGTGAGCTTCTTCTTGAGCTCGTCGGGCGAGGGCTTGGAGTAGGTCTTGGCGGTCATCTTCTTCTCCTTCTTCACGGCGGGCTGGGGGCCGGCGAAAGCCGGCGCGAGCGCGAAAAAAGCGGCGAACGCGGCTGTCATCATCTTCCTCATCATAGCACTCATGAGTGTCGGGGACGAGCCGGCCATGACAGCCTGATTTGATAGGATGAGCCTCGATGGGTAACGCCGAATCCGTCAGCTACGGAGCCGCCCTGTTCGCGGGCCTGGTGTCCTTCCTCTCGCCCTGCGTGTTGCCCTTGGTGCCCGGTTACATCTCCTTCATGTCGGGCATGACCCTCGACGAGCTCGACAAAGGCGACAAACACGCCCTCAAACACGCCGGGTGGGAGTCGGTGTGCTTCGTGCTGGGTTTCGCCCTCGTCTTCACCTTGCTGGGCGCCTCGGCCTCGGCGGCCGGGCGTTTCCTCTCCGCCCACCTCCATTGGATATCGAAGGTCGCGGGCGCGGTCATCGTGGCCTTCGGCCTGCACCTGATGGGCGTCATGCCCATCCGATGGCTGTATTTCCAGAAGCGTTACGACCTGGCGGCCTTCTCCCCCGGCTACGCCGGCTCCTTCCTCATGGGTTTGGCCTTCGCCTTCGGTTGGACCCCCTGCATCGGCCCCATCCTCGGCACCATCCTCGCGGTGGCCGCCGCGCAGGAGACCGTCGGCCACGGCATGCGCCTGCTCCTGGTCTACTCGCTGGGCCTGGGCCTTCCCTTCATCGCCACGGGTTTCGCCATCGGCGGCTTCATGAAGTTCTTCGCCCGCTACAAGAAACACATCCGGACCGGCGAGATCGCCGCGGGCGCGCTGCTCGTCGCCGTCGGCGTGCTCATCTTCACCGGCAAGCTGCGCTGGCTGCTGCGTTTCCTGCCCGAGAGCCTGGAGCGTTTCCAGCTGTGACCAAGAAACTCGCCCCGGCCGTTTTCCTGCTCGGCTCCGCCGCGCTGATCTACTTCGTCGCGGGCCAGAAACCCGGCGGCGCGCCGTCGGGCGAGAAGGCGGCCGCTTTGTCCGCCCCCGACCTCGCCGGCCGGACCGTCGCCCTCGCCGACTTCGCCGGCAAGGTCGTGCTCGTGGACTTCTGGGCGACCTGGTGCGCGCCCTGCAAGGCCGAGGTGCCCGAGTTGGTGAGGCTGCAGAAGGAGCTCGGTCCCCGCGGGCTCGTCGTGCTCGGCGTCTCCATGGACGAGGACACCGCCGCGGTCGCGCCCTTCTCCAAGTCCAAAGGCGTGAACTACCCGATGCTCCTGCTGGGCAGCGAGATGGCGCCCGCGGGCTGGACGGTGCCGGGCCTGCCGACCGCCTTCCTGGTCGGCCGCGACGGCGCCATCCTCAAGCGTTACTTCGGCGCCAAAGACGCCGGCCAACTCGAAGCCGACCTCGTCGCCGCCCTTGCGCGTTAGCCTCCTGCTGCTGCTCCTGGCGGCGCCGGCGCTGGCCGGCCCCGAAAGCCGGCCCAAGCCTGGCGAGGTGTTCCCCCCGCTGCTGGCCGACCCGCGCCAGGTCCAGATGTCGGGCTCGTTCTACCGCCACCGCGGGCGAAACGCCTTCGACCTCGGCCTCGGCCGCGCCTGGGGCCTCAAGCGTTGGCGCTCGGGCGAGGACCGCAGCCTGCTCTGGGAGGCCGACCTCGAGGGCATGTCCTATTCGCGCTTCCGCGTCGAGAGCGGCCGCGGCGACTTCGAGACCGTGGACTTCGTCGGCGCCTTGCCCGTGACCGTGCGCCGCGGCGACGCGTCCTTCAAGGGGTCGGTCTTCGTCGAGAACTCCCACCTCGGCGACGACCACATCCGCCGTTACGGCAGCGCGGGTTTCCGCTACTCGACCGTGGGACTGCGCCTGCTCGGCGCGCTCGAGCCCCACAGGGCCCTGCGCGCCTACGGCGGCGTCACCCGCTACCTTCACAGCGCTCCCGCGCCCGAGCGTTGGGCGCTCCAACTCGGCCTGGAGGCGACCGGGGAGGACCTTCGTTTGTCGCGCGTCCCGGTGCGTCCCTACGCCGCCACCGACTTCCAGCCGCGCGAGCGCGCCGGTTGGAACCCGGACTGGCGCACCGTCGCGGGCCTGAAGCTCGGCGACCCACTCGAGGGCCGCGTGGTCCGCGTCCAAGCCGGCTACCACACGGGCCGCTCGCCCTTCCACCAGTTCTACCGCGAGCGCGACCACTACGCCGACTTGTCGGTCGTCCTCGAGCTCTAGCAGACTGCTGACAAAGCTCTTGCGCCCGATCGACTGACGCTGGAGCCAGTGATTATCAGTAGTAATTCGCGCCGACGCGGGTTCAGGCAGCAGCCTGCCAGCGTCGGCCCGTCGAGGGCGCCGCCCGAAATTGCTAGAATGACGGGGTCATGTCCTCCGTCGAGGCCCTCCCCGACACGCCCGCCTGGCGTCAGTACCAGGAGCTCAAGCGGCAGCACCCCGGCTCGCTGCTTTTCTTCCGCCTGGGCGACTTCTACGAGCTCTTCGGCGACGACGCCAAGGACGCCTCGGCCATCCTGGGGCTCGTGCTCACCCAGCGCCAGGGCGTGCCGATGTGCGGCGTGCCCTTCCACTCCTCGCAGAACTACCTCGCGCGCCTCCTGAAGGCCGGGCGCAAGATCGCCGTGGCCGAACAGCTCGAGGAGCCGGCCAAGGGCAAGAAACTCGTGGCTCGCGGCGTGGTGCGCGTGGTGACCCCGGGGACCGTCGTCGAGGACGACCTGCTCGACCCGACGGCCACCAACTTCCTCGTCGCCGTCGAGCACGACCTCGTGGGCTGGGGCGCGGCCTGCCTCGACGTGTCCACGGGCGAGTCCTGGGCGACCCAGGCGCTCAACGACCGCGAGTCGCGCAAGCTCCTGGACCTGCTGTCGCGCGTGCGCCCCGCCGAGGTCCTCGCCTCCGCGCCCGCGGCCGAGGCCCTGCGACTGCGCCAGGTCCTGCCGCCCAAGGCCTGCCTGACTTTGCGCGAGCCCGCGCGCGCCGCCGTGCCGCCGGCCTGGGCCGAGAAGCCCCTCTGGAAGAACCGCCACCTGGCCCTGCGCGCCGCCCTGGCCGCGCGCCGCTACGTCGACGAGGCCAAATTCCGCCTGCGCGAGCTGCCCGAGCCCTCCTACAAGGAGGCCGGCGCCGTCATGCAGCTCGACGAGACCGCGATCCGCACGCTCGAGCTCGTGGAGTCGGCGTCCGGCGAGAAGCGCCACACCCTCTGGGGCCTGCTCGACGGCTGCCGCACGCCGATGGGCTCGCGCAAGCTCAAGGGCTGGCTGCTCCACCCCTCCACCGACCTGCGCGAGATCGAAGGCCGGCAGAACTGCGTCGAGGACCTCGTCGACAAGCCCGACGCCCGCCTGGCCCTGGCCAAGCTCCTGCAGGAGATCGCCGACCTGCCCCGGGTCGTCTCCCGGCTCTCGACGCGCGCCGCGGGCCCGCGCGACCTGGGCGCCCTGCGCCGCTCCCTCTCGCGCCTGCCCGAGCTGGAGCGCTGGATCGCCGGCGCGAGCCTGTCCTCGGGCCTGGCCGACCTCGCCGCCGACGTGGCCGAGTCCGCCGCCGCGCTGCGCCCGCTCTCCGACTGGCTCACTCGCGCGCTCGTCGACGAACCCCCCGCCAAGCTATCCGACGGCGGCCTCATCCGCCCCGGCTTCCACAAGGAGCTCGACGAGCTGCGCCGCCTCAAGACCGACTCCGACCAGGTCCTGGCCGAGCTCGAGGCGCGCGAGCGCAAGGCCACGGGCATCGGCTCGCTGAAGGCCGGCTACAACTCGGTGTTCGGCTATTTCCTCGAGGTCACCAAGGCCCACTCCGAGAAAGTGCCCGACCGCTTCATCCGCAAGCAGACGCTCACCAACGCCGAGCGCTACGTCACGCCCGAGCTCAAGGAGCTCGAGGCGCGCATCCTCTCCGCCGAGGACAAGATGCTGCGCCTGGAGGCGACGCTCTTCGACCAGGTCCGCGACAAGTCCCTGGGCGAGTCCGCCGCGCTGCTGCGCGTGGCCGAGCTGCTCTCGGAGCTCGACGCCTTCCAGGCGTTGGCCGCGGCCGCGGCCATGCACGATTTCGTCAAGCCGAAGGTGGACCTCTCGCATGATCTGGAGATCGTCGAGGGCCGCCACCCGGTGCTCGCCGCGCTGATGCCCGCCGGCACCTTCGTGCCCAACTCGCTCGTCCTCAACGCCCGCGACCCGCAGATAACGGTGCTCACCGGCCCGAACATGTCCGGCAAGTCCACCTACCTGCGGCAGAACGCGCTCATCGCGCTGCTGGCCCAGGTCGGCTCCTTCGTGCCGGCCAAGTCCGCGCGGGTCGGCGTCGTGGACAAGATCCTCACGCGCATCGGCGCGCAGGACGCCCTGGCGCAGGGAGACTCGACCTTCATGGTCGAGATGAAGGAGACCTCCCACATCCTGCGCTCGGCCACGCCGCGCTCGCTGGTCGTGCTCGACGAGGTCGGCCGCGGCACCTCCACCTTCGACGGCATCTCCATCGCCTGGGCCGTGCTCGAGCACCTGCACGGCGCCTACGCCGCCGACGGCTCCGAGAAGGACCCGGCCAAGCCCCGCGGGCCGCGCACCCTCTTCGCCACGCACTACTTCGAGCTCACCGCCCTGTCGAAGACCCTGCCGGGCGTGGTCAACGCCAACGTCGAGGTCAAGGAGTGGCGCTCCGAGGACGGGCGCACCGAGGTGGTCTTCCTCCACAAGATCGGCGACGGCCCGGCCGACCGCTCCTACGGCATCCACGTCGCGGCGCTGGCGGGGCTGCCGGCCTCCCTCATCGCGCGCGCCTCGACCATCCTCTCGGGCCTGGAGAACAAGGGCGCCGCCGTCAGGCCCGGCGCGCCCGAGCCCGAGCTGCCCCTCTTCGAGGAGAATCCCGTCCTCAAGACCCTCAAGATGCTCAATCCCGAGACGCTGACGCCGCTGGAGGCGCTGCAGGCGCTCAACTCGCTCAAGAAGCTGCTCTGATGCCCGTCATCCGCAAGCTGCCGGAAGAAGTCTACTCCCGCATCGCCGCCGGCGAGGTCGTCGAGCGCCCGGCCTCCCTCCTCAAAGAGCTCATCGAGAACTCCCTCGACGCCGGCGCGACCCGCGTCGACGTCGAGGTCACCGGCGCGGGCAAGGACTCCCTGCGCGTGGTGGACGACGGCCGCGGCATGGACCCCGAGGACGTGCGCGCCTGCCTCGAGCAGCACGCCACCTCGAAGATCTCCGTCGCCGAGGACCTGGAGCGGCTGACCACCTTCGGCTTCCGCGGCGAGGCGCTCTACGCCATCGCCGCCGTCGCCAAGATCACCGTCACCTCCTGCCCGCCCGGCGCCAAGACCGGCTGGCGTCTGGACGTGGCCGCCGGCCTCAAGCGCGGCGAAGGCCCCGCGCCCGCCGTGCCCGGCACCACCGTCCTCGTGCGCGACCTGTTCTACAACACGCCCGCGCGCCTGGAGTTCATGAAATCCGACGCCTTCGAGCGCGGCAAGCTGGCCGCCGTGGTCGAAGAGGCCGCCTTGGCCAACCCCGGCGTGCGCTTCACCTACAAGGCCGAGGGCCGCCAGGTCATGCGCTTCGAGCCCGAGGACAACGGCGACCCCTTCTCCGACCTCGACATGCGCGCCGCCGCGGTGCTGGGCGACGACCTCGCCGGCGGCCTGCTGCCCGTGGAAGGCGAGCGCCCGGGCGTGACTTTGCGCATGCTCGTCTCCCCCCTCGACAAGATGCCGTCGTCGCGCGCTTTCCAGTATTTCTTCGTCAACAAGCGTCCCGTGCAGTCCAAGGCCCTCTCGGCCGCGCTCTACAAGGCCTACGGCGAGCGCCCGAGCGGCAAACACCCCGTGTGCGTGGCCATGCTCACCCTCAACGGCGACGCCTTCGACGTCAACGTCCACCCGGGCAAACGCGAGGTGCGCTTCAAGAACGAAGGCGAGCTCTTCGAGATCGTCTCCGGCCTGACCGCCTCCGCCTTGGCCAAACACAAGGCCCTGGCGCCCATCACCGTCGCCGAGCCCGTCTCGGTCGCCGACGCGCCCGCGCCGGCCGCCGCGCCCGCGCCGACGCTCTCGCCCGAGGAGGTCCCTTCGCACTACCTCGGCGGCCACGCGCTGCTGCCCGAGGAGTTCCGGCAGCTCAAGTTGAGCTCCGCGGTCGCCATGTCCGCGCCGCCCGGGGCGCCGGCGTGGTACACGCCGCCGTTCCGTTACCTCGGGCAGATCGAGAAGTCGTACCTGCTCTTCGAGGCGTCGGGCGGCCTGTTCATCATGGACCAACACGCCGCGGCCGAGCGCATCCTCTTCGAGAAGCTGATGGCCGAGGTCGGCGCGGGCGAGGTCAAGTCCCAGAAGCTCATGCTGCCCGTCCCCGTGGACCTGCCCGCCTCCGCCGTGCGCATGGTGCTCGACAAGGCCGAGCGCCTGCGCAAGGTCGGTTTCGAGGTCGTCGCCCACGGCAAGAACGGCCTGCACGTGACCGCCGTCCCCGCCTTGTTCCACCGCGCCGAGGACGTGAAGAAGCTGATGCACCGCGTCATCGACGCGCTCAAGGATCCCGTGGACGAGGCCGGCTGGCTGCGCCACGACGCCATCGCCACCATCGCCTGCAAGGCGTCGGTCAAGGCGCACGACCGCCTGGGTGAGGACGAGGCCTACAAGCTCATCGACGAGCTCAAGGACTGCAAGGACGGCACCGCCTGCCCGCACGGGCGGCGCGCCATCCTCTCGCTCAACCGCGAGGAGCTCGCCCGCCGCTTCCAGAGACCCGGGGCCCCGCCGCTGTGACGGGCCGCATCGTCGTCGGGCTCCTGCTCGGCGTCGTCGCGGGGACCTTCCTGGGGCCGTCGGCCGGCCCGTTGGCGGAGTTCGGCAAACTCGTCATCACCGCCATCAAGCTCGCGGCCGCCCCGCTGCTGATGCTCACCGTGGTCAACGCGGTGCTGACCACCGAGATCTCGGGACGGGACGGCGGGCGCATGGGCGTCTTCGCCCTCATCAACGCGACCATCGCCCTGTGTTTCGGACTGGCCGTCTCCAACCTGCTCCAGCCCGGGCACCATCTCTCGGCCATCGCGGCGCCCGCCGGCGGCGCCGCCGCCTACGGCAAACTCGAGCTCGGCCGCTTCCTGAGCAACTTCGTCCCCCCGAACCTCGCCCAGCCCTTCATCGACAACGCCGTTTTGCCCATGGTCGTGATGTCGGTGCTGCTCGGCCTGGCGCTGCGCAAGCTCAAGGACGCCGGCGAGCCGTTGGGCCCCATCGAGACCGCGCTGACCGCCTTCCAGAAGGCCGTCGAGCTCATCCTGGGCTGGATCATCGTCCTCACCCCCTTCGCCGTGTTCGCCGTCGTGGCCAAGGCCGTGGGCGAATACGGGTTGGCGCCGCTCAAGGGCCTGGCTTGGTACGTGGCCGCGGGCCTCATCGGCATGGCGCTGCACTCGCTCATCACCTACCAGCTCTGGCTCAAGTTCTACGCGCGTCTGCCCTTGGGCCGCTTCTGGCGCGCGGCCAAGGAGCCGATGGTCTACTCCATCGGCGCCAACTCGAGCCTGGCGACCTTGCCGCTGACGCTGCGCTCCCTCGGCGACCTCGGCGTGTCCAAGGCGTCCTCCACGCTCGGCGCCTGCGTCGGCACCAACCTCAACAACGACGGCATCATCCTCTACGAGGCGATGGCGGTGCTGTTCGTGGCCCAGGCGCACGGCCTGGAGCTCGGCTTGGCCCAGCAGGTGTCGGCCGCGCTCGCCTGCCTGGTGGCGGCCATGGGCATCGCGGGCGTGCCCGAGGCGGGCTTCGTCTCGTTGTCTTTGGTGCTGGCCACCGTCGGCCTGCCCGTGGAGCTGCTGCCCCTGCTGCTGACCGTGGATTGGATCCTGGCGCGGGCCCGCTCGGTCGTCAACGTGCTCGGAGACATGATGGTCTCCATCCTGCTCGACCGGGCCGCCGGGAAACGCTTCTCTTAGCTCAGCGGTCCGCGGGGCACTGGGCGAGCGCGCGCTCGGTCAGGTTCTCGGCGGGGATGAGGAAGACGTTGCCGATGGGGCGCGAGGCCCGGGCGTCGAGGTCGTAGGCGGACGCCTTGTCCACGCCGATGCCGCGGTACACCGCGCGCTGATACGGGTAGGTGCCCAGGCGCGACACGCCGGAGTTGATGCCCAGCGCGCCGGCGAAGTTCAGCGTGACGGTCACGGCGCCCTCCGGCGACACCTCGTACACCGCGGCCACGCCGCGGCCCGAGAAGAAGCGGCGCGCGTAACCCGTCGGGATGGCCGCGTCGTCGGCCATCTCGGCCTCGCAGCGCGCGTAGGACAGGCGGGCCAGGCACGGCGCCTCGTCGGGGTTGGTCTTGTCGGTGGCCCAGAGGACCATGGCGCGGCCCTCGAAGCCGGTGCCGGAGGAGCAGGCGTCCGCGGCGGAGCCGGAGCCGGTCAGGGGCTCGGAGGCGGCGGGGAGCGCGGCGAAGGTCAGGAGCGCGGCGGAAAGGAGGAGCTTCATGAGGGGTACCTCGAAAGGGCCCCTGCCGTCGGGGCCGAATGACTTTATTCTATCACGAGGCGCCTAATCCGTGACCTGAGATTTTTTCTCCAGCCAGGCGCCGAGCGCGGCGTGAGTGCGCTTGGCCGTGGCCTGCTCCTTCTCGTAGTCCTCGAGGAACTTCGCGAAAGCGGCGTTCTCTTCGGCGGTGTGCGTGCCCTTCGTGAAGGCGCGGTAATACGCCTGCCCGGCCTCGAAATACTCCACGGCCGCGGCAAGGTCGCGCGCCACCTCGCCCGCCGAGTCGAGCGAGTTCTTGGCGCGCGCGGGCGCCTTGGGCGGGAACAGGCCGGGCTTTTTCTCGGGGACGACGGCCTCGGCGACGGCCGCCGGCGCCGCCGCTCCCGCGGCGGCGGGAGCCGAAGAGACCTCCTGCGACAACGCGGGGACGACGAGGGAAAGGAGGAGCCAGTTCATGCCACACGATAACATTTCTCGTCGAGGACCCAGGCCGGGACTTGGGTCTTGACGCCATACGAATCGGGGCTATACTACGAACGACCCGCCCCGAACCCGGTGTGCCGCAGCAGACGGACGCCGGGATGAAGCCGAGGCTGGAACCGGCGCAGGGGACGGTGACGCGACGCAGACGCATCCGGTGACGCAGACGCAGTCGCAGTCGTGGCCGTGGACGCGAAGTCCCGAAGCCGTGCACGCGCCGTCGTGGTCGTTTCCGCCGAGACACGAGGACGCGCGGGCGTTGCGGGGTCGGGGCGGGTCCTGCGAGGCGCTGAGACGGTCCCTAGTGGACGCCTGGTCTCAGCGCCTCCTAATTTCTAGCGGGGCAGATGGGCGAGGACCGAGCACGCCGCCCAGCCCGCCAGCAGCGCCCACGACGCGACGCGCGCGGCGCCGCGCTCCGGCAAACCCTCGACGAGCAGGAAGGCCGCGGCCGGCGCCAGGCCGAGCAGGTAGCTCGCCTTCACGGTCGAATACACGGGCACCGAGAGGAACATCCAGAGCAGGGCCGCCAAGCCGGTGCCCAACGCGGCCATCGCCGCGAGAGCGGGCGCCTCGGCGCGGCCCAGGGCCTTGCGGCAGCCGGCCAGGAGGAAGGCGGTCGGCGCCAGCCCCCAGGCCGCGGCCGCGGCCTGCCAACGCGGGGACCAGTGCGGCTGCGCCCAGGGGTCGATGACCCCGCCCTGCCAACCGTCGAGCCACAGCGTGGAGTACAACGCGTCCCAGAAACCCGCGACGCCGGAGTACACGGGCTGCGACAGCACCGCGCCGAAGCGCACGAAGTCGCCGAAGGTCCGGTAGCCCGGGTCCTGGGTCCAGGCGAAGCCGCGCGCCGCGTCCCAGCCGCCCGTGAACGGAGAGCCGTAATGCAGCCAGGAGCGGGCGTACCACCAGCCGCCGGCCAGCGCGAGCCCCGTCGCGCCGGCCCCCCACCAGCGCCACGGGCGGCGGCCGGCCAGCAGGAGCAGCCCCGCCGGCGCCGCGAGCGCCGCCGTGGTCTTGGCGAGCAGCGCCGCGCCGAGCGTCGCGCCGAGGAGGAAGGCCTCCGCCGGCGCCGACTCGCGGCCCGAGACGCGCAGGCACGACAGGAGGAACGCCGCGGCGAGCACGGCGGCCAACGGCTCGTTGCCCGGCGCCTGGCTCATGTAGAGGTTGGGGGCCAACGCCAAGCCGAAGAGCCCGGCCGCGGCCGCCGCATCCGGCCGGCGCGGGCGCGCCTCGGCGGCGAAACGCGCGCACAGCAGCGCGAGCAGGAAGCCGCAGGCCAGGTTGGGCAGGCGCATGAGCCGGATGAGCGCGTCGTCGGAGACGGGCAGCAGCGCCAGCGGCGCGCACAAGGCGTGGTAGAGCGGGGCCTGGAAGCTCTGCCAACTCGCGCCGGGGCCGGGCAAGCCGGACGCGGCGACGAGGCGCGCGAGCTCGGCGTGTTGGAGGGCGTCGTAGCCCGCGCCGGGGATGAGGCGCGCGAGGTTGAGCGCGCTCAGCGCGAGCCAGCCCGCGGCCGCCCAGCGCCAGCCATGGCGCAGGCCCCGTCGCGCGGCCCAGGCTCCGAAGAGGATGAACGGGACCAGCCACGGCAAGGTGACGAGGAAGGCGGAGGCCGCGCTCGGCCGCGAGGCGTACGCCTCGGCGCGGCGCGGCGCGGCGGCCAGGCTCGCCAGCGGCCAACCCCGGCCCTCCGCCGCCGTCTCCCAGGTCTCGTCCGTGCTCAGGCCCCAGGCCCGCGCCTCGGCGGACAACGCCGCGGGCCCGGGTTCGGCGCGCACGACGATGAGCAGCTCGTGTTGGCCCGGCCCGGGGCGCAAGACGACGCGGCGCTCGTTTTTCCAGCCGCCTTCGGCCTCTCCGGGCGGCAGGACGACCTTGCCGTCGAGCACCACCTGGCTCTCGCGGCGCGCGCGCAGCCTCAACTCGCCCGCCTCGGCCGCGCCCGCGACGAAGCGCCGGCGGAAGTGGACGAAGGTCGGCGCCGTGAAGCGCGCCTTGAGACCCAGCGGCTTGGGCGCGACGATCCAGGCGGGGCCGCCCCCGGGCAGGTAGTCCACGGAGGGGCTCAGTCGCGCGCGGGCGGCCAGCGCCGCGATGAAGAGCGCCGCGGCGGCAGCCGCGGCTAACGAACGCCCCACAGGTGCTGCCATTGCGGGATGACGCTCACGCGGCGGCGGGCGCGGCGCGCGCGCGTCTCGAGGGCGAGGCAGCGCGCGGGCGCGATGGGGTCGGCGCCGAAGCCGGGCGTGACGGGCTGGAGCACGAGCGGGACGCGTTGGGGCACGCCGCGCAGCAGCGCCAGCACCTTGCCCACCTCGTCATCGGTGGTCTTGGCGGTGAGCACGACCTTGACGAAGGTCTTGGCCGCCGGCGCCTCGTCGAGGAACGCGGCGTGTTGGCCCCAGCACTCGCGGCCCACGGCCGAGGGCAGCTTCAAGTCCATGGCGACCACGTCGGCGGGCGCGGCCAGGGCGCGCATGGCCGCGGGCAAGGTTCCGTTGGTCTCCAGGTAGTTCTCGAGCCCGCGTGAACGCGCCCAGCGCATCAACGGGGCGAGGAACGCGGCGTGGAGCAGCGGCTCTCCTCCGGTCCACGACACGCTGCGATGCGAGCGTTTGGCGGCGAGTTTCTCGATGGCGGCGCGCACCTTCACGGCGGTCCAGACGACCCCCGACGGGATGGGGATGGTGTCGGGCTCGTCGCAGTAGTCGCAGCGCAGGTTGCAACCGCCGAGGCGCACGAATATCTGCCGCTCGCCCAGGCGCGGGCCCTCGCCTTGTATGGAGGAGAAGACCTCGACCACGCGGGCGCGGCCCTCGTCCGAGAGCTTGAGCGCCTTCACGGCGCGGGGTCTGCGGCGCCGGCCTCGCGGAAGCCTTTGGCGCGCAGCTTGCAGGAATCGCAGCGCCCGCACGGACGCGCCCGGCCCGCGTAACACGACCAGGTCAACGCCAGCGGCGCGCCGACGGCGCCGGCCAGGCGGACGATGCCGGCCTTGTCCAGGTGCAGGAGCGGGGCGAGCACCTTGAGACGGGTGCGCCGGGTGCCCGCGCGCGCCGTCTTCTCGAAGGCGCGCGTGAACGCGGGACGGCAGTCTGGGTAGCCGGAGTAATCGAGCGCGTTGGCCCCGATGACCACCGCGTCGGCGCCCGCCGCGTCGGCCAAGGACGCCGCCAGGGCCAGGAAGACGGTGTTGCGGCCCGGGACGTAGGTCGACGGCACGCCGCCCGCGCCGATCTTCGACAGAGGCAGGTCCGGCAGTCTCAGCCGCGCGTTCGTCAGCGAGGAGCCGCCGAGCCAGGGCAGGTCGAGCGTCACCTCGTGCAGGGGCGCGCGCGCGGCCGCGGCGACCCGGCGCGCGGCCTTGAGCTCCTTGGAGTGGCGTTGGCCATAACGCACGGAAAGCGCGATGGGGGACCAGCCCTTCTTCTTGGCCCAATACAGCGCGGTCGTCGAATCGAGGCCGCCCGACAGGAGGACGACGGCCTTCCTCATTTCTTGGCGGGGAAACGGCCGTCCATGGCGTCGCGGCAGATCTTGATCACCTCGGCCGAGAAGGCGCCCTTCTCGACCATCCACGAGACGTAGCCCGGGTCGGCGCGCAGCACCTCGCGCAGGGTCTTGCCCTTGTGCTTGTTGCCGAAGTTGAACGCCGCCTCGCCGCCGCGCCAGACGAACTTGCCGTCGCCGTCCACGCGGTTGTCGTTGGGGTCGCGCGTCGAGATCCAGGCGTCGAGACCGGCCGCGTCCTTGGGCAGGTCGGGGTAACGCTCGACCTGGGCGTCGAGGACCTCGGCGCAGGCGCGCACGTCGGCCTCGGCGCGGTGCGCCCCGGAGAGGTCCTTGCCGCAGAAGAACTTGTAGGCGCCGGTCAGGTCCCGCCGCTCCTTGCGCGCGAAGATGACGTAGGAATCGAGCACGCGCCGGCCCGTCCCGGGCCAGTCGGCTCCGCAGCGCTTGAACTCGGCCGCGAGCAGGGGGATGTCGTACTTGAGCACGTTGAAGCCGGAGAGGTCGGCGCCTTTGAAGAGCTCCTGCAGCTTGTCGGCCAGGTCCGAGAAACGCGGCTGGTCCTTCACCATCTCGTCGGATATCTTGTGGATGGCCGTCGCCTCGGCGGGGATGGGCACGCCGGGGTTGACCAAAGAGGAGAACAGGGTCTCGGCACCGTCGGGCTCCCGGCGCAGGACGCACACGTCCACCACGCGGTCCTCGAGCGGGTTGACTCCGGTGGCTTCGAGGTCGAAGAAGCAGAGGGGGCGGTCGAGCTTCATGGCGCGGGCTCCGTGACGGCGGGGGCGGTGGAGACGACGGGGTCAGGCTGCGCGACGGGCGGGACGGCCGCGGGCTCGGGCGCCGACGAGGGCGCGGGCGCCGGCTCCGGCGCGGGCGCGGGCGCCGGCACCGTGGCGCCGGGCAACAGCTCGCGCGCCGGGACGACGACGAACGGCGAGGTCGCCGCGGCGGTGGACGGCGCGACGGCCGGCGCGACCCCGCCTTTGGGGCGGCACTCGTAGGCGTAATGCTGGAACGGCGCGATCTTGTAGTGGTCCAGCCCGCGGTCGAGGCTCTGCGTCACGTCGTCGCCCGAGTAGGCGATGTCGGCGTCCTCCCGCGTGTATTCGTCGACGATGGTCGCGACGAGCTCGCGACCGCAGTTCTTGCGCATGAGCCGCTTGGCGTGACGCCGGCGACCCGCGACGAACCAGCCCCAGCCTTCGGTGGAGTAGCGCACGCGGCCGCCGCCGAAGTCCACGAAGCCGACTTCTTTGACCGGTCCTTTGCGCGGGCGCCGGCGCTCCACGGTCTCGGCCACGCAGCCGGCGAGCAGGAGCGCCGCGGCCGTCGTCAGCAGGAGCGGGCGTGTGCTCATCGTCGGCATGATATCAAACCCCCGCTACTTCAACGGCGCCAGGATGCCGGCGCCGGCCGATTCCGCGGCGGCCTCGCGTCCGCAGAGCCGCTCCGCGCAGCGCTTGCCGTCGAGGATGGTCTCCTCCATGAACGAATACTTCCAGCCGCCGTAGCGGCCGATGGAGTCCACGCCGCGCGTCGCGAGGTGCTTGAAGATGGTCGTCACCGCCGGCGTGCGGTCGAAGTCGTAGACCACGTAGCCGACCTTCACCGGCATCCAGACCTTGGCCGACAGCGTGTCGCCCCGGCGCAGCACGCCGGCCTCGCGCAGGCCCGCGAGCACCTGGGCCTCGAGCTTGGGCACGTCCACGGCCGAGCCGCCCGGACGCGCGACCTCGACGTAGATGGCGGTGTGGCCGGCCGGGGCCAGGTTCGGCGAGAAGTTGCTCGAGAAGCCGACGCGGTAGAAGGGGTACTTCTTCTCGGGGTAATAGACCCAGTGCTTGTCGCTGATGAGGCGGTCCACGCCGAGGTTGAGGTTCCACACCGTGTTCCAGCGCAGCTTGGCGCGCGCGGCCTTGACCGCGGGCGGCAGCGGCGTCGCCAGGTCGAGGAAATCGCACAGCGGGAGGGTGTTGACCAGCCGCTCGTAGCGCACCTCGCCGAGGCCGCCGACGACGGCGACCTTCTCGCGCAGGTCCACGGATTCCACGCGGGCCCCCGTGCGCAGCACGCCGGGCTCGAGCGCGGCGGCCAACGCGTCGGGCAGGGCCTGGATGCCCCCGCGCACGGGATAACGGAAGGTCGAGTTGTAGCCGAAGAGGGCGTTCTGCTCGGCGAAGGCGCCGTAGACCACCTCGGCCGCCGACGGCTTGGGCACGAAGCGGCCCTGCCACTCCGTGGTCAGGCGCGAGAGCGGCACGCGCCACAACTTCTCGTTGTACGGGCGCATGAAGTGCCGGGTGACGCCGTCGCCGAATGTCGCGCGCGACCAGGAAAGGAAATCGGGCGCCTTGGGCAGGGGGCGCGGGCGGTGCACCGTCTCGAGGAAGCCGGCCACGCAGTCCGCGACGACGGCGGGCGGCAGGCCGCGCGTGTTGGCCTGGAAGGGATAACGGGTGAAGGCGCCTTTGGACCAGATCCAGGCGCGGCGCTCGTGCGTCGCGTGGTTGTCGCCGAGCAGGTCGAGGATGAGCTTCTTGCCGTACGGGTCGTGCAGGTGGAGCAGGTGGCCGGTGTAGTCGAAGGTGAAGCCGTCGGTGACGACCGAGCCCGCGGTCCCTCCGGGACGGTCCTTGGCCTCGACCACCAGCCGCGAGCGCTGGCCCGCGACGCCGAGGTGGCGCGCCGTGGACAGGCCCGCGAGGCCTCCGCCGAGGATGAGGACGCCGGTCTTCTTCATCGCATCTCGACGAGCGCCAGGCGCCGCCCGATCCACAACACGACGGCCGCGGCCAGCAGGTACACCATCACCGCGCCCTTGAGTTCGTATTGGGTGGCGAGGAAGGCGCAGAAGCTGAAGAAAGCGGCCGCCAGCGCGGAGGCGAGCACCACCTGCGGCCGGCTCAGACCCGCCTTCTCCAGGCGCAGGGCGTAGTGGTCCTTGGAGCCGAGGAAGGGCGACTTGCCCTGGTTGAGGCGCAGGATGCTCACGAAGAAGGTGTCGAACACGGGCACGAACAGGATGAGCAGCGGCGCGAGCACTCCGGCGTCGTTCATGTCGGTGTAGCGCGTGCCCAAGGAGATGCCGGCGAGCAGGAAGCCGATGGTCAGCGACCCGCTGTCGCCCATGAACACCTTGCGCTTCTTGGAGAAGTTCCAGGGCAGGAAACCGACGGTGGCGCCCGCCAGAGCGGCCGAGGCCACGTTGACGTAGAGCTCCTCCGAGGGCAGCGAGATGAGCAGGAAACCCAGCGCCGCCGTCGCGGCCTGGCTCGCCGAGAGGCCGTCCATGATGTCGATGATGTTGAACGCGTTGGTGACGCCCACCGCCCAGACCATGGTCACGGCCGCGGCGACCCAGGACGGGTCGATGAAGCGGATGCGCAGGCCGAAGACCACGAGCAGGGCGGCCGCGAGGATCTGCACCGCGAACTTGGGCTTGTAGTCCACGCCCTCGGGACGGCGCAGGTCGTCCACGAGCCCCAGCAGGAACACGAGGGCGCCGCCGATCATGAGCGCGCGCAGGTTGTAGAGCGTGCCGGTGGGATAACTCGTCATGAAACGCAGCAGCAGCAAGGTGACGGCGAACCCGGCGAAGATGGCCACGCCGCCGAAAACGGGCGTCGGTTCCTTGTGCGTCTTGACCGCCGAGGTCGGCGCGTCGATGGCGCCCAGCCTCAGGGCCAGAGCGCGCACGACGGGCGTCAGCAGGAAGGAGATGCCTCCCGCGATGGCGAAGCAGGCGACGAGCAAGCCCGGGTCCCTCAAGGCTTGGGCTCCACCGCGGCGATGAGGCAGCCGCGCGCCTTGGCCACGACCTCGAGCTGGGACTCCAGGCCGTCCCAATTGGCCTGGCCTTTGGCCGTGAAGGTCCCCAGGGCCGCCCCGAGCCGGGCGCTCTCCTTGGGCACGAACAGGACGTGCGAGAAGCCGGCCTCGGCCAGGCGGCCGGCCAGGTCCGCGGGCGAGGCGGCCTCCTCGGCCAGCCTCACCCACAGGTTCGGGGCGTGCACGCTCGACGGCAGGTGCTCGCGTCCCAGGTAATAACCGCGCTGCTCTCCCACGACGAGGATTCTACCACTTGGGCCCGGCAGGCCGCGGGCCGCGGCGGCGCACGGGTAATAATCCAGGCGGCGCGCCAGGAAGTCCTCGCGGGTCTCCAGGCCCAGCAGCACCGAAGGCGTGCCGAACACCGCGTGGACGAAGAGGACGAGGAACAGGTTCACGGCCGTCATCGCGGCGACGGCCCCGGCGAGCACGGCCCGGCCCGCGCCGTCGAGCCGCTCGGAGAGCTTGACGAGGCCCGCGGCGCCGGTGAGCGCCAGCAGCGGGACGAGCACGGTGAGGAAACGCAGCACCACGCCCGAGGAGAACCAGCCCACCGCCCACAGCCCGCAGAAGACGAGCAGCCCGCGGCGGAAGCCGTTCTCGCGCGCCGACCAGACGCCCAAAGGGACCGCGCCCAGCAGCAAGGTCCACCCGAGGTCGCCCAACACGTCCATGCCGCCGCCGAAGCGCAGCGGGTTGCGCAGGAGCAGGACGGGCAGCTTGAGCAGGCTCCTCAGCCAGCCTTCGGCGTGCCCGTATTCGGTGAGGACCCGGAAGTAGCCCGCGGCCGCGTCGCCGTGCCAGCCCGTGCCCGTGTTGGCGAAGTGTTTGTAGAGGAACGGGAAGACCGGGTTCCTCACGAGCACCCAGTTCTTGACGAGCCACGGGGCGAAGAGCACGGTGACGATGCCGGTGAAGAGGAGGAGGTCGGCCAGGGCCGCGCGGCGGTCCTCGGCCCTGGCCGCTCGCCACGACAGGCGCAGGCCCAGCGCGACGGCGCCCAGGCCCGCGTAGTACTTCGTGCCCAGCGCGAGACCGATGAAGGCGGCCGACAGGACCAGCCAGCCTCGCGCGGCCGGCACCTGACGCCAGCGCTCGAAGCTCAACGCGCCCGCCGTCACCCACAACATCACGATGGGCTCGACGTAGGTCGTCGAGGCGGTGAGCAGCAGCGCGGCGTGAGTGGCCGTGAGGAAGCAGGCGAGCAGGACGGCCGACAGCGGCGCCTCGCGGCGGCCCAGCGCGAAGAGCCAGGCGATGGACAGCGCGAAGGCCAGCCACACGAACATCTGCGCGAGCACGTCGGAGCCCGCGAGCAGGGCCAAAGTGAACAGCATCTCGCCGTTCTGCGGGAAGTGAGCGAAGAGCAGCCCCTCGGGGGCGCGCAGGCGGCCGGCGAGCAGGTAGTCCTGCGGCAGGGCCATGTGATAGACGAGCGAGTCGTACTGGTGCGGCGGCATCAGGCACGCCCACAACGCCAGCGCCAAAGGCAAGGCGATGGCGGCGGCCGCCAGCGGGCGCGACTCGAGCAAGGAGCGGTCGGGCGTCAGGGACTCCAGCGCGGGCCTCAGCTCGGCGTAGCCCGCGAGCCACAAAGCCGCCAGCAGCGCCGAGGCGGCCCAGGGCTTGAACAGCCCGAGCGCCCCGAGCGCGAAGGTGCCCAACGCGAGCAGGCCGAGGCCGAGCGTGGCGCCGATGAGGGTCTTCTGCGACTCCGAGAGGTCGGTGAGCCCCAGGTGTCCCGCGAGCGCGCGGCCCGAGCCCGTCGCGAGCAAGGTGGTCAGGCACAGCAGGACGAAGGGGACCACGCCGGCGCGCAGCACGGGCAGGGCCGAGTCGGCGACGGCGGCGGCGGCCAGCAGCGCGGCGAGGACGGCGGCCGCGGCGGGCCAGCGGCTCATGCGGGCTTCGCTTTGGGCTCGAAGAGCGCGAAACGCACGAGGCCGAGCCGCTGCAGGACGTATTGCCCGATGCAGACCAGCGCGGAGAGCCCGTAGACGCAGGAGCGCTTGAAGGAGATGGAGGAGGCTTCCTTGAAGTAGCGCACCGGCGTGGGCACGTCGCCCATGCGCATGCGCAGGTAGGAGGCCTGGATGAGGAACTGCTGGTCGAAGACGAAGTCGTCCGAGTTGTTCTCCCAGCTCACCGTCTCCAGGCATTTGCGCGAGTAGGCGCGCAGGCCGGAGTGCCACTCGCCCAGGTTCTGCCCGGTGACGGAGTTCTCGAAGATGGTGAGCAGCCGGTTGAACAGGTACTTATACGGCGGCATCCCCCCTTCGAGGGCCTCCCAACGCGTGCGGATGCGCGAGCCGCACACCATGTCGCACACGTCGTTGGCCACGAGGGAGGCGAGCACCGGCACGAGGCGCGCGTCGTACTGGTAGTCGGGGTGCAGCATGATGACCACGTCGGCGCCGCGCTTGAGGGCCTCGGCGTAGCAGGTCTTCTGATTGCCGCCGTAACCCTTGTTGACCGCGTGCTCGACGACGGTCAGCCCCAGCTTCCGGGCCAGCGCCACGGTGCCGTCCTTGGAGCAGTCGTCCACCAGGATGACCTCGTCGGCCGAGCCCGGCGGGATGTCGTTGAGCGTCCGCTCCAGCGTCTTCTCCGCGTTGTACGCCGGCATGACGACGATGACCTTGGGTTTCGCCACAGGTGTCGGATTATAGAAAGTTAAGCCGGGGGACAGGCACCCAGCTTAACGCTTGAGCCGGTGGACGCGCAGCCAGGGGCCGGCGGTGAGGCCGGGCTCGACGGGGAACTCCTTGACCAGGTCGGAGCCCTCGGCGAGCTCGGAGAAGAAGGTGGCGAGCTCGCGGGCCTTGCGCGGGTCGGCGCCGTAGCTGGAGGTCACCACCCAACCGACGCGGGCGGCGCGGGCGGGGTCGAGACCGGGACGCACGTCGAGGAAGTCGCCCTCGGCCTGGGACTTGGCGGCGTGGCCGGGCAAGGTGAACAGGTCCCGGGCGGTGCGCTGGACGCGCAGCACGCGCCGGCCGCCGCCGGGATGGCGCGCCTCCATGGCGCGGTAGAGCCGCGCGCGGGGGCTGCCGGCGCGTTCGGTGCGCTCGGCCAGGTCGCGGACCTGCTCGACCGACATGAGCACGCGCGGCGAGGCGTGGGCCATGTCGAGCAGCACGGTGTCGCCCTCGGGGATCTCGGCTTCGATCCAAGCCTCGGCCGCGACGCGGGTGTCGGGCAGGCGCACGGCGCGCGCCCAGCGCGCCGACAGCAGCAGGGCCGGGGCGGCGAAGGCCGCCGCGACCACGCCGCGCCGCAGGACCGACTTGCCGCCGAGCAGCGCCAACCCTTCGGAGGCCAGCAGAGCCAGCGCGGGGTACGCGCCGAACAGGTAGCGCGCCCAACCGCCGTCGGTGCTGCGCGAGAGCAGGACGAAGTAGGCCAGGATGGGGACCAGGAGCATGACGGCGCGGCGCGCGTCCTTCTTGAGGAGGACGGCCAGGCCCAGCAGGGCCGCGGCGCCGTACGGCGCGCCTTCACCCCCGAAGTTCCAGGCGTTGCGCGCGACGGTCTCGGCCATCGCGGCCGCGTCGAGCGGACGCAAACGCGCGAGGTCCAGGTGGTCGCCCCAATCGGCCAGGAAGCGCCCCGCGTCCACGACGGCGTACGGGGTGCCGATGAGGAAGGCCGCCGGGACGAGCGCCAGCGCCAGCGCCGCCTCCCCGCGCGACGCGGGCCCGCCGCGGCGCAGGAGCGCGGCCAACGGCACGACGAGCGCCGCCGGGGCCGCGGTGTACTGGGTGGACGCGGCCAGGCCCGAGCAGACGGCCGCGCCGAACAGCCAGCCGCGCTTGGCCCCGGCCTGGAAGCGCAGCGCGCACAGCCAGGCCGCCGAGACCAACAGCAGCATCAGCGAGTCGGGCTTGGCCGTGGCGGATATCTCGACGAGCACGGGACTGAAACACAAGGCGAGCGCGCCCCAGGGCCAGCGTTTGGGGTCGCGGTCGGACTCCGCGCGCGCGACGAGGAGCAGCGCCCCCAGCGAGGCGAGCAGCGCGAGGGCGCGGGCGATGAGGTAGAAACTCGTGGGCTCGAAGGCGTACAGCGCGATGAAATCCACGACGCCTTTGCGCAGGCCGAGGACGGACCAGACCAGGAACCACAGGCCGTAGGCGAACGACAGGAGCGTCGGCCACAGCGTGGGGTACTTGAACGAGACCGGCCTGAAGAACGACGGGCCGAGCGAGACCGCGGAGTTGACGATGTGGGGCTCGTCCGCGTTGTAGGTGTGGGGCAGGCCCCAGTCGAGCCCGGCCAACCTCAGCGCGGCGGCCAGGAGCAGGACCGCGAGCGCGGCCCGCTTCATGCGCCCGTGAAGGCGCGCACGACGGAGGCGACGCGCTCGATCTGAGCGGAGGTCAGCTCGGGGTACATCGGCAGCGAGAGTATCTCGCCGACGGCCTTCTCGGCGACCGGGAACCGGCCCGGCTCGCCCCGGCGCGCGCCCAGCGCCGGCTGCAGGTGGCAGCACACCGGGTAGTGGATGTCGGCCATGACCTTCTCCGCGTGCAGGCGCGCGAGGAGCGCGTCGCGCTCGGCGTGACGCACGACGAAGAGGTGGTAGTTCGACTCCATGCCCGCGGCCTCGGCCACGAAGGACAACCCCGGCGCGCCGGCCAGCGCGGCGCGATAGGCCGCGGCATGACGGCGGCGCGCGGCGTTCCAGGCGTCGAGGTGCGGCAGCTTCACGCCGAGCACCGCGCCCTGGATGGTCTCCAGCCTCTCGTTGCCCGCGGCGACGAGGTGGAAGTTCTTCTTGTCGGAGCCGTGGTTGCGCAGGCGCTTGAGGGCGAGCGCGATCGCGTCGTCGTCGGTGGCGACCCCGCCCGCGTCGCCGTAGGCGCCGAGGTTCTTGCCCGGGTAGAAGCTGAAGGAAGCGGCCTTGCCCAACGCGCCGGCCCGCTTGCCGTGGTGACGGGACCCCGCCGCCTGGGCCGCGTCCTCCAACAGAAGGAGTCCCTTCTGCGCGGCGAGCGCCGAGAGCGCGTCCATGTCGGCGGGCTGGCCGTACAGGTGGACCGGCAGGATGGCGCGTGTCCGGGGCGTGAGGACCTCGGCGACGGCCTTGGGGTCGAGGTTGAGGGTGCCGGCGTCCACGTCGGCGAACACGGGCACGGCCCCGGCCTCGAGGATGCCCTCGACCGAGGCGAAGAAGGTGAGCGGGGTGGTGACGACCTCGTCGCCGGGGCCCACGCCCGCCGCGCGCAGCATGAGGGTGATGGCCGAGGTGCCGGACTGGCAACACACGAAATGCCGCACGCCCAGGTACTTCGCGAAGGCGGCCTCGAAGGCTTCCACCTGCGGGCCGAGGATGAAGGCCCCGCCCTCGACGGCCGCGATGATGGCGGCGTCCATCTCGGGCTTGAGCGCCCGGTACTGGGCCTTCAGGTCCACGAGAGGGATGGCCCCGGCGGCGGCGACGCTCATCGTCCCCCCCGCGCCCGCGCGCGCGCCGGCACGCCGGCGACCGTCGCGCCGTCGGGCACGCTCTTGGTCACCACCGCGCCGGCGCCGACGAGCGCGCCCGCCCCGATGGTCACGCCGCCGAGGATGACCGCGCCCGAGCCGATGGAGGCGCCCTTCTTCACGAGGGTCTTCTGCGGGACCCAGTCGGCGTCGCCGGTCGGCTTGCCGTCCTTGGTCGCGACGGGGTATTTGTCGTTGAGGAACATGACCCCGTGGCCGATGAAGCATTCGTCCTCGATGACGACGCCCTCGCAGACGAAGGAGTGCGAGGACAGCTTCACGCGTTTGCCCAGCGAAGCCCCGCGCTGGACCTCGACGAAGGGTCCCACGCGGCTGTCGTCGCCGATGGAGCAGCCGTAGAGGTTGAGCCAGCCGGCGAGTTTGACGCCTTTGCCGAGCTTCACGTCCGGCGCGATGCGGGAATACGGGGCCTCGGCGCTCATTTGCCGATTCTACCTCTTTGCGCGATGAATGCCGCCAGGCCGGCCCCCGCGAACACGGCCACGGCCGGCAGGACGGGCAGGCGGTAACGCAGGCTCGCCGCGAACACGGCGTGCAGCAGGTTGAGGTGCAGGCACCAGGCGATGAGGAACCACGCCCCGGGCGCGCGCGCCGCGCCGAGCGTCAGGCCGTAGAGGGCGAAGCCGAAGAAGACGGCCGAGAACGCCCCCGCCGCCAGGCGCGTGGAGAGCGCGTGCGGCGCCTCCGGCGCGAGCCGCCAGAAACGCGCGGCCTTCACCGCGCAGATGCGGACGAACTCGCCGGGGCTCTCGCGGATGAAGGCCTTGGCCTTCGCTCCGAAGTGGGCGTCGAGCTCGAACGGGGTGGTCAGTCCCAGGGCCTTGGCCTCCTCACCCATGCGCACGGGGCGGACCGCAATCTCGCCGTAGTCGGTGGCCAGGCCCTCGTAGAAGTTCCAGCCGCCCTGCACCGATATGGGCACGAAGCGGCCGTAGGCGCGCCAGTTGCGGGCGGTCCACGCGCCAACGCCCAGCGTCCAGACCACCCCGCAGGCCAACACGAGCCGCGCCCAGGCCGGCTGCTCCTTGCGGCGCAGCAGCGCGACGAGGGCGAGCAGGCCGCCGTAGGGCAGCATGACGCCTCGCGTGAGGCTGGCCGCCGCGCCGAGCGCGCCCGCGAGCGCCGCCGCCTTGACCGACCCCGAGCGCCAGGCGTGCAGCCAGGCCAGCAGGAACGCCGCGGCGAGAGCGGTGAACGACGCCTCGCTCATGATGCGCGAGGTGAAGTACACGAGCATCGGGTCGAAGACGAGGAAAACCCCGGCGGCCAGCGCCTCGGCGCGCGTGCGGTTGAGGGCCAGCGCGAGGCGGTACGCCAGGACCGGGATGAGGGCGGAGACGACGAACTGCGCCCAACGCGCCAACGAGACGCCCCACTCGCCCAACGCCAGGAACGGCGCGAGGAAGGCCGCGTAGCCCGGCGGGTGCGTCATGGACAACGGGCCGTCGCCGAGCAGCGCCCGCCCCATCTTGATGTAGGCGCCGTCGTCGAAGAGCCCGTCGTCGTGATAACCCCAGAACTGGCCCTTCAGCACGGCCCAGACGACGCGGACGAGCAGGGCGGCCGCGAGCAGGCGGCGTCCGTCCTCGCAGGGCTCGCAGCGCTCAGCGGAGGCCAAAACGCTTGAACTCCTTCTGGGCCAGCGCGAGGCGGGCCGGGGTCCCCAGGTCGATGACCGGGTCGAGCACGACGCCGCAGGCGTTGTCGAGCAGCTTCGGGTAGACGTCGTGGGACAAGTCGCCGGTCAGCTTGGGCAGGACGCCGAGCAGGCGCGGGCCGGCCAGATACGCGCCGGCCGCCACCAGGTCGGACTTGGGCCGAGCCGGCTTCTCCTCGAAGGACAGGACGCGCCCGTCCGCAGCCAGCTCCACCACGCCGCCGCTTTTGGGGTCGGGACTCTTGAACAAGCCGAGCGTCAGGTCCGCGTGCCGCGCCCGGTGCAGGGCCGCCATCGGCGACATGTCCGCGCCGATGAGGGTGTCGGCGTAGAAGATCCAGAACGCCTTCTCCCCCGCGACGAAGTGGCGGTTGGCCGCGAGCGTGCCGGCCGAGCCCAGAAGCTTCTCCTCATGATAAAGCGTGACTTTCACCGAGCTGGTGCGCGACTTGACGAAGTCCCGGACCTGGGGAGCCAGGTGGTGCGTATTAAGGAGCACTTCCTTGACGCCCAACCGCTCGCAGATGCGCAGCCACCAATGCAGCAGGGGGCGCCCCCCCACCGGGACCAGGCACTTGGGCACGGTGTCGGTCAGGGGCCTCAGCCGGGTGCCGAGGCCGGCGGCCAGCAGGAACGCCTTCGCCGGAGGGGTCGCCGCCATGCCCTCAAACTACCAAATACGGGCTTTCCAGGCCAATGTGAAATTGCAGTTCACATCATGGGTTTAAGCGTCACCAACCGCTTCAGGGGCCTCGGCCCTGCCCGCGAGTGGGCACTAGGCCTCTGAACCCGGGCCCCCTTCCCGGCTATCCTGATGACAAGACGCAAGGAGAACGAACATGAAGACCCTGAACCTGCTGGTGACGCTGCTGACGCTGACGCCTGCGTTCGCGCACGCCGTTCCGGAAGGCACGGATGAGGGCGAGGTTTGGCAGGCCATCACTTACGCGACCCGGGGACGCCACAATCGAAGCATGTTGTGGTTCCGGCGTGACGCAACGCCCTCCGGCGGCGCCGTGCCTCTTTACGAGCGTCCCTGCCCGGACGAGGCGGGTTGCGCGGACTTCGTCTCCGAGCACACGCTCACGACCGTGACGGAAGCGGGCGCTTCCCGGTTCTTCGTCAACGTCGCCGGCGACACGCAGGATCAGAGGCTCGGGGCCTTGAGCCGCACCACCGTCGCGGACGTCGCCCGCGCCGACGCCATGACGGCCGCCGCGCCGGCCGCCGCCTCCGCCGACACCGTCACCGACGCGGACGCGGCGGCCATCACGGACGACCTGGCCTCAGTGGACACCACCTTCGGAGAGGCCGGCACCTTGGACGCCCCGGACGCTTCCGGCGCGACCGGCGATGAGTCCACGGTCGTGGACGCGGCGGCGGCGCTCGCCACCGGTGACGAGGAGCCTACGGCCGCGCCCGCTCCGGGCGTCAGCGACCTCCGGACCGAGATGCCGCCGGCGCCGCAGCCCCGCGAGACGCGCCGCGGGTTGGCCCTGCCCGGCCGCGTCGCGGCCGGCGTGGGCCTGGGCTGGCTGGGCATGATCGTCGCGCTGGCGGCGTCGGCCACGCCGCTGGGCGTGGCGGGCGCGGCGCTGGTGATGGGCGGCGCGGGCTTCGGCCTGGCGTCCTTCTTCGGACGCCACGAGGTCTAGGCTACTTCCAGATGCGCCGCTTCTGGTTGAAGATGATCTTGGAGCCGTCGGGCTCGATGGCGATGGGCAGCTCGCGACGGTCCTTGAGCGCGGCGCGCAGCTTGGCGCGCTTGAGCTCGGGCGCGTAGAGGACGAAGAAGCCGCCGCCGCCGGCCCCGGTGACCTTGCCGCCCAGGGCGCCGTGGCGCTTGGCCTTGGCGTAGAAGGCGTCGATGTCCGGGTCGGAGACGCCGGCGGCCAAGGAACGCTTGAGCCGCCAGTTCGCGTCGAGCGCGCGCCCGATGCCGTCGGCGTCGCCCTTCTCGAGCGCGGCGCGCGCGGAGTCGGCCAAGTCGCGGATGCGGTCCATGTTCCGCTTGTTGGAGCCCATGCGCGCGCCCTGCTCCTTGAGCAGCCCGTCGGCGGAACGCGTCTTGCCGGTGAAGTAGAGCAGGAGCCCGTTCTCGAGCCGGCGCAGCGCCTCGCCGGGCGCCTCGACGGCCTCCGTGTCCACGCGACCCTTTTTTCCGAAGCGGAAGAAACGCACGCCGCCGTAGGCCGCGATGTACTGGTCCTGGCGGCCGATGGGCTTCTTGAGGCGCTCGATCTCGATCTCGCTGGCCTGGCGCGCGAGCGTCTCGGCGTCGGCTTGGCGGCCCATGAAGGCGTGGAAGGCGTTGAGGTAGCCGACGGTGAGCGTGGAGGAGGAGCCCAGGCCCGAGCCCTCGGAGGGGATGTCGGCCAAGGTCGTGACCTCGAAGCCGCCCTTCATGCCCGCGACTCTCATGGCCTCGCGCGCCAGCGGGTGCTGGACCTCGGCGACGGAGGACACGACCTCCTTGCGCTTGGCGTAGTTGACGTGTATCTGGTCGTCGAAGCGTTCCTGCACGATGACGTGGATGTACTTGTCGATGGCCAAAGAGAGCACGCGGCCCTCCGAGCGCTCGCAGTAGGCCGGCAGGTCGGTGCCGCCGCCGGCGAGGCTCACGCGCAGGGGGGTCTGAGAGATGATCACAGCTTGATCTCCTTGCCGCCCGCCTTGGCGGACTTGGCGGCGGCTTCCAGCACGCGCACGACGGTCACGCCCAGCGCCGCGCCGGAGCGCGGCGAGCGCCCCTCGCGCACGGCGTCGAGGAAGTCGGCGCATTCCACGCGCAGGGGCTCGTCCTTCTGCAGGACGGGGACCTCGACGCGGCCGGGGCCGTAGGTCAGCGTGCCTTTGAAGCCCGCCCCCGCGCCCACGCGCGTGTCCACGCCCGGGTGCACGACCTTGAGCTTCTCCGTCGGGACGGCGTCGTCGAAGAACATGGTCCCGTTCTCGCAATAAGCCTCGACGCGGCGCACGCGCTGGCTGGAGAGCCATGAGACGTGGATGCGCGCGAAGACGCCCTTGGGGAACTTGAGCTCCACGAAGGCCGCCTCGTCGAGCTTGAGCGAGCGGCGCACCCCGACGCAGCGCACGCTCAGCGGCGCGGTCCCGGCCAGGTCCACGGCCATGGCCGCGTCGTGCGGGGCCATGTCCCACAACACGTCGTGGCGCGGCTCGGGCGGTCCCGGGTTGACGCGCGCCAGGTCCACGCACAGCAGGCGCCCCAGCCCCTGCGGGCCGACGCGCACCTTCAGCGCGCGGTAGGCGGGGTGATATAGGAAGACATGCCCCACGCCGAGCACGCGTTTCATGGCCTTGGCCGTCGCGGCGAGGTCGCGCGCTTCTTTGGTCGAGTGGGCCAACGGCTTCTCGACGAAGACGTGTTTGCCGGCCTTGAGCGCCGCCTTGGCGATGGCGTGGTGCGTGACCACCTCGGTGGCGACGACCACCGCGTCCACCTCGGGGTCGCGCAAGACCGTCTGCAGGTCTCCGGTCAGGCTCAGGCCGGGGAAACGCTCGCGCGCCCACTCGAGCCGCCCCGGCTTCTTGTCGCACAGCCACTTGAGGCGGCAGCCGGGCAGCTCGCGCAGCACGCGCAGGAGGTTGGGGCCCCAGTAGCCGCAGCCGACCTGGGCGACGACGCTCACGACTTCCACCCGATGGTCAGCCAGAAGATGGGGCGCAGGTTCCTGACCCAGTCGTAGACCGGGCGGATCTTCGTGTAGTTCTTGTACGCCGACAGGTCGGGATAGATCTTGCGCACGGGGACCTCCTCGACCTTGAAGCCGAGGGTCAGGGCCTTCAGCTGGAGATAATACTCCAGCTCCCCGCGATCCAGCCATTCCTGGTCCATGTTCACGCGCGGGTCCTTCAAGAAACGCGGCGAGTGCGCGCGAAAGCCGTTGGTCGCGTCCGTGATGGGGAAACCGGTGACGAGGCGCACCAGCCACGGGTAGGCGCGCGTGAGGATGGAGCGGTGCAGCGGCATCTTCCCGTATTCGCCGCCCTTGGCGTAACGCGAGCCCTGGACGTAGTCCACGCCGCGTTCGAGCACGGGCGCGACGAGTTTGGGGATCTCGGTCGGGTCGTCCTTGTCGTTGCCGGCCATGACCACGAGCGCGTCGTAGCCCTTTTCGAGCCCGTATTTGAGGCCCGTGCGGATGGCCGCGCCCACGCCCAGAGTGCGCTCGTGGCGCAGGACCGTCGCGCCGTGCGCCCTGGCGTCCTCGTCGGAGCCGTCGTCGGAGGCGTCGGAGACGACCACCACCTCCTCGACGAAGGGGCGCGGGACCTTGGCCACGGCGCGGCCGATCTTGCCCACCTCGTTGAAGACGGGCGCGATGGCGACGATGCGGGCCATCAGCGCTTCTGCTTGAGGTAGAAGGTCAGGATGTGGGCGATGGCCTGGTGCATGTCCTCGATGACGCCGTATTGGTCGGACGGGACCAGGAGGAAGTCGTGCGACAGCGACTTGAGCCTGCCGCCCTCGAAGCCGAGCAGGGAGAAAACCGTCGCGCCGCGTTTGCGCGCGAGACGCGCGGCCTCGAGGAGGTTCTTCGAGTTGCCGCTCCCGCTGATGAGCAGCACCAGGTCGCCCTTGGCCACGACGTTCTCGAGTTGGCGCGAGAACACCGCGTCGAAGGACAGGTCGTTGGCCGTCGCGGTGATGAAGGCGTTGTTGTCGGTCAATGACACCGCCTTCAAGGCCTTCGCGCCCTTGACCGCCGCAGTCTTGCCGAAGTCGCAGCCGACGTGAGAGGAGATGGCCGCCGACCCGCCGTTGCCGCACACCCAGACGAAGCGGCCCTTGGCCTGCGCCTTCTCGACGAGCGCGGCCAGGCGCGAGAGCGCCGCGAGGTCCAGCTTCTCCCACTGCTCGAGCGAGCGCGCCCGGTACCAACGCGCGAAGCCGGCGGCGTCGCGGCCGCCCGGCCCGGTGACGTGGGTGGCGCCCGGCTTGGTGCCTTTCATGCGGCCAGTATATCGAATATCACGCCGCCGCGGCTTTCCAGGCCGCCTCGTCGAAGCCGACCAGGCCGCGGTCCTTCAAGAGGACGAAGGGCCGCTTGACCAGCTTGCCGTTCTTGGCCAGCAGGGACAACGCCTGGTCCCGGCTCATGGTCTTGAGCTTCGCCGACAAGCCGAGCTCGCGATACAGCTCGCCCGAGGTATTGAACAGGCGCTTGAGCTCGACGCCGCGCGCGAGCATCGCCTCCAGCTCGGCCCGGGTGGGCGGCTGGTCCACGATGGGCACCCGCTCGTACGGGATGCCGCGCGCGTCGAGGAACTTCAGCGCCTTGCGGCAGGTGGAGCACTTCGCGTATTCATAGACGCGCCAAGGTAGGTTTCCCATGACCCGATTATAGCGACATCCGAAGGATAGGCCCATGGGCCTTCCTTAAGAGGGCCCCATGCGCCTCGCCCCGTGGGACCTACGGCCCCCGCGGCTTCGGGCGGGAAAGGTTACACTGAGGACATGATGCGAAACGCCCGCCGGACCGTCGTCTCGACCCTCATCCTCGCCTTGCTCGCGTCGCTGGCGCCCGTCGACGCCTACGCGAGCCTGGCGCGCGCCGCGGGCGCGACCGGAGCGCGCGGTCCCGTCGTCACGGGCGTGTCGGGCGTGTCGGGCGGGCTGCGCATGCCGGCCGCCTCCCTCTCTCTCTCGTTGACCCCGGCCTCCCTCGTCTCAGGCGTCCCGGTCCTTCACGACGCGCCCCGCATGGCCGCCCCCCTCTCGCCGTCGGCCCTCATCGCCCCCGCCGACGCCCCGCAGGCTCCGCAAGCGCCCGGCGCGCCGCGCCAAGCCGGCGACGCGGCCGAGACCCCCTCGCCCGCCGTCGAGCCCGCGCCGACGACGCCCGCCGCCGAAGCCCCGTCGGCCGAGGCGCCGGCGGCCGGCCGCAGCCTCTTCGGCGGCCTCAAAGCCATCCTGCAGCGCGCCGTCCCTCGCAACGGCATGGCTCCGGACCTCGACAAGGGCCTCGACCGCGTGTTCGACGGCGCCGGGGCCAAGAAAGGCACGGCCGAGCCCGCCCCCGTCTTCTCCGTCCAAGCCACCGCCGGCCGTTGGGCGCTGCGCCGCTTCGCCAAACACGCCCACAACCGCGCGAAGACGACCGACGACTTCGGCGGCCCCAAGCCGCTGGGCCCAACGACCACGACCCGCAAGGTCGGCTACGGCCTGAAGTGGGGCCTCAACATGGTGGGCATCGTCGCCCTCTACGACCTCCTGCTCGCGCCCCTGCTGACGGCCGTGCCGTGGCCCGCGTTCCTGGGCGACGCCGCGCTGGAGGCCTTCGGCCGCGTGGCCCTGCTCACCCAACTCGGCCCCACGGAGATCGCCGCGGCGCTGAGCCTGGCGCCGGGGACCTTCCTCGGCCTGCCCCTGCTGGCCACCGTCGCGGTCGCGCTCGCCGCCAAGCCCCTCGTCAAGGCGCTGACCTCGCGCGGCCCGCTGGCCAACCACGCCCGCCCCGTGCAGATCGCCGTCTACGGCGCCGCCGCGGCTTTCGCGCTGCTCTCCTTCGCCTCCGCGCCCGGCGCGTTCCTCGGCATGAGCCTGCCGGTGCTCGTCGCGCTCGAGGAGGTCTCCTTCCGCGTCATCTCCTTCCTGCCGGCTTTCGCCGCGCTCGCGCTGACGCGCCCCGTCATGAACTGGCTCGCCGGCCAGCTCGACGCCATCCCCAACCACGCCGGCGTGCGCGGCTTCGTGCAGGGCGTCATGCGCTTCATCGGCGGCACCTTCGCCTGGTACGCCTACCCCTTCGCGGCGGTGATGGCGTCGATGTCCTTCGCGACGGCGCATTTCGCCAACTGGGGCGTGGACCCGTACGTGTTCTTCGTGCAGTTCACGCTCGGCATGATCCTCACCCGCGTGGCCTACCGCTCCGAGAGCCTCACGGCGCCCATCACGGCCCACCTCGCCTTCAACACGGCGATGTTCGGCGGCCCTCTGCTCTTCGCCATGGGCTACACCGGCCTGGCGATGACCTACACGGTGCTGGCGGCCGTCGTCGGCGCCGTGTTCCTGCTCTACAACTACCTCTCCTACCGCAAGGACCGTGCCGCCGCCAAGAAGGGCCTGTTCACGGCGGGCAAGACCCTCTCGGCGGCCGTGCTCGCGACGGGCCTCGCCTTCGGCGCCGCGCAGATGACGGGTTCGGCTCCGACCTACGCGAACTGGGGCGCGCAGCAGCCGCGCGCCGTGCTCGTGCAGGACGCGCAGACGGGCGTGCCGGGCCCCGCGCCCGAAGTCGCCGGCGCCACGGCGCAAGCGGATCCGGCCGCGCCCGTCGCCGCCGCTCCCGTCGAGTCGCGCGCCGACGTCATCGCCCGCATCGCGCCGTCGGTGTTCCGCGTCAACGTGGGCAACAGCCTCGGCACCGGCTTCATCATCAGCCCCCAGGGCCTGGCGGTGAGCAACGCGCACGTCACCGGCGACACGCCCGTGGGCGGCTACGTGGAGGTCGTCATCCCCAACGCCCCGATCCTGCGCGCGCGCGTCCTGGCGGTCAACCACGACAAGGACATCGCCCTCCTCCAACTGCCGCAGCACCCCTCCGGCGCGTGGCCCGCGCTGACCATCGCGGGCTCCGCCCCGCGCGTGGGCGAGGAGACCATCGCCATCGGCTACCCGATGGGCCTCGACCAGACCGTCACGCGCGGCATCGTCAGCGGCGTGGGCCGGCACCTCAACATGTACGTGGCCCACATCCAGACCGACGCCTCCATCAACCCGGGCAACTCCGGCGGCCCGCTGTTCAACGAGCGCGGCGAGGTCATCGGCGTGAACACCCTCATCGTGACCCGCAACGGCGGCTCGGTGGGCCTGGGCTTCTCCATCATGGCGCCCGACCTGGTGCGCGCGGTGCAGCAGTACGCCGCGACCGGCGACATGGCCTCCGGGCGCATGGGCGTCATCATCAACCTGTCCGACCCGTTCAAGCCCGAGCAGGGTTTGGCCATCGAACACGTCCGCCCCGGCTCCGGCGCGGCGGCGGCCGGCCTGCGGCGCGGCGACCTCATCGTCGGCATCGGCCCGCGCCGGCTCGTCGAAGGCGGCGAGATGGCGGCCCAACGCATGGCCGCCGCGCTGGCGCAGACCGTCCCGGGACAGAAGCTCGTCGTGACCGTGCTGCGCGGCGAGCAGGTGCTGAGCGTCGAGGTCACCATCGACGCGAAACACTCGCGCGCCTCACACTGAGCGCCTCGCGGCGCTTCAGGGCTTGGCGGTGACGAGTTTCTCGAGGCGCTCGACGCGCCGCCGCAGGTCCGCGTTCTCGCCTTCGAGCTTCTTGAGCGCGGCCGCGTCCCCGCCGCCCGCGCGCAGGAAGGCGAGTATCTTGCCCGCGGCGCCGGGTTTGCCGGCGAACGGCTGTAGGGCCACCGCCACCGTCGGCCCCGCGCCGGGCGTCGCCCGCATCGCATGGCCCGGCAGCGAGGACGCCGCGAGATAGTCGCCCACCCGGATGGGGCCGCCTTCGGTCGTCACCTTCACGGGGACGCGGCCGACCAGACCGATGGGCGGATTGCTCTCGTCTCCCGGGTCCTGGAGCCGCACGCCCGGCGCCGTCGAGACGACGCCGATGACCCCGTCTTGGTAGGGCTTCGACGAACGGCGCACCGCGACGGGCACCCGCCGCCCGCCCACGACCGTGCCCTGGTCTTTGACCACGCTCTGGTCGAAGACGGTCTTGCTGGGCGGCGGCAGCGGGTCGAACACCACGAGGTCGCCCGCCTCAACCTTCTCGGAGGACGGGTAACGCTCGGCCAAGTCGGGGCCGGCGTTGTAGGCGCCGTAGTGGTTGACCGCGTGCACCTTGGCCCAACGCAGGCCCGAGCGGCCGACGTCATAACCCGTGCTGCCGTCGCCCGGCGGCAGCAAGGAGCCGAAGGTGCTGGTCGCGAGCGTGCCCACGCCGGCCGTCGTGATGCGGTAGGTGCCGCCGTTGCCGAAGGTCACGTAGTTGCCGCCGTTGCCCACCGAGAATATCTCGGTCGAACCCGCGCGGTCGGGATGGTCGTTGAAGAAACGCGTGCCGCCGTAGCTGTAGTGCCCGCCGATGCTCACGCCCGTGTGGTAGCCGAGGATGAGGTCGGGGTACGGCGACGACCAGGCGCCGCCCTCCTGATACCCCCAGCGATAGTCGAACGCGCCGTGGTTGGAGTTGCTTCCGGAGTAACCCGTGTCGAAGCCTGCCTGCGCGGTGAGAGCACCCGACATCGTGTCGCCCGTCGTGTTGACGTAGCGGGTGTCCGTGTTCTCACCGCTGGCGTACAAAGTGCTGGAGGCGTAGACCTGGCCCGCGGCGAAATCATGGTAGGCGCCGCCGGCGCCGTTGTACAGATAGAGCCAGTTGTTGGCGCTCGACACGCCGTCCGAATGGCTCGAGCCGAGGCGCCAAGTGTTCCCAAAGGTGCCGGCCGTGCCCGTGGTGCCCGTCCCGCCGACCCAGCTGCGCGACCCGTTGAGCCGGCTCCAGGTCGTGTAAGTGCCGTCGTTGTTGCCCGTGCCGCCCTGATAGGTGCGCGTGAAGAACTCGTTGGAGTAATAACTCGCCGCCAACTGCCAACCGTGGTCGTTGCCCGTGTTGCCGTGGCGCACGTTGAGCAGGTTGTACCAGGTCCCTGCCGTGGGGTAGTTGGTGCCGCTGCTGTACTGATAGAAGCCGCTCGGGACCGAGTTGTTCGCGTTGGAGAGGTCGGTGATGAGGTTGGTCGCCGTCATCCAGCCCGGCTTGCTCGTGACGGCCGTCCACGCCACGCCGCTGGCCGTCGTGGCGGTGGCGGCGTTGCCGGAGATGTTGATGCCCCAGGTCCCGCTGGCGTCGCCGCCGGTGCGCGTCGGCACGTTGAGCGAGGCGCGGAAACCCGTCGCGTTGTTCTTGCGGATGTAGTCGTCCGTGGACGAGTAGAAGATGGTATCGGTCGTGGCCCCGGACACGCCGTGGCTCATGTTCAGGTAGCTGCTGAACAGATAACGCACGTTCGAGTCGCCGCTCGAGTCGCGGGCCATGATGGTGCTGCCGGTCGCCGCCGTGGTCTGATTGAGGCCGTCGAGCAGGTCCGCGTCGAGCGAAGAGCCCGTGCCGTCGTTGCCCGCGTGCCAAACCTTGTAGCGCACGTTGCCGAACGACCAGCCTCCGACCACGAAGTCGTTCTCCGCGCCGCCGATGCCGAAGTAACCGGCGAAGTCGCTGCCCACGTGGAAGGTCATGAAGGCGTCGGTGCCGGTCGTGGGCTGGTACACCGTCAACGAGCGGTTCGCTGAGAGCGTGTTGAAGACCTCGCCGCCGGTGTTGGTATAGACGTGGTTGACGCCGGCGGTCAGCGTCTGGGTCGTGTCGAGTCGCTGGATGGACGCGCCGTCGATGCTGTCCACGGTGGCGGCGTTGACGTTGGTGAGGTTGGCGCCCGAGATGGCGGGCAAGGAGGCGATGGACGGGTTGGGGTAGGTGCCGCCCAGGTTGCCGCCCGCCGCGCCCGAAGGCGTGGAGGTCACGCCGGTGAGGTTGGCGCCGGAGATGGCGGGCAACGACGCGATGGTGGGGTTGGGGTAGGTGCCGCCCAGGTTGCCGCCCGCCGCGCCCGAGGGCGTGGCGGTCACGCCGGTCAACCCCGAGCCGTTGCCCGAGAAACGCGTGGCGAAGACGCCGCCGGTCGTGGTGATGGAGGACGCCGAGATGATGTGGCCCGAGGCGCCCGTGGCGGTGAAAGCGGCGTTGGTGATGCCCGAGGCCCCGGTGAAGGTGGCGCCGGCGAGGTTGGCCTTGAGGTTCAAGGCCGTGGTCACCGTCGAGAGGTCCACACGCACGGCGGGCACGGCGCCGGACGCCAGGTTCGACGCGTTGAGGTTGGTGAGGTTGACGCCGCTGATGGCGGGCAAGGACGCGATGGAGGGGTTGGGGTAG